>JBAZPZ010000060.1:0-12221 GCA_041645495.1 Fidelibacterota bacterium | reverse complement strand
ACGCCAACCAACCGAACCGAGTGAAAAATATCCTCGATAAAATCGCTGAATAAAACACCGACCAGTCCGGCGGGAATCGTAGCGATCACAACGAAAACGGCAAGCCGGAAATACTCATCGTTTTGGAAATTCGAGCGGAATTTTTTACTGAAAAGTCCGCTGAAAAAGCTCACGATCATCTTCCACAAATCTGAATAATAAATGGCAACGACGCTCAGCAACGTGCCGAAATGCACGCTGACCTCAAAAGCGATGTTGTCGGAATTTAAATTGAAGAGCCGCTCCAGAATGACCAAATGTCCGGAACTGCTGACCGGAAGAAATTCGGCAATGCCCTGAAAAACACCGAGTATAAAAGATTCAATAGAATTCATAAATCAACCACTTTCAACCGCGTCAAATTTATTGTTTTAGAGCGGTTTTACCAAGACAAGAATCGGGAGAAACGAAGGCATTCGGCGTCGGAGTTTCTTGTGATTTTCGGGAAATGTCCGGGTTCAGTGCGGAGGTTCCTTTTTGTCGGATTCGTATCGTTCCTGCCAGAGTTTTTCGAGCCGTTCCCGGATCGTTTTTTCGTGTCCGATATTTGTCGGATGATAAAACGCCTGCGGTTTGAGCGATTTCGGAAAATAATTTTCCTTCACGAAATGTTCCGGACGTTGATGCGGATACTGGTAATCTTTTCCGTAATTCAGCGCCTTCATCAATCCGGTTGGCGCGTTCCGCAGATGAAGCGGCACGTCCGGCATTTCGCCCGATTTCACGATTGCGCTGGCGTGCATCAACGTCATGTACGATGCATTGCTTTTCGGAGCGGACGCGAGATAGGTCGCCATTTGTGTTAAAACGATGGAGGCTTCCGGCATTCCGATGGAATGAACCGCCTGAAACCCGGAAACGGCGAGCGTCATGGCGGTCGGGTCGGCGTTTCCAACGTCCTCGCTGGCGAAGATAAGCATACGGCGCGCGATGAAGAGCGGATCTTCGCCGCCTTCGAGCATCACGGCGAGCCAGTAAACCGCCGCGTCCGGGTCGCTTCCCCGAAGACTCTTGATGAACGCCGAGATCGTATCGTAATGATAATCGCCCGTCTTATCGTACAGCAGATTCCGCTGTTGAAGAGCGGTTTTCATGAGCGGAAGATCGATGACAAGCGGGCTTCCCGGTTTGGGCGTGGAAAGGCTCAGTGCAATTTCGATGGCGTTCAGCATTTTTCGCGCATCGCCATTCACGCTGGTCAAAAGAAAAGACCGTGCGGCGTCGTCGAGGCTAACGGAGTAGTTTTTTAAAATTTTGTCCTGCGAAATTGCAGACTGGAGAATTTTCTCCAGTTCGGATTCGCTGAGCGGATCGAGTTTCAGGATGCGGCATCGTGATAACAGCGGCGAAATGACCTCAAATGACGGATTTTCCGTCGTGGCGCCGATCAACGTGACCGAGCCGTCTTCCACGGCGTGAAGGAGCGCGTCCTGCTGGGCTTTGTTGAAGCGGTGAATTTCGTCGATGAATAGAAGCGTGGCGACGCCGTTTCGGGAATTCATTCGCGAACGATCGATGACGCTCCGAACTTCTTTGACGCCGGCAGAAACGGCGCTGATCTGATGGAACTGTGCTTTGACTTCTTTGGAAATCAGCCGTGCCAGTGTCGTTTTTCCAGATCCGGGTGGTCCCCAGAGAATCATCGAAAATATTTTTCCCGACGCAATCGCTTTGTTGACAATTTTGTCTTTGCCGATCAGCTCCGGCTGGCCGACAAAATCCGCGATTTTTGTCGGACGCATACGTTCGGCCAGCGGTGGTTGGAGAGCGCCCTCTTCTTCGTTTCCGAATAAGTCCATATTTTTTCCTTAAGTCAGTTCAAATCTATTTCCGTATTCCGGAATGACGACATTCCAGCCGAATTGAAACGTGATCTTTTCCGCGAGACCGCGCGATTCTTCCGGCTCGCCGTGAACGATGAAAACCTGTTTCGGCGGCTGATTGAAACTTGACAACCAGGCAAGCGTCTCGTTATAATCGGCGTGAGCGGAAAAGCCGCTGATGTGTTCGATTCTGGCGTTGATCGGGACATATTGCCCATGAATTTTCACGCTGTCCGATCCTTCGAGAATGGTTCTGCCGCGAGTGCCTTCCGCCTGATACCCAATGAATAGGACCGTATTTTTCGGGTCCGGAAGACGATGGAACATGTGATGAAGAATTCGTCCACCCGTCACCATGCCGCTCGCCGAGATGATGATTGCGTGTTTTTTAATATCATTCAGCGCCTGCGAGGCTTCCTTGGTTTGACTAAATTGCAGTTTATCGGTTTTCAGGATATCGACTCCGGAGATCTCTTTTGCCCTGGATTCGAGATCATGATCGTTTTTATTCTTCTCGAAAATTTTCATCGCGTCGATTGCCATCGGACTATCCACGTAAATCGGCAATTTCGGAATTGCGTTTTGTTCTTCCAATTCGCGAATCGAGTAGAGAAGTTCCTGCGTTCTACCAACGGCGAAGGCCGGAATCAACAGCACGCCTCCCCGATCGGTACTTTCCAGAATAACGCGTGCGAGTTCCTTATTCGTGTTTTCCGTTCCATGCAGATGATTTCCGTAAGTCGATTCGACGACCAAATAATCTGTTCCGAAAACCGTATGCGGATCGCGGAGAATCGGGCGTGACGGACGTCCCAGATCGCCGGAAAACAGAAGCCGGAACCGCATTCCATCGCGTTTGATCCGAAGGTCAATGAACGCCGAGCCGAGAATATGCCCGGCGTCCCGGAACGTCAATTCGATGTTCGGCGTCAGTTCGACGATCTTTCCGTAAGGAACCGGCGAGAACAAACTGAGCGCATTCTTCGCGTCCTCGATGCTGTAAAGCGGCATAGCGGGACTGTGCTTGGTAAAATGTTTGGCGTTGGCATATCTGGCGTCTTCTTCCTGCAGGTGCGCGGAGTCTGGCAACATTATTCCGCATAAATCGGTTGTCGCCGTAGAGGCGAAGATTTTCCCGGCGAATCCGTTTTGAACCAAACGCGGCAAATATCCGCTGTGATCGATATGCGCGTGTGTCAGTAGGACGGCGTCGATACTTTCCGGCGGAACCGGAAACGTCTCCCAGTTCCTTTGACGAAGTTCTTTCAACCCTTGAAAGAGTCCGCAGTCGATTAAAAAACGTTTTCCGTCCGATTCGAGCAAATATCTCGAGCCGGTAACGGTTCCCGTTGCGCCTAAAAATGTCAGATTCGTCATGTCATTTCTCCATTTAAATCAGCCGGTTCAAATATAAAAAACATCTCCGACTTATTCACGGAATTAAAAGTAAAAGCCGTCCCGCGCCTGACGGGACAGCTTTTCAAAAGATAGAAACGGGTCTGAGTAGCCCGAAAGACTATGCGGCTTTCGGAAGAGCCGTTAGACAGAACACCATGATGAATAGCGCGACGGTCTCGATGATACCGATCACCATGATGTAATTGCTGAATCCCTGTCCGGTTTCCGTCAGGGCGTCGCAGGCTTTTGCGGAATTTTTTCCCTGCCAGAGCGCAGAAAATCCTATGGCGAATCCAGCGAATGCGCCGATCAGGAGATTTGTCATCGGATCGGGAATCGCGGCGGCTTTGATCGCGTTTCTTAAAATCATTCCGTAAATCGTCTGAGACAGCGGCGCGCCGACGAACGCGACGAGGATGAACGGCGCCGCTTTGTTCAGAGAATACGCCTTTTTCCACGCGCCGATGGCCGACATTCCCGCTACGCCAGCGCCCCATGCCGAACCGATCGCGGCTAATATCAATGATAGATTCAAGTCACCTAAACCTTGCATATCTTTTCTCCTTAACTATGATTACCCAAATTGTTTATTCCTTTTTCCGAAAGGTTCCTTCCGAGAAGGGCTGGTAGGCTTTGCCCGTCCACGTCATTCCCAGATGGCTGGAAAACTCCAGCATGTTGAGCCGGATGCCGTGAACGATAACTGACATCGCACCCAGCGCCATATTCAAACTATGTCCGAAAATCAGGACGATAATCGCGATGATCGCGTTGAAAAAATTATCGACACCGGAAGTCGCCATCGAATTGAAACTCGATTCTACGACAGAACCGGCGAGACCGACGGCAAACAGACGTACATAGGATACTACATCGCCGAACGAACCGATGACGCTGAGCGGCAGGTTCCCGATCGTCGCTCCGAATCCGCGCCAGAAATGTCCTTTTTCATAATTGTCGAAACAGCCGACAAGAGCGGTTCCCACGCCGATTCCCCACAACGCTACCGACGGTAACGCCTTGTTCAATACTAGTGTTCCCGCCAGAAAAAACATTCCCCAAACGATAAACATCCAGCCGATCTGCGCCAGAAACTGAAGCGACGGCAGTTTCTTTAGTCCGTGTAGGAAATGACCGAGTGACAGATGCACCGCGCCGATCAGAAAAGTGAAATACATCAGGAAATTCGTCACTGCGTCGGGATTATTACTCCAGGCGCTGACCTTTTCGATGATCAGACTTTTGAAGAATGGCAGACGCGCGATCTGTTCGAATCCGAACCATGTGCCGGTGATCGCGCCCCAGAAAATCAGCGCGCCGCTCAAAACATAAAGCAAAAGAAACGGTTCTTTCGGGGCGTTTTTGTATTTGCGACGCAATAGAATCCCGGCGATCAAAAAGACCGTTCCGTATCCGGCGTCGCCGATCAGAATGGCAAAGAACAGGCTGAAAAAACCCAGAAACCAGAAACCGATGTCTAACTCGGCGTAGCCCGGAATCGTTCCCATGAACTTGAAAACCGGCTCGACCATGTTCAGCCATTTCGGACGACGAATGAGCGTCGGCACGATCGCCGGATCGTCCGGATCGTCGAAAATGTAACCCCAGCCTTCGGCGTCCGCGACATCTTTCAACGCCGAAACCGTGTCTGTCGGGCAGAAACCTTCGAGATAGCAAACCGATTCGATGTTTCCCATACCGGTGCGGACTTTGGCGAATTCCAGTCGTTTCTGAAGATAAAAATGATAATTCACCGTCAGTTGGCGGGATTTCGATAACTCGTTGATCTCGTCGTTGATGCGGAGAAGTTCCCTTTCAATCGAATAGAATCGGTCTTCCACGCTCCTCAAATCTTCGGCGGGCGGAAAATCTTCCTTCAAATCTAATTTTTCGGATTCGTCGCCGCTGATGAGCGCGAGATAAGCCCGCGTTTTGTCCTGACCGACGACATAGATGTTTTTTTCCGGCGGAAGTTTTTTTGCAAAACTCTTATCGGCTGTGTACAGCCGGACGAAAATGCCTTTCTGCTTCAGCAATTCCAGATCCGATTTCGAGATGTTTCCCCAATTTTGAAACCAACCGCGCTTTTCTTTCTCGACGTCGAATTCTGCGGCGAGTTTTGTGCGTTGATCCAGCAAAGCAAGCGTTTGTTGAACGGTCGATTCCGCGGCGCGAAGATCGAACTCTTTTTCCGGTTTGGCGTTCGGTTCCTTGCCGAAAATGGTCAGGCACCGTTCGACCGCGGCGATCTGGCTTTCGATGTGCGAAATATCGTCGGAAACCGGAACGTTCGGCTGGTGAATGTGAACGACGCCGAGGCGACGAAGCCGTTTCAGGGCGTTATCCTGTTCGCGTGCGCTGACCAAAAGCGTCGCTTTTTTCATCGGAACGATCATGCGGCCGACGCCTCCCTTTTCTTCTGGATTTTCGATTTGGCGATCTTGCCGCGGACGACTTCCGCCGTCTGCGCGTCGCCGAGGAATATCTGAATCACGCGAATATTTTCTCTGGCTTCGGGAATTTTGACTTTTTCAAATAAGTTGATGCGCTGAACGGTGATGCGGAGTTCATTCTTCAGTGTTTCAATCTGTTCTTCGAGAATTTTGATCCGGATTTTCCGCGCGATTTGTTCTTTGACGACTGCCATCGCCGAATCGATCCATAACGGCGTCGTGAAGAAATCGTACGGCAATTCTTCAAAAACGACGTCCTGAAACAGCCGGATGTCGATGCCGGCGATGTTGCCGACGCCCGTTTTGATTTCCTGAATGCGGAGCCAGCTCGTCAGATCGACGGATTCCGCAAAAACGTCCGCCCATTCCGTGGTGTTTTTTTCCAGAGTGGCGATTTCAGCCTCGACCGCGTCGATGGTGCGGGTGATGCTTTTGATTTCCTGAATCAACTGCGTTTTCTTGAGTTCCAGCGTCGGCAAATAGCGCGTGAAGCGCTTCAGCGCCTCTTTCTGGGTTTTCAATTCGTTCTTTGTCAGACGAATCTTGGGCATCAGTCAATTTCCTTCGGCCAAAATTTCTTGGTGAGTTCGGACTTCATGCCGGTTTCTTCCGGTTTGAAGCAGTCAGAGAGGATTTTCCAGCCGAGATCGAGCGCGTTTTCGAGCGAAATATTGACGGACAAATCCATCATCTGAGATTCGAACTGCTGTCCGTATTTCAGGAGTTTGTTGTCCCATTCGTTCATGCGGAAACCCATCGCGCGCTTTTCTTCGGTTTCCTTGAACTGCGCGTACAATTGGATCATACCGTCCATGATAGCGCGGTGATCGTCGCGCGTATTTTTATTCACCTGCTGTTTTAAACGGCTGAGCGAACCGAACGGCTCGATGCGTCCGTTGCGCAGGTAAAATTGCCCTTCGGTGATGTAGCCGGTGTTGTCCGGAACGGGATGCGTAACGTCGTCGCCCGGCATCGTCGTGACGGCGAGAATCGTGACCGAACCTGCGTCGTCGAAATCGACCGCTTTTTCATAACGCGCGGCGAGCTGGCTGTAAAGATCGCCGGGATAACCGCGGTTCGACGGAACCTGTTCCATGGTGATGGCGATTTCCTTCAGCGAATCGGCGAAGTTCGTCATATCCGTCAGCAGAACGAGAACGTTCTTGCCTTTGAGCGCGAATTTTTCTGCTACGGCGAGGCAAAGATCGGGAACCATCAGTCCTTCGACGATCGGATCGGATGCCGTGTGAACGAAGAAAATGGAGCGGCTGAGCGCGCCGCCCTCTTCCAGCGTATTTTTAAAATACATGTATTGATCGTATTTCAGTCCGATGCCGCCGAGAATGATCATATCGACTTCCGCCTGAAGCGCGATGCGCGCCAGCAGTTCGTTGTACGGTTCGCCGGAGACCGAAAAGATCGGCAATTTCTGCGACACGACGAGCGAGTTGAACACGTCGATCATCGGAATGTTCGTGCGGATCATATTTCGTGGGATGATGCGTTTCGCCGGGTTGACCGACGGACCGGCGACCTGAATCAGGTTTTCGGTCAACTGCGGTCCTTTATCGCGCGGGACGCCGCTTCCGTTGAAGATTCTGCCGAGCATGTTGTCCGAAAATGTCACGCGCATCGGATTGCCGAGAAAGCGCACTTCGTCGTTCGTGGAAATGCCCTGACTGCCGGCGAATACCTGAAGCGAAACGATGTCGTCGTCGAGTTTGATGACCTGCGCGAGCGATTTGCCACGGCTGGTCGTGATCTCGGCCAACTCTTCGTACGCGACGTCGCTTGCCTTGACCGTGATAACGTTGCCGGTCACACTGAGAATTTTATTATAAACCTTTTGCATCGCCTGAGTTTTCCTCAATCAATTTGGTTATTATCTGTTCCTGTTGGCCGAACTCGTCATCTTTCATGTCGATGTAGTTCCAGTCGATGAATTTCTGCCTCAGCGTGTTGAAGAAGTTGCGCGCCTCGGTTTTATCCTTTAACGCAAAATGCTTCATCAGTACGTCGTGAACCTTGCCGAAAACTTTCTTCTGCCGTTCGGGCGACGTCGCGCCGTCAACAGAGTCGAATGAATTTTGCTGGAGATAAACGCAGTCGAGAAATTCGGATTTCAGATACACGATGAAATCATCGATCGACGTGCCTTCTTCTCCGACAACGAGCATCATCTGGTGAACTTCGTTTCCTTTGAAAAGCGTCTGCCGCGCGTCGTCGATCAGTTTCTTCGATATCAAACTGGGATATTTCGACCAGCTGTCCAGCGGATGAATCGCCGGGAAACGTCTGGCGTTCGAGCGGTCGCGCGAAAGTCCGTGAAACGCGCCGACGACTTTCAGCGTCGATTGCGTCACCGGCTCATCAAAATTTCCGCCTGCCGGGCTGACCGTTCCGCCGATCGTGAGACTGCCCATTCCGCCGTCATAAAGTTCGATGAGTCCGGCGCGTTCGTAAAACTGCGCGATTCGCGATTCGAGGTACGCCGGAAATGCCTCTTCGCCCGGAATCTCTTCGAGACGGCCGGAGAGTTCGCGCATTGCCTGCGCCCAGCGTGACGTCGAATCGGCGAGTAGAAGCACGTTCAAGCCCATCTGTCGGTAATATTCGCCCAGCGTCGCCGCCGTGTAAACCGAGGCTTCGCGCGCCGCAACCGGCATGGAACTTGTGTTGCAGATGATGATCGTGCGCTCCATCAACGATTTGCCCGTGCGCGGATCGGTGATCTCCGGGAATTCCCGCAAGGTTTCGACGACTTCGCCCGCGCGTTCGCCGCAAGCCGCGATGATGACGATGTCAGCTTCCGCAAAGCGGCTCGTTACTTGCTGAAGAACCGTCTTGCCCGCGCCGAACGGTCCGGGAATGCAGTAAGTTCCGCCTTTCGCGACCGGGAAAAACGTGTCGATGATGCGCGTTTGCGTGACTAACGGTTCTTTCGGCACATATTTTTCGCGGTAATTCGTGATCGGGAACTTGACCGGCCAATCGAAGTGCATTTTCAGCGGATATTCGCCGCCTTTTTCATCGACGACAATTGCGATGGTCTCTTCGACCGTGTAATCGCCTTTCGGCAAAATAGATTTGACTGTGTAATCGCCGCGAAATCCGAACGGCACGAAAATCCTGTGTTTGAAAATGCCTTCGGGAACATAGCCGAGTTCGGAACCGGCGCGGACAATGTTGCCGATCTTGGCTGTGGGCGTGAAGTTCCATTTCTTCGTCGCATCTAACGCGCCGAGAATGGCGCCGCGTTTT
The DNA here is from genome assembly GCA_041645495.1 of Fidelibacterota bacterium. Taxonomy (GTDB): domain Bacteria; phylum Fidelibacterota; class UBA2242; order UBA2242; family UBA2242; genus 0-14-0-20-45-22. The sequence goes on along the minus strand of JBAZPZ010000060.1, from coordinate 3,247 downwards.
AGAAAATAGCCGAACTGCGCGGCAAGTTCGTGAAGCGGATTTTGCAGTCCGTCGTAAACCATGCCCAAAATGCCGGGGCCGAGCTGAACGGAAAGCATTTCGCCGGTGAATTCCACCGCATCGCCGACCTTCAGTCCTTTCGTGCTTTCGAACACCTGCATGAAAGCGTTGTTGCCGCGGATTTTGATGACCTCGGACTTCAGCCGCTCGTCGCCGGTGATCGCATAGCCGACTTCGTTTTGAATGATATTGCCGTCGAACGCAACCGTGATCATGTTGCCGTTGACGCCGATAATTTTTCCAGTATTTTTGTTCATATTTCCATTTCGGTGTATTGTTTGAACTTTTTCAAGCCCTGCTCTTTGTTGAAAATCGCCAACCGTTCGAGCAATTGGAGTTTGAGATAATATAAAACGAGAATTTGCGTGTCGAAATGATGGTCTTTTTCCATCTCGTCAATCGCTTGCCACTGCAAAAGAATGAGATTCTTTTCCGCCGTCAGCGGATTGCTGTCTTTGATCAGCGAAAGCGGGAAGAGCGTCAGTTTGTAATCCTGATGCGTTTTTTGCGCTTTCCGCCAGTTGCCGAGTTCGCGCCGGAGATTTTCTTCAAATGTCTTGAAAGCACGGACGACCGACAGATCGCCGGGATGGACTGTCGTCGAAGAAACATCGATCTTTTTCAATAGCGCCAATTCCGGCGGCGCGAGCCACTTTTCCGCCTCTGCAAGAAACCGCGCGCTGTCGATCAACGCCGGTCGGTCGAAGAAAAGGTAGGGCAATTGCGAGACGAGATAATAGTGCTTTTCCATTACCGCTATTTTAAAATCTCGCGCACGGAAGGATTGAGAAATTCCATCAGAAAATTCGCGATGCTTTCGTCGCTGAAGTCGTAATAAACGTCGGAGCCTTTTTTGCCGATGCGAAAGCCGCCCGAAATGCCTTTATCGACTTTGAGGACGACCGGCTCTTTCAGACTTTCCGTCGTTGTTTGCGCCAGCAGATTGGTCAGCCGGTCGATGTCTTTCGGTGAAACGACGAATTCCGGTTTCGGTTCGCCGGATGTCTGTTTGACGACTTCGCGGATGAGTCCGGCGAGAAATTCCGGCGTCATCGCGTCTGAAATCGTCTTTCTGAAAACGCGGTCGAACAGTTTGGTCAGGTTTTCTTTCGTTACCAAAATCGTGTCGCGGGCGGCTTGTTTCAGCGCGGCGGTCGTGTTGGCTTTGGTCTTTTCAGCCTCGGCTTCGGCGTCGCGAACGATCTGTTCGGCTTTCAGTTTGGCGGCGGCGATGAGCGCGGCGGCGGATTTCTGAGCGTCGGATAATATCGTATCCGCCGATTTCTTCGCTTCGTCGATGCCTTCCTTTTTGATCTTATTGATCAGATTGTCAAGTTTTATATCCATCAAATGGTCTCCTCTTTCGGTCATGAAGATAACGATTTTTCGGGCGTTTCAAATAAAGTGAAAAGTCGAAAATCGCCAGTCTGATTGCGCCGGTCATGGATGTGTCAGGTAATAATGGGAATCGCGGTGTCGTTCTCATTCGATTCCTTTATCGTCAGTTTCCGTCGTAATAACTCTTCACGTAAACTCAAAAAACAACCGCTAAATTTATACCGCTCTGCCAGATAAACCAAATATTTGCCGGTAGAAAAAATTTCGGATGGAATGAGAAGTATTTGGCGTTAACGAACGTGTCAGAAGCAAAGCAAGGATTGACGCATTCCGTTGAAACCAGTTTTCAAAGAATATCCTTGACAAATTTTCATAAAATGAGTAGTATAGTAATGCTTTTAATAGGTATAAAAAGATGGAACTGACAAAACAAACCAAAATCCGTTTTTACTTTCATACTTCCGATAGCGAAAAAACCGAAGAAGTGTATGAAAAATTGAATAAGTGTGTTTACTTGTCATGGAAAGCCTTCAATACCGCCTATAATGAATTTATTTTTCAATTCATAAATCGGGAGAAGCAAGGCGAAAACTACTCACCCGAAGAAAAGAAGAAATTCCGAAACACCGGTTATCGTTCTATCAAAGAAATCGATATTTATTCTTCTATCAAAGCGAGTATTTCTCAAAAGGCGTTTAAACGGTTTATAAACGACACCAAAAAGGGCGGTGTGCTGAGCGGATCGCGAACGTGGAGTAGTTTTAAACTGCCGACCCCCATCCCCTTTCAAAAAACCATGATCTCGATTAAAAAGGAATCCGATGACTATCGGATGTGGATTCCCTACTTTTGTAAAGAATATCCGTTCATTCTGATGGTTGAACGCAACGATCAGAAATCCATTTTGGATAAGATATTGTCTCATGAATACGAGATGAAAGATTCCAGCCTACAGTACGACAAACGACACAAAAAATGGTACATCAACCTCTGTTTTAGTTTCAACAAGGAACCTGATTTAACATTAGATAAAGCGACGGTTGTCGGCGTGGATCTTGGCGTGACGATTCCCGTCATGTGCGCGCTGAATAATGATGTCCATAAGAGTTGATCGTTTGGCAATCGGCTGGAGATTGACGGATTCCGAACCAGAATCAAAACGAAAAGATGGCAAATTCAAAAACAAAATGAAAAAGGCTATGAACTAAGAACCGGTCACGGAAAATCAGGGAAATTGAAACCAATTATAAAATTGGAAGACCGGATCAAATTATTTATGAATACCTACAACCACAAACTCTCGCGCGCTATCATCAACTTTGCTATTCAGAATAATGCCGGGGTGATTCATTTTGAAGACCTCGGTAGTCTTTCTGAAGAAAAGCAAAAAGACATGTATCTGAGAGATTGGAACATTTCGGACATCATCTCGAAAACAGAATATAAAGCGAAAGAGTGCGGCATAGAAGTACACAAAATAAATCCTGCATATACGAGTCAGAGATGTTCCAAGTGCGGTCACATCGATGAAAAGAACAGAAAAAGCCAGAGTGAGTTTAAATGCACTCAATGCGGACATGAAGAAAATGCGGATTTTAACGCTTCTCGCAACATCGCACTTTTGGATGTTAACAGTTCTTTGAAAATTGAATCATAACGGGAGCTTTCAACCCCGAAAGGCGAGGTCTTTCACTGCAAAAGAGAATTTATTTATTCTCGTGAAAGGCGCTCAGCCAACCTATTTCTGTTGAATATTTCCCAAAATTTGTTCCTGTAATCTCATAGGAAATACCAATCAAGAAAGAATCTGCCGTCGAAGTGTGCATTCCAACAGATTAAGGATTGAAAC
>JBAZPZ010000059.1:0-12285 GCA_041645495.1 Fidelibacterota bacterium | reverse complement strand
TCTGCGTTTATCAGCGATCTGTTCTGTGTTCTCCGCCGGCCGAACCAGTAAAAACCAATAACACTGATGAGATAGATTTACACAGAAATATCTTTTTTATCTGCGTTTATCAGCGATCTGTTCAGTGCCTTCTGTGTTCTCTTACTTTTTTACCTCGTCTTCGCCTGCCTGACCGCTTTTTGCCAGCCGTCGATCAGCCGGTCGCGTTTCGAATCGCGCATTTTGGGAGAAAAAGTCCGATCGCATTGCTTCGCTGAGATCAGATCGGCGAAACCTGCCCAGAAACCGGATTTGAGTCCGGCGAGGAATGCCGCGCCGAGCGACGTGGATTCGATATTTGAGGGACGATAAACCGGACAGCCGATGATGTCTGCTTGAAATTGCATCAGGAAATTGTTCGCCACCGCGCCGCCGTCCACGAATAGTTTGGCGATCGATATTCCCGTTTCCTCTTCCATGGTTTTCAGCACGTCGTAGGTTTGGTACGCCATGGATTCCAGCGCCGCGCGAATGATGTGGTTGCGGTTCGTGCCGCGCGTCAGCCCAACCAAAACGCCTCTCGCAGACATGTCCCAGTGCGGCGCGCCGAGTCCGACGAACGCGGGAACGAGATAGACGCCGCCGTTGTCAGGGACATTATAAGCCGCGGCTTCGCTGTCGGACGCTTTCTCGATCAGTTTTAATTCGTCACGCAACCACTGGATCGCGGCGCCGCCGATGAAGATCGAGCCTTCCAGCGCGTAGCACGGTTCTCCGGAATCGCCGATCGCTAACGTGGTCAGCAATCCTTTATGAGATGCGACATACTTCTCGCCGGTGTTCATCATGATAAAACAGCCGGTTCCGTATGTGTTTTTCACTTCGCCGTTCCTTACGCAGATTTGTCCGAAAAGCGCGGCCTGCTGGTCGCCCGCGACACCGGAAATCGGAACGCCGTCAATGGCAGGAATCGTCTCGACGACGCCGAAATCATCGATCGCATTTTTCACGGTCGGCAGGATGTTCATCGGAATGGATAACAATCGGCAGAGTTCATCGTCCCAGCATTTTTTGCGGATGTTGTAGATGAGCGTTCGCGAAGCATTCGTAAAATCGGTCGCGTGGACTTTGCCGTTTGTCAGTTTCCAGATCAGCCACGTATCGATCGTTCCGAATAGCAAATCCTTCGGATCGTCGGGCACGTTTTCGAGAATCCATTTGATCTTCGTGCCGCTGAAGTAGGCGTCGATCGGCAAGCCGGTCTTTTCGCGGAAAAACGGTTCGAACGGTTTCAGGCTCTGGCAAATGTCCGTCGTCCGGCGGCATTGCCAAACGATAGCGTTATAGACAGGCAGACCGGTTTTCCGGTTCCAGATGACGGTCGTTTCGCGCTGATTGGTGATGCCGAGCGCGAGAATCTCGCCACGATGCCGGGCGGAAACGTCGCCGATGGTTTCAACGACAGTTTGCCAGATTTCGAGCGGATCGTGCTCGACCCAGCCGGGTTTCGGATAAAATTGCCGGAATTCGCGGTAGGATTTTTCGACGATCCGGCAATTCTGGTCAATCAGCGACGCCTTGGTTCCGGTCGTTCCCTGATCGATGGATAAAATGTACATGTTCGGCGCCTTTCTAAGCGGGAAAACGCTATTTGTTCTCCGCTTGAGACGGTAAAACGACCTGAAGTTCGATGGGCGGTTTTACCAGAACCCGAACGACGTCGCCGGGGAAAATTTTCTTTCCGCGTTGAATGACAACGCCGCCGTTCACCAGTACGCCTCCCTGCGAAATGAACTGCTTCAACTGTCCGCCCGTTGAGGAAACGGAAGCGAGTTTCAGCAGTGAATCGAGTTTGATGAACGGCGGCTGAATTTCGATCTTTTGAATCATCAGGCAACTCCGGAATGCCTATCGAGCCAGTCGCGGATGTCGGTCAACACGCGCAATTTCTCCGGATCGTTCATGATCTCGTGATAAAAACCTTCGTATCGTTTGAATGTTTTGTCTTCGGACTTTGCCAGATCGAAAAGCATCTGACTGCCGCGAATGTCGGAAAGGCGATCGACGGTTCCTTGCAGTACGAGGAGCGGCAGGTCGAGCGTTTCCATCTGTAGTTGAATGCGTCCGATGGCGAGATTCAGTTCGGCGCCGGTTCGCGCGGGAATGCCGCCGCGGTAATTAAGCGGATCGTCGTCGTATTTTTGAACGACCGCCGGATCGCGGGAGATGGCGTTTTTATCCAGCACAATTGTCGGAAGTTTTGGAAAAAATTTACCGACCAAAGGCGCCATTTTTACTAAAAACGGCGAAATCGAGTCGCTGATCTTCAGCGTCGCCGCGCTGAGAATGAGACCGGCGATCGGCGGCTTTCGTGTGATGGTGAAAAGCGTTGAGATCGTGCCGCCCATGCTGTGTCCGAGCAGAAAAAGCGGCAAACCCGGATAGTTGCGCTTCACTTCCGGCATGATCAAATCCAGATCGCGCAGATAATCGTCGAACGAATTGACATAGATGCGCGCGCCGCTGGATTTTCCATGCCCGCGCAGATCAAACGATTCAAACGCGAATCCGGCGTTTGTCAGAAATTCCGCAACATGCTCGTACCTGCCGGAGTGTTCCGCGAGCCCATGCACGACAAGGACGACGGCCTTGGTCGGTAAAGCGGGTTTGTAAGAGCGGGTGAAGAGCCGTGTTCCATCGAAGGAAACCGACTCGCTGGTCTGGCAGATCGATTCCGGAAATAATTCATACATCTCAACGATTCCTTTTTAAAACTAAGTCTATAAATTCGTTTCTTTAATGACGGAAGTGGCGGCTTTGATAATTCCGGCGATATTAGCAAGGTCGGACGGAATGATCATCGTGTTGTTCGTCTTGGCCAATTTGCCGAATTCGCCCAGATATTGCTCGGCGATGCGCAGGTTGACGGCGTTCAGACCGCCTTTTTCATTGATGGCCAGGGCGATTTCGCGGATTCCGCCGGCAGTAGCGACGGCGACTTTCTGGATTTCGAAGGCGCGTCCTTCCGCTTCGTTGATGCGTTTTTGTTTTTCACCTTCGGAACGGGCGATGGCTTCCTGCTTGTCGCCTTCCGCGCGGTTGATCTTCGCCTGTTTGTCGCCTTCGGATTCGGCGATGACGGCGCGCTTTTCACGCTCGGCGCGCATCTGTTTTTCCATGGCGTCTTTGATACTTTGCGGCGGTACGATGTTTTTCACCTCGTAGCGCGTGACCTTGACGCCCCACGGTTCCGACGCCCGATCAACGGCATCTACGATGGCGCTGTTGATGGTTTCGCGTTCCTCGAATGTCTTGTCCAGATCGAGTTTGCCGATGACGCTTCGCATGGTTGTTTGAGCCAGTTGTGTCGCGGCAAACTGATAATTATTGATTCCGTAAGAAGCTTTCTTGGGATCGACGTTCTGCATGTAAAGAATTCCGTCCACCTCGACGGAGATGTTGTCCTTCGTGATGCAGGTTTGGGAAGGAACGTCGATTGCCTGTTCTTTCAGTGTGTGCCGGTACGAAATTTTATCGATGAACGGGAACAGGACGTGAAAACCGGCTTCAATCGTTGTGTGATATTTTCCGAGTCGTTCGATGATGTAGGCGGATTTTTGCGGAACGATGACGATCGACTTGAAAAACAGAACCAGAACAAAAAAGATAATGCCAATCAGAATAATAGTAAAAGCGGTCATGATTTTTCTCCTTCAATTGGTTTGACTTTTAGGATGATGCTTTCTCTTCCGGTGATGACAACGACGGTTCCGACGTGAATTTCAACGTCGGCGTCGGCTTCCCACTCGGCGCCGTGAAATATGATTTTTCCGGGTATATTGGGACGAATTTCCTGGACGACGGTCGCTCTTTGACCGATGATGTCTTCGACATCGCCCTGAACATTTTTCGATGAAGTTTTACCGATGAATATTTTCGAGAGTTTTTTCCTCAGCAAGAAGATCAGCGCGACGGAAAACAGGATAAAAAAGAGCAGTTGCACGTTGAGTGAGAAGTCGAAAATCAGGCAAAGCAATGCCACAATCCATGCGCCCAATCCGAAAAACATCACGAAAATGCCCGGTAAGGCAAATTCCAGCAACAGCATGACGAGACCGATCAGAAACCAGATCAATTCCGGAGTAAAAAGCCCTTTCATGAAACCCTCCTGTTCAAAGCATCGCGCCGATACAAATCCCGGTCGGCAGTCGCTTCACATTTCTTGTTTTGAAAAACACGAATTGATATTACAATTGCCGCGTCAGGATTTCAAATGAAATATTGAACGGATTGGTGGGATCGGCGGATTTTCCGATTGATTTGAAAACCGGCAATCGTTACCTTATTAATGAATAAGCAAGGAGCGGAAATATGGAAAGATTCGACAGCAAGGGAATGATGATTATCCCCAATCCCGTGAAGAGCGAAATCGCCGGTAAAAAGAAGGTGCTCATCGTCGATCGACTCTTCTGCCCGAACGGACACAATCTCATGAGCAAACGCGTCATCTTCAACGGCTATCCGGGGTTGCTCATCAAAACCCGGCAGGACGACACGACCGGTTTGATCGCACTCAGCCCGTTTTATGGCGAACACTCGCGCTTTACGCTGGACATCGACCTGATCGACCAGAAACTACTGTCGCTCATGTGTCCCGAATGCGGCGTGGAAATGCCGGTCATTTCTCCATGCAGTTGCGGCGGAAACCTCGTCGCCTTTTTTCTGACGAAAGAGCGCGATTTCCGCGATTGTGTCGGCATTTGCACGCGGGTCAATTGCAGTAATTCGCGCATCGTTCACAGCGGCGAACTGATCACGCGCTCGATGCTCGAATCGCTTTGAACCGGCGAGGTTTTCACTTTTAACGACTGATTCAGGAAGCCATGCAAAGAACCGTAACCGTATTTTATCTTGAGATAAACGACATTTCCGCACAACCGCCGACCGTTGACATTCCCGGATTCGACTTTCGGCGCGCGCTGATTCCTTGTCCGGAAATCAACCGGTTTTTCTATACGACAATCGGTAAAAACTGGAACTGGATCGATCGCCTGCCATGGACAAAGGAAAACTGGTTCGATTACCTGAAACGTCCGGAACTGGAAACCTGGATCGCCTATCTCGACGGAACGCCTGCCGGATACACGGAACTGGAAATCCAGAAGGAACAGACTGTCCAGATTTCATATCTCGGTGTCCTGCCGCAGTTTTCCGGGAAAGGGCTTGGAAAGGCGATGTTGAGTTCGGGAATCCTACGAAGCAAGGAACTTCAGGCAAGACGCGTCTGGCTGATCCCGAACTTTCGGGACGCTCGACAGCCCGGCGGCATTGAAATTATACCAGAGCGTCGGTTTCCGGATCTTCAAAGAAGAAACCCTGACGCGCGAAATCCCGGACGTCTATCCGGCGTCGCTCTAACCGATTCAACTTTACGAACATCGGATTTTGGGAAATAATCGCTATCTTATGCCGCGTTTTTTGGATTTATCGATGGTATCAAAATGAATAAAAAATCAGTTTTACTGCTGGGAGCGACCGGACTCGTCGGTAGTGACTGTCTGAAACTCCTGCTTGCTGACGAAACGTTCGGAGAAATTGCGGTTTTAACGAGAAGACCGCTGACAAACGCCGAATCCAATCCGCGTCTTCGCGAGCAGATCGTCGATTTCGATCATCCGGAATCCTTCGCCGGTTCGATTCGGTCGGAAATTGTTGTCTGCGCGCTGGGTACAACAATGAAGAAAGCCGGTTCCAAAGAGCAATTTCGCCGCGTCGATTTTCAAATTCCGTTCGACGTCGCCCAAATTGCCAAAGCGAACGGCGCGAAACAATTTCTGCTGGTTTCGTTGATTGGCGCCGATCCGAATACCGGCACATTTTACTTGCGCGTTAAGGGCGAGTTGGAGAAAGCGTTGATCGAACTCGGCTTTCCGGCGCTGTCGATTTTCCGTCCGTCGCTTTTACTTGGAAAACGCGCCGAGTACCGGTTGGGCGAATCGTTCGCGCAATTCTTCGGCAGGCAAATTCCGTTTTTCTTCCCGAAAAAATATAAACCGATCACCGCCGAAATGGTTGCTCATGCCATCGTCTCGACCGCCAAACAGGAGAATTCCGGCATGCGCATCATCGAATCGTCCGAAATGCAAACGCTCGGGAAAACCGATTGGAAGCCGGATGCCAACCGCAACGATTGAAAAGGTCAAAGCGGTCGCGCAGGAACTCAGACACCTGACCGATCCGTGCGAAATCTGTCCGCGTCTCTGCCGGGCGAAGCGTTTTCACGGGAAAAGTGGTTTTTGCGGATTGGGTGACACAGCAGTCATTTCGAGTGCGATGGCGCATTTCGGAGAAGAGCCGCCGATCACCGGCGAATCGGGTTCCGGGACGATTTTTCTCACCGGTTGCAATGCGCGATGTATCTTTTGCCAGAATTTTCAGATCAGCCAGCAGGGAAGCGGCGAACCGGTTTCCGTTGAAAATTTAGCCGGAGAATTTTTAAGACTTCAGAAAATGGATTGCGAAAACGTCAACTGGGTGACGCCGACGCCGCATCTGGTTTTCCTGGTTGAAGCGTTGGCGGTCGCGATGGAAAACGGCTTTTCCCTGCCGATTGTCTATAACACGAATGGTTTCGATCGCGCGGAAATTATCCAAATGCTCGACGGAATCGTCGATATTTATCTGCCCGACGTGAAATACAGTGAAGACATCTGGGCGGAAGAATTTTCCGGAATGCCCGGTTACGTTTCGGAAAATGTTCGCGCCGTCCGGGAAATGTTCCGGCAAGTCGGCGCGCTTGAACTCGACGAACGCGGCGTCGCCATTCGCGGTTTGCTTGTGCGGCATCTTGTTTTGCCCGACGGCACAGCCGGAAGCGCAAAGGTTTTCAGGACGATCGCCGACATCGATCCGGCGATTCCGGTGAGCATCATGGCGCAATATCATCCGTGTTTTCACGCCGTCGGACATTCGATCGTCGGCAGAAGAATTCGCAAGGCGGAATATCTGAAAGCGCTGGAGGAGTTCGAGTTAGCCGGTTTGACGACGGCTTTTACGCAAAATCAGGACACTTTATCGAACGAGGATGCCTTTTTTCCCGACTTTGATCGGAACGAGCGGGAGATTTTTAAGGGAAATGTCAGGTAGAATCGGTTGATTAGGTTGATTAGGTTGATTGGGTTGATTAGGTTGATTGGGTTGATTGGGTTGATTAGGTTGATTAGGTAGATTGGGTTGATTGGGTTGATTAGGTTGATTGGGTTGATTAAGGTTGATTGGGTTGATTGGGTTGATTAGGTTGATTAGGTTGATTGGGTTGATTGGGTCGATTGGGTTGATTAGGTTGATTAGGTTGATTAGGTTGATTGGGTAGATTAGGTTAGATGGGATTGGGTGTTGGTACGAATGGGAAAAGTGTTTACCGGGAATAGGGACGGGAAAGGTAAATCTTTGCCTCTTTGCAGGCGGTTGTCCGATTGTCCAGATCGGCGGCTTTTCGGTACAAAGTGGTTGCGACGCTTCGTCGTCCCTGCAGATCGTTCACCTGCCCGAGTCGTAACATCGCAAAACCGAGATGTGTGTCCATTTCCAGTTGGTAATTGTCGATCACGTTTTTCAATTCCTTTTCGGCTGTCTTCAGGTCGTTGCGATAGAATGCCAGCGTACCGTTCAGCAAATGAAGTTTCAACTCGTACTCACTTTTCGTTTTACTTTTGAGTTCGGGCAGGAGCCTCCGGATTTCCCGGATGTGCTTTTCCGCTGGCGCGAATTGACGAAGACTCAGGTAGGCTTCCGCGCTGAGAAAGTGATAGTACGGATTGTCTGGGAACTCGTTTAACAGGATTTGCGCGTATTTCAACCCCGCCGCCGGATTGTCTTCCATGTAGAGATAGACAAACGACAGAATGCCGCGTGCTTCGTATTTGGCGTAATGGGATTTTTCAGCAGCGATGGTCATCTGTCTCAGTCCATCCTCTTTGGAACCGGATTCGTTGAAAATCCACGATGCGATTTTCATGTAAGACGATGAGATGCCGACGTAATAATTGAAGATGCCGAACGGCAGTTGAATGTCCCAGAGTTCGGAATTTGCCTTTTCCGCTTTTTTGACGTGGCGAATCGCGCCGTAGCCGCTGATCAGCACGCCGACCCAATCTTTTTCCGCCAGCAGAATCCGCGCACGAAGTCCCAGCGTTGCGCCATAATAGAAGGAAAGTTGTGTGTTTTCCGGATGCAAACGCATTTGCGATTTGTACGCGCTTTCTGCTGTGTCGATATTTTTCAGCAGTTGCCGGTTCCCGGCGGAAAAGCCCATCGATTCCTGTTCCGCGAGCCACTGTGTTGCGATCGTTCCGAGCGGCGCTAACGGATGAAACGGTTCGTTTTGATCTGCCTGACGAAACAGTCGGTTTGCCGCGGCGTAATTCATCCGGTACATTTCCTGCAAGGCATTTTGAACCAGCGCTTCCTGTTTTTCCGGAGTGGAGGAGAGAAGCGGTGCAAAGGAAAAAGCGATCGACAAACCGACCAGCAGGATTTCCCGAATTTTCGTTTCCCCTGGAGAACTTAATCGTTGTTTCGTGGTAAAAATTTTCATCGACTCATCCTTGACGGCAAAGTTATCGGAATTTCTCAGAAAAACCATGATTTGATTTTCGCGGCGGAAACGGCTTGTGTATTCATGTCAAAGTTTCAGTATGTTTTAACGGAAAAAAATAGAGGAAAGGATTGAAATGAACTTTTCCAAACTTATTCAGAAGCGGCGGTCGCTGAGATCGCTGGCGCCGGTGAATATCACCCGCGAGATGGTTTTTGAAATGGCATCTGCCATACGCCTGGCTCCGTCCTGCTTCAACAATCAGCCATGGCGGTTTGTTTTTGTGACCGATCCGAAGAAACTTCAGGAGCTTTTCGCGACGCTATCACCCGGTAACGATTGGGCGAAAAAAGCTTCCGCGATTGCCGCGATCTTCAGCAAAAAAGAGTTCGACTGCGTTCTCAAAGAACGTGAATATTTCCAGTTCGACACCGGCATGGCGACGGCGTTTCTCTTGCTGAAAGCGACGGAAATGGGATTGGTCGCCCATCCGATCGCCGGGTTCGATTATGAGGCGGTAAAAATGGCTCTTCGGCTTCCCGATGAAATGTCGCTGATCGCTTTGGTCATCATCGGCAGGAAAAGCGAAACCATCGACGCCTCGTTATCCGAAAAGCAGAAAGCGATGGAACCGATCCGACCCGAACGACTCGCTCCGGAAAAATTCGTTTGGTTCGACGAATATGTAGAATCTTAGAGGAAAAAATAAGCCAGAAAAACCACGATCACCAGCGCTGGCAACATGTTGACGATCCGCAGGCGCTTGATTTCCAAGATATTGATTCCGAGTCCGATCAGCAAAATCCCGCCGACCGCCGTTAACTCATTGATGATCGGCTGACTGAAAACCGAGCCGAGCGCGCTGGCGAATAGCGTGAGCCCACCCTGATAAATCAGTAACGGAATGACCGAAAAAAGCACGCCGGTTCCCAGCGCCGAAGCGAGCGCGATGGAACTGCAACCGTCCATCAGCGATTTTGCCAGGAGCAGGTTTGGCTTTCCGCCGAGTCCTTCTTCAAATGCGCCGAGAATCGTCATCGAGCCGGTACAGAACAGGAGAAAAGCGGTGACGAGTCCCTCGGCAAACCGGTCATTCGGGGAGCCGAGTTTTTTCCTCAGCCGCTCGCTCAGATTGTCGATCCCGGATTCCAATTTGAGAAGTTCGCCGAGGATCGCGCCGATGACCAGACTAAATACGACGATGAGGAAAGAGGATGTTTTGGACGCCATAATGAAGCCCAGACCGAGCGTGAACAATCCGATCGCCTGAAAGACGATGGTCACGATTTTCTGCGGAAGTCTGGAGTGCAGAAAAAGTCCGATAGAACTTCCGACCAAAACGGCGGCTACGTTAATCCATGTGCCCAGCATGAAGTGAAGGATTTCCGCCTACTCGATCGGTCCTTCGGGAATGATGATCCAGCCGATAATGTAAGTGACGATCATCGGTAAAAAGCCGGTAACGATCGTCGCGAAGACGACGCCCAGGCGAATGATCGTCGAATCGATGGACAGCAATTCGCCCAGTCCGCCGCAAATTCCGGCGAGTTTTTCATCGGTTTTGGATCGGTAAATTTTCTTCATGATTTGATTCTCCTTTTATCAACGGACAATTTTAACGAACGATGCGAAGAATTCCAAATGGCAAACGTTGAAATTACCCGTTCGTTTTTCGGTGAACGGTTTTCAGTGAAAACGCCGGCAGGCAGACCGACCAGTATTCCGCAGGTTCGTCGAACGGATTGGAATATCGGACGCACGCGCCTTTTCTGACGATGATGGATTCGCCTGCTTTGAGAACGACAGTTTCGCCATCGATTTCGATCTGTTTTTTGCCTTTCAGGAGAAGCGTAAACTCGTCGAATTCCGGCATCTGAGGTGGTTCGCTCCAATGCGGCGGTGCGACCATTCGGGCGATGCTGATCCGGCTGTCGCCGTCGCTCACTAATCCGAAATGCTCTTCAATGTGTTTGCCGTCGGTCGTTGGAATCACCGTCGGCGATTTTTGAATGGAAAACGGATTGTTCATAAATGTGCTCCTTCAATAAAAACAAGGGTCATAGATCGGTTCAGATGCGCCGGAGAATGACAAAAGTCACGCCGGCGTTTGGATGCGCGGTGTCGGGATCGTTTTTTACTTCGTGGAATTTTTTCCTCAGCGCGCGCAGTTTTTCATGTTGTTCGACGACTTCGTCGCCGGGAATGAAATCCGCGATGACTTCACGCTTTCGGAATCCGACGAGGCTTTGCAGAACGGCGTATCGGATGTCGCCGCCAACGCCGTGCGAGCCGTAGCCGTGAATCAGTTTCAACACGACCGTTCGGCGTCTTTTGCCATCGTGAATCGCCGTTTCCAATTGTAACAATGCCTGCTGAACCGTCGGCAGATCATATTCCAGATTGATGATTTCATACGGTTTTTTGTTATCTTTTTTTAAAGGAAGAGAAACGTCATTGCCGCAAAAGGGACAGGTCGAAGTGATAAACTCGATTTCGTTGCCGCAAAGACTACAAACGATCATGATACAAATCCTATCCGAACCGGCTTTTCTAAACGGGAAATCAGATACTCCAAGTTGCCGCCGGTTCTAACAAAAGCGACCTGAATCTCATCCGCCAGATTTGTTATGACTTCATTCCTTATTATGGATGTCTTTTCCGACACGCGCCCAACGGATTCTGCAAAAGGCGAGACAATAAGCAATCGTTTTTCGTCTAACGCTTTCCGAACATCCGGCGACAAGTTTTTCTTCATGCCGCGCGCCAGTACCATGATAACCGGCTGAGTTCCTTTCAGTAGAAAATGCAACACGTCCTTCTCGATCTGCGAATGGAATCCGGAGACGACACAGACGCCTTTGTTTCTCTGTTCGATCGCCCAATCATAAGACTTTAGCACAATCTCAGGCGGATATTTACGAGAGCAGAGAAAGGCGAGCTTATGATTGCCAAGAATATCTTGATTTCCATGAAAAGATAATTTGTTCATTACGGCAGTTGACAATCCTGGAAAAATAACATATCTTCTAATCGAGTTTTGACATTTATTTTTAAAAATTTCTCATTGGCCATGTGTCAAAGGAGTTACGAAGGCATTGGGTTCTATTCAGCGCCTTCAGTCGTTTTTTTCACAATTGAAATCATCGGACACCGAATGCTTTCTCTTGAAAAAAATACATTTCAGGTGATCGAATTCATTTCCTGCCTGACTGGATTTATCCAGATAATTTCTTTGTTAAAGCCCAAACTCTCACGATGATTGTTGAAGTGGTTTTTAAAGCGATCATCACACGTGACGATAATACCATCCGCCGAACACGCGGCTTCGATGAGAAGTAGGTCTTTTTTAAGAATGTTACGAATGTCTTCATCTATCGGAATTGTACTCAATTTCTGTTGTAACTCACCTAATTCAGTCTCATTTTTCGGGTCAGTTTTTCCCCTCGAAGTCATATCAAAATACCAATTCAGTGAATAATTCGTGAAATGTCTATTCCACTCTTCAAGAATTTTTTCAGTAAGAACCACGTGATGGCAGATTGCTAGTATATCCTCTAAGGCTTTTCTGCATGAGGTCGGAGAACTACCGGCAGATTGAATAACCGACGAATCGACGACTAATACTCTTGAAGTACCTTCTGTCATTTATGAAAAACTTTAAATTCAACGGCATCGAGATATGAACGCATCGCATCTCTTTCCACGTCGTC
>JBAZPZ010000058.1:0-12518 GCA_041645495.1 Fidelibacterota bacterium | reverse complement strand
TTTTTCCCTCTGTAAAACAGTTCAAGTTCGCGCTGGGATGCATAGGGGATTTTTAAAAAATCGAATTCTATCTCGAGACATTCCTGATAAACTGCCTCGAGAAAGCCGCACCCCAATTTTTTATAAACTTCAAAACATGCCTTTAAAATTAAAAAAGACTCATCTTTGTATAATAAATCAGATTCCACTCACTACCTTCATTTTATGCATGTAAAAAACCTTCCGTGTGATCCGTGGGAAAGAGAAAAAGAGAAGCCCGCGGAATCCCGCAAAGTGCGGGGGAATACGTCCCGAATAGTATCGGGATAAACTCGAGGACACGGAAAATATTTACAGAAGATTTTATAACAGTACTTTCTCTAAACATAAAAAGACTTTCCGTGTGATTCCGTGTGATCCGTGGGCTGTTTCTCCCTACTCGATTGACCCGGAGACCTGAATATAGACGCTGTTTTTTTCGTTGGCATTTTCGATTTCCTGCGTGACATCAAATTCTTCTTTCCGAACCTGCTTCAAATAACCGGACGCAACCATTGGGAAAAGTTCAAGCAACAATTCGTCTTTTTCGCTTTTCGCCAACTTCACGAATCCGCAATCCGGCAAAACGGGATTTTCCTGTTTCTTGTAGGACGAAGTGTCGTACGGAATTTCTGTGGCTGAACCCGTGATCTTTTTCCGGAATTCGGGATCGACGGGAATGGGCGTCTTGCCGTAACTTCCTTTGACTAAATTGACGAATTGATTCGACGTCGTTGTGTAAAAAGGTTCGAGACCTTTCGCTCCGTCTGTTACGCAGTTGACGGCCTGCACACCGACGATTTGACTGGTTGGCGTAACGAGCGGAACGCATCCGGCATCGAGTCGAACGCGCGGAATGATCTTTAAAACTTTCGGCAGAAGCTGGTCGAGTTTTGCGGCTTGCAACTGGGCGAGCATGTTGGTGTACATACCGCCGGGGATTTCGGCGTGTTTGACTGCTTCGTTTGCAGGTGGATATAGAAAATATTTCTCGATCTGCTGGCAGGTTGATAACAACTTCTCGATTTTGTCCGCTTTAGCGTAATCGATTGCCTCATCGAACAAGCGGTTGATTTCCTTCGGCAAAACATCTTTCGTGATGTCAAATTCGAGGGGGAATTGCTTGGTTTCATCGAATTTGGCGAGTTCCTGACGAATTTCTTTCAGATGCTTGTTGATTTCGACGACGGCAGAAAGATTGACGCCGGTATCGATTCCAAGTTTGTTGCAGAAAATCTGGATGAGATCGAATGCAGGCGCCGCCGGTCCGCCCGCGAAATTGCCGATGACCGTATCGACAATATCGATGCCGTTAACGATAGAAATCAGAACGGTCGCCAGCCCGTATCCCGGCGTACAATGCGTGTGCATATCGACAGGAATGGAGAGTTCTTTTTTAAAGGCTTTGACTAACGGCGATGCGAAACCGGGATGAATGAGTCCCGCCATATCTTTGATCGTGATCATGTCGGCGCCCATTTTCTCGAGTTTCTTCGCTTTTCGGAGGAAATATTTGACGGTGAAGACATTTTTCGGAAGTTTTTTCCCGTTGAAAAACGCTTTGAACCGCTCGCTTTTGGTGAATTTTGGATCGACGGTATAACAGATCGCACAATCGGCAATGCCGCCGTTTTCTTTGACGAATTTGATCGTCGAACGCATGTTGTTCAGGTCGTTCAACGCGTCAAAAATGCGCATGATATCGACGCCGGATTGCAGGGCATTGCGGCAGAAACCTTCGATGACTTCGTCGGGATATGGATTGTAACCGAAGAGATTTCGTCCGCGTGACAATGCCGTTAATTTGGAAGAATCGCCGATGCCGGTTTTGATGCTTTCGAGACGATACCATGGATTTTCACTCAAATAGCGCATGACGGAATCGGGAACGGCGCCGCCCCAGACTTCCATCGCGTAAAAGTTTGCCTGGCGATAAAGTGGAAGCAGACGATCGACCTGTTGTTGATTCATGCGGGTTGCAAATTGAGACTGTTGTCCGTCTCTGAGTGTTAAATCGCGAATGCGTAATTTTTGGGTCATAAAATTATCCTGATAACAAATGTTCGGTTATCGATTTTGATGAGATGACGATGATATGAAAAAGCGATTGAATTTAATAAATAAAGTGAAAAGAGTTTAGGGAAAGTTGGGAGAGGGAGAACGCAGATGACACTGATGGGCAGAAAATCACAGATAGGAAACTCGGTATTTTTGTTCTGTGAAAATCTGTGTTCTGTTCAGTGTTATCTGTGTTCCATTAGCACACCGCCGATGGCCTACTCCCTCAATTTCCTCACCGCGTCGATCACGGTTCCGTCAACCCATTTGATGACGGCGACGATCTGATCGTCGAAAACGGGATCCTGCGGCTTGCCGCAAATCCGCTCGGCTTCGTCTTTCAACTGCTGAATGGTTCTGATCGGCAAACCTGAGTTTTTGACTTTGTCGATCAAATCGGTTCTCAGCGGATTGATTGCGATGCCGCGTTCGGTGACGATGACATCGATCAATTCGCCCGGACCACACAACGTGGTGACTTCATCGCGAATCACGGGAATCCGGTCGCGGAACAAAGGAATCGGCAGGATCGTGCATTTGGCATGAAGACAATTTTGCCAACCGCCAATACCGTGGAGCAAATATCCGTCGGAATGCGTAACGACGTTGCCGTTGAAATTGACATCGACTTCGGTAGCGCCGAGAATCATCACATCCATCATCGTCGTGTAATTGCCTTTCGCATGAAAATCGTAGCAGTGGAAAATCGAGATGTCGGGATGATTTAAATTTTTACCCATCGAGCGAACGGCGTCGAGATCGAATGATTGTGCGTCCAACAAATACTCAAGACAACCATCTTCGATCATCTTGACCGAATATTGGGTTGTGCCGCCGACCGCGAATCGCGCCTTGATTCCGCGTTCTTTGAGGATTTGGTGGAAGAAAATTCCAATCGCGAGCGACGTTCCGCCCGCTCCCATCTGAAACGAGAAACCGTCTTTGATCAATCCGGCGGCGTCGCAGAACTTTGTCGTGAGTTCGGCAATGAGCAATCTGTCCGGACTTTTCGTGATTTGAGTCGTCCCGGAAACGATTTGCTCGGCAATGCCGATCTTATCGACTTTCACAACGTAATCGACATAGTTACCGACGATTTGCATTGGAATCGCAGGAAACTGAACGAGATTGTCGGTGACGACGACGACCTTGTCGGCGTATTGATAATCCGGCAAAGCGTATCCCAAACCGCCACAAGCGGAAGGTCCGGTTAAACCATGCGCGTTGCCGAACGAATCGGCAGTTGGCGCGGCGAGCACGGCAATGTCGATCTTCACTTCGCCGTCCTGAATTGCCTGATAACGTCCGCCATGCGAGCGCAGAATTCCGACGCCTTTCATTTTTCCCTGCGAAGTAAAACGCCCGAGCGGTCCATTCATCGAGCCTTCGATATGATGGATCGTTCCATCTTCCAAGAATTTGATCAGCGGTTCGTGGCAGGGAAACGAAGCGGACGGAAACCAGACGAGGTCTTTGACGCCGAGTTCATGCGCGATCGCGAAAATCTGGTTGGCAATCAAATCACCGTTCCGCATGTGGTGATGCGTCGAAATCGTCATGCCGTCTTTCAATCCGCATTGTATCAGCGCGGTTTTTAAATCGGGGAGAAGTTTGTTCCCGTCGGCTGGAAAATCGAGAGAAGTCGAAATTTTCGGCGCGTATTTTCGTCCTTCGGGACGATGTTTTCCGATGCCTTGAAACGGAATTTCCGGTTTGCCGTTGACTTCCGTCGGCACCCAGCGTCCGGCGGCGTTTTTAACTAAATTATTTGACATCTTCAGACCTCCAATCGGCGGACAATTTTCCGGATTCGATCGCATTAGCGATGGTTCTCTGCGCCCTTTTCACGACAGGAGCGTCGATCATTTTAGATCCGAGCGCAACGACGCCGAGACCTTTTTCAGCGGCGTCAAAATAGGCGTTAATAATTTTCTTCGCTTTCATGATTTCGTCCGGATTCGGCGCGTAATTTTTATGAATGGCCGGAATCTGACGCGGATGAATACAGCCCATTCCATCAAAGCCGAGCGATTTGGATTCCAGAACGACCTGTTTTAAGGCGTCCATATCTGCCACGTCGGAAAAAACCGAATCGATGGCTTGAATTCCAGTGGCTTTGGCGGCATTGACGATCTGGCATCGAGCAAAGAAAGTTTCGTGTCCCTCTTTCGTGCGTTGAATACCCAGATCGGCGGTGTAATCTTCCAGTCCGACGGCGAGTGCGACGACATTTGGCGACGAAGTCGCAATTTCGGTGGCATTGACGACGCCCAGCGCGCTTTCGATGATCGGCATGAGGAAGATGGGTTGAGTTACGCCGAACGCCACGGAAATTTTTATAATCTCCTTTTCAAGAACGTGAATTTGATCGGCGGACTCGCACTTCGGAACGAGGATCAGGTTCACGTTGTGCGGGATGATGAATTTCAAGTCGTCGAGTCCTTGCGGGATTTGATTGATTCGCACCATGCGTTCGGCGCCGTAAAAATTCAGCGCGCGAAGCGTGTTTCTGACCAGATAACGCGCTTCCTCTTTTTTCGCGGGCGCGATGGAGTCTTCCAGATCGAGAATGATTCCGTCGGGACTGTGCAAACCGGCGTTGATGGCGAGTTTCGGCGTATTTCCTGGCAAATATAGGCGCGACCGACGCGGGCGGTCTTTTTCGGTCGAATACCGGTTTTCCGGCAACATTTCCGGTAAAAATTCGCGGTCGGTTTCGATGATTTGTTTGAGTGCGGCTTCGATTCTTGCCGTTAGAATATATGGAAGCGCGCCGCTGTCGTCGATTTTGACGTGCGCATCGGAGATACCGAAAAACGACATCTCTTCCCGGCAGAGTTCCTCGATGGAATCGCCGTATAGCTTACCGACTTTGCTGTTGAGTTCGACGACGATGCCGCCGCATGATGTCCGGATGATTTCGACGGCGCAATCTGAGCGGTCGTCTTTGCCATAATTACCGGCAGAGCCAATGGTATTCAATCTTGCCCCCTTGGTTTTACGTGCTGAAAAGTAAACATCGGTCAGAATTTGGCTCTTTCGTGGGAAAAATGCAAGGCGCACGGAGAGATGAACCACGAAGTCACGAAGATATGAAGGACAAAAGAAGAAAAGGAGATAAGGGGAATAGGGGAAATAAGGGAAAATGTAGAATGAAAAATGTAGAATGAAAAATAGAGAATATGTCCACGAATCCCACGAATTAAACGAATTAAAATCAGAGTTCAACCTGTGGAATAACTGACGCCCTTTTTTCGGTAAATGATCGGTAAATAAAAGAAATCTATTCCACAGGGTAAATTCGTATAATTCCCGCACCTTTGGCGGGGTCCCGTAGAAAAAAATACTTCCTTCTCTCTTTCCTCTGCGGTTAAAAATATTTTTCTTCCCCTTTCGTCTTCTTTTCGTCTCTTTTCGCGGTCTCTGTTGATTTCTGGCTGGAATTAGCATAAATTTTCCGCATGTTATTACCGTTGAAAATTTAAATAATTTAACCTGCAGTCGAACAAGATGGAGCGAGTATGATAACAGATATTTTACCGGAAGTCAACAAAATCAACGACGCGGGATTGCGGTCGAAAGTCATAGCGGTTTGGGAAGAGGCGATGGCATTTCGCGGCTGGACACCGGAGATTTTGTCTTCGATCCCTTTTACTTTACTGGCGGAGAATGTCCGGATCACTTTCATCGAACACGTCCGCACAGTCTGTAAAATGTGTATAGCGTGTGATGAAGTTCTTACATCGGCTTACAGAAATCGGAAAACGCCGATTCAGCGTGACTATCTGATCGCAGGCGCTTTGCTCGCCGATGTCGGTAAACTCTTTGAATATGAAATTGTCGATGGCAAAGCGACCAAATCTGACTTTGGGAAAAAACTCCGGCATCCGTTTAGCGGCGTCGGACTAGCTTTCAAGCACGATTTGCCGCCGGAAGTGTTGCATATCATCGCGACACATTCCAAAGAGGGCGACGCGGAGAAACGCTCGCCGGAGTCGATCATCTTCCATCATGTGGATTTTATCGACTTCGAAATAGTGAAGTAGAGAAACCGCGAATGGACATGAATAAAGTGAAACCGCGAATCCCGAACAATATCGGGACAAGTTCCCGCGAATGAACACTAATGATTTTTATGGCTGAATTAATTGAAAAAGACTTGGTTCATAAAATTGTCGGGTGCGCAATGTCAGTATCGAATGAACTGGGACACGGTTTGCGTGAAAAAACTTACGAAAGAGCGCTGTGTATCGAATTGGGTCGTCAAAATCTGGCGTTTAGCCAACAATCTAAATATCCGGTTTATTATAAAGGGGAATTGATAGATGAATATACTCCGGATCTTCTAATCGACGATAGAATAATTGTTGAAATCAAAACAGTCGATGTGATCCTGGACGAACATCGCGGCCAATTGTTAAATTATTTACGGATCGTGAAAAAGGAAGTCGGAATTCTACTTAATTTCAAACATGCACGATTACAGTGGGAAAGATTAGTATTGACTAAAAATAAGTAAAATTGGCGTTTATTTGTGTTCATTCGCGGTTGAAAGGAAAACTATGGGTAAGACATTCAGCGAAAAGATACTCGGAAAGAAAGCCGGAAAACCGGTCGTTCCCGGCGAGATCGTCGAGATCGAACCCGACGTGGCAATGTCGCACGACAACACAGCGGCGATTTCTTCCACATTTTACAAAATCGGCGTCGAGAAGGTTTACGATCCCGAAAAACACGTCGTCATTCTCGATCATTGCACGCCCGCGGCGAATGAAAAGTTCGCCCAAAACCACAAAGACATTCGTGAATTTGTGGCGAAGCAGGGAATTAAGAATTTCTACGACATCAACCAGGGAATCTGTCATCAGGTAATGCACGAAAAAGGCCACGTTTGGCCGGGAGCGCTGATCGTCGGCGCCGATTCGCATACGACTTCTTACGGCGCATTCGGTGCGTTTTCGACGGGAATCGGTCGTAGTGAAATGGCGGTAATCATGGCGTGCGGAAAGATTTGGCTGAGAGTGCCGGAAACGCTGAAGATCGTTTGCCATGGCGAATTTCAGCCGGGAATTACATCGAAGGATTTGATGCTGAAAATCGCAGGCGACATCGGCGCGGATGGCGGATTGTACCGCGCAATCGAGTTTTGTGGCCCGGGAATCGAGAGGATGAGTCTCGCCAGCCGGTTTGTTTTGACGAACATGGCGGTGGAAATTGGCGCTAAAAACGGCTACATGATTCCGAATGACGAAGTGATAGCGTACGTCAAAGCGCGCACGAACCGGAAGTTTGAAGTCGTCGAGTCCGATCCGGATGCGAATTTCGACGAAGTATTGAGCTATGATTTGTCGAAGATCGAACCGATGGTGGCGAAGCCGCATACGGTGGATAACGTCGCGCCGGTTTCGGAGGTCAAAGGCACGAGGATCGATCAGGTGTTTTTCGGCAGTTGCACGAATACGCGGGTCGAGGATTTTGCGGTTGTCGTGAATATTTTGAAAGGAAAAAAGGTACATCCCGGTGTTCGGATGCTGGTTTTTCCGGCGTCGCGGGAAATTTACCTCGAAGTTTTAAAGCGCGGCTGGATTACCGATCTGGTCTCTGCGGGTGCGGTAATCATGAATCCCGGTTGCGGTCCGTGTATGGGCAATCACGAAGGCGTTCCGGCGAAAGGTGAGGTCACGCTGTCAACATCGAATCGGAATTTCAAAGGTCGGATGGGCAACAAAGATGCGGAAGTTTATCTGTGCAGTCCGAGAACGGCGGCGGTTTCGGCGCTGACCGGAAGGATTGAGGATTTCCGGGAAATTGAAAATTGTAGATTGTAAGTTGGAGATTGAAAATTAAAAAGAGGGAAATGAAATGACGCCGGATGAGTTGGCTGAAATGTTGCTGAATTTCGCGGTGAAAATCGTCAAAGTTGTCGATCAACTGAGTCAGACATTTGTCGGAAGGCATATTAGCGGCCAATTGTTTCGATCGGCAACATCAGCAGGCGCGAATTATGGCGAAGCATGTGCCGCAGAAAGTCGGTCGGATTTTGTTCACAAAATGCTGATAGTCCTGAAAGAACTAAACGAAACGAAATATTGGTTGTTGCTGATCAAAAAATCCGAACTATTGCCCAGTTCCGAAATTGATTTGCTAATTAATGAATCGACAAGTTTATCTAATATCATCGGCAAGTCAGTCGTTACCGCCAAGAAGAAGGGAATTTCTAAAAATGGCAAATGAATCATCAACTGCGACAACAATTTTCAACCTCCAATCTCCAACTTTCAATTTACAATCAATTAAATGGAGGTCTCTCTCATGAAAATAATCGGACGAGTTTGGAAATACGGCGACGACATCAACACCGACGTCATTTTTCCCGGTAAATACACCTACACCGTGACCGATCCGAAGGAAATGGCGAAAATCGCGCTCGAGGATCTGGATGCGGAATTTGCGAAAGATGTTCAGAAAGGCGATGTCATCGTCGGCGGGAAGAATTTTGGTTGCGGGAGTTCGCGGGAACAAGCGGCGTCATGTCTGCTTTACGCCGGCGTCGGCGCGGTCATCGCGAAGTCCTTTGCGCGGATATTTTACCGGAATTGCATCAATTTCGGTTTGCCTGCTTTGACATCGACTGAAGCGGTGGAGAATCTGAAAAACGGCGAACGTGTCGAGATCGATATGGAAAAAGGCGAGATCAAAACGGAAAGCGGCGTCTATCATTTTCCGGCTTTACCAAAGGAAATCGTCGGCATTTTCGACGCCGGCGGTTTGATTCCCTACACGAAACGGAAATTGGGACTCGACACTAAAACGGAATGAATCATTTAGAATAAACCTACAGAAGGAGTTTTTATGGCAAAATATCGTATTGCATGGCTACCGGGCGACGGCGTCGGAAACGACGTGCTGATCGCGACGAAAATCGTGTTGGACAAACTGCAATTGGATGCTGAATATATTCACGGCGACATCGGTTGGGAATTCTGGAAAAACGAGGCGAATCCGTTACCCGACCGTACGATCGAAATGATGAAAATAACCGACTGCGCACTGTTCGGCGCGATCACTTCCAAACCGAAAGAAGAGGCGGCGAAGGAACTGATTCCCGAACTTCAGGGCAAAGGTCATGTCTATTTCAGCCCGATCGTCAACCTGCGGCAGAAGTTCAATCTTCACACCAATCTGCGTCCGTGCAAAGCCTATCCGGGCAATCCGCTGAACTACAAGGAAAATATCGACATCACGATCTTTCGGGAAAACACCGAAGGCATGTACGGCGGCGTAGAGTTTTTCCCGTTGCCGCAAAGCGTTTACGATGCGTTGGACGCGGCGCATCCGAAGATGAAGAAATTCAAGGACGCCGGACTCGAAAATATCGCGATGTCCACTCGGATCATGACGAAACAAGCCTGCGCGCGGATTGTACGGAATGCGTTTGAATATGCTAAAAAGTATGGCAAGAAAAGTGTCACCGTGGTCGATAAACCGAATGTCCTGCGCGAGACCGGCGGGCTGATGATCCGCACCGCCCGCGAAGTGGCGAAAGATTATCCCGATATCTATCTGGACGAAACGAACATCGATGCGCAGTGCATGTGGTTGGTCAAGAATCCGGAAAAGTACGAGATTCTCGTCGCGGAAAATATGTTCGGCGATATTCTGTCAGACCTGGCCGCGCAATTGGTCGGCGGACTGGGCTTTGCCAGTAGTGGAAATATCGGCGACAATTATGCCGTTTTCGAGCCGACGCATGGTTCCGCTCCGAAATACACCGGTATGTTCAAGGTTAATCCGATCGCGACGATTTTGACGGCGAAATTGATGCTCGATTGGCTCGGTGAAACCGACAGCGCCAATCGGATCGAAAAGTCCGTCGCGGCCGTCGTCAAGGAAGGCAAGTTTAAGACCTACGATATGGGCGGTACGAATACATCGCTGGAAGTCGCGCAAGCGGTAGCCGAGAAAGTTTGAGGAATTAATTGGACAGGATTAACAGGATCGACAGGATAATCATTTGGGAGACATCAGAATTATTTCAGTCATTGATTCTTCTTTGTATTTATCATGTAAATCCTGTCTAAAGTCAAAATGAGGTGTTAATGGATACAATTTCACGAAAAATCGCCCGCTTTTCGGTTCAATTGAAATATGAAGATTTGCCGCCGGCAGTCGTCAACGAAGTTAAACGCTATCTTTATGATTCGCTCGGTTGCGCATTCGGCGCGATGAAAACCAAAGACGTAAGCGCGATTTACCGGATCGTGCAGGAAATCGGTGGTAAACCGGAAGCGACGGTCATCGGTTTCGGCGATCGTTTGCCCGCTACAAACGCCGCTCTGATCAATTCGCTGATGATCCGTTCACTGGATTTCAACGACATTTACTGGAAACAGGACCCGTCGCATCCGAGCGACCTGATTCCGGCCGCTTTGGCGATGGCTGAACGTCAGAGCAAAACGGCGAAAGACACAATCGTTGCGATCGTTCTCGCGTATGAATTTGAACAGCGGCTGTGCGAGTTTGCCGTTCCGGGTGTCCGCGAGCGCAAGTGGCATCACGCGACGCTGACGCAGTTCGTCTCGCCGATCGTCGCGGGAAAATTGTTGGACCTGAGCGAAGACCAGATGACGAATGCGATCGGCATCGGCGGCTGTCACAATTTCACTATCGGCTGTCCGACCGCCGGGAAACTGACCATGATGAAAAACACGGTCGATCCGATGGCGGTTCAGTCGGGCGTTTTCGCGGCGTTGATGGCCAGGGAAAGTTACACCGGAACCGAAGCGATCTTCGAAGGCAAAGAAGGTTTGATGGATGTTTTTGGTCCGGATTGGGATGAAGAGAAACTCATTGGTGGACTCGGTGAATCGTACCGCATTCTGAATTGTTCGATGAAGGCCTTTCCGACGGAGGCGCTGACGCACACGCATTTGACCGCGACGTTACAACTCGTCAAAGAATACGACATCCGGCCGGAAGACATCGACGAAGTCGTCATTACGACGATTGCCCGCGCCTGCGACATTCTCTTCGATCCGCACAAGTACGAGCCGGATTCGCGCGAAACCGCCGACCACAGTTTGCCGTACTGCATCGCAGTGGCGATCGTCGATCGGCAAGTCACAGTCAATTCTTTCTCGGATGAGAAATTGAAAGACCGGCGCATCCGCGACGTCATTCGCAAGATCAAAGGCGTGGCGAGCGTCGAATTCGAGAAAATGTTTCCGGCCAAGCAACCGTCAAAAGTTGTTATCCGGACGAAAGACGGCAAAACGGTCAGCCAATATCTTGAATATCCGAAGGGCGATCCGCGCGAGCCGATGACGGACGAAGACATCACCGTCAAATTTAATGCATTGTCGGCCGCGGTGTTTGCGAAGAACCGGCAAGATGAAATTCGCGACGCGGTCTGGCGGTTTGAAACATTTGAAACTGTCGCCGATTTCATGAATTTGCTCAAGGTTTGATCGCGGAACCAGCCGCAGGCAGAAATGTTGAATGAGTGATTAAAAAATGTATTAGATTATTTGGAATTTTGAAAAAGGAGAAAATAAAATGAAAAAAGGTTGGATAATTCTTATTGCTGTCGTTGTCGTTTTACTTCTGATCATCGGCAAAATCGTCGGCATGTACAACAATTTGGTAACGCTCGAAGAGGGCGTGAATCAGTCGTGGGCGCAAGTCAGTAACCAGTATCAGCGTCGCGCCGACCTGATCCCGAATTTAGTCGAAACCGTCAAAGGTTACGCCAAACACGAAAGTCAAACGTTCGAAGCCGTGATTCAGGCGAGAAGCAATGCGACCGGTCTGAAAGTCACGCCAGAAGTTTTGAACGATCCGAAGGCGTTTGCCAAATTCCAACAAGCTCAGGGCGAGATTAGTTCCGCTCTTTCGCGCTTGATGGCGGTTGTCGAAAACTATCCGAATTTGAAAGCCAACGAGAATTTCCTCGCGTTGCAGTCGCAGTTGGAAGGCACCGAAAACCGGATCACCGTCGAAAGACAGCGGTTCAACGAAGCGGTTCAAGGTTTCAATACGAAGATTCGCAGATTCCCGACCAACATCATTTCGAGTATGTTCGGATTCGAAAAGAAACTGTACTTCGAAGCGCAGGAAGGCGCCGAAAACGCTCCGAAAGTGACGTTTTAACACGACTGCGTCCGGCTGAAGTTAAATGAACAGATTAAACATCAGGAGAAAACTCGCCGGTTGGCTGACGATTTTGTCGGTTCTCGCGCTTATGGCGACGAGCATCTTTGCGCTCGATGTGCCGCCGTTGAGAACCCGCGTAACCGACCTGAGCGGCGTTTTGTCGTCTTCGGAACAAATGAAACTGGAAGAAAAACTCTTTCTATTCGAGTCGCAGACGTCGAATCAGATCGCCGTTCTGATCATTCCGTCGCTGGAAGGCGATGCTTTGGAAGATTATTCGATCCGCGTGA
>JBAZPZ010000057.1:0-12558 GCA_041645495.1 Fidelibacterota bacterium | reverse complement strand
CTCTGCGAACTCTGCGGTTAAGTGATTATGTTCGTCAATCTCAACACACATTCCACTTTCTCGAAAATGTCCGGCACGGCGACGCCGCAGGAATTGATTGCGCAGGTGAAAGCGGCTCATCAGACGCATCTCGCGTTGACGGAAATCAACGGGCTTTACGGCTTCATCCGATTTGTTCAATGGGCGAAGGAACAGGGCATCAATCCGATAGCGGGAACCAATATCGTCACGTCGTTCGCCGACGTCATTTTGTTGGCGGAAAATCAATACGGCTACGAGAATCTCTGCCGGGCGATCTCGCACGTTCACGACGGCGCTGCGGTCTCGATAACCGAAATCCTGAAACCAAACCGGAAAGGACTTTTCGTGCTTGCGCATCAGGAAAAAGTTCTGGCGGAACTCGCACAATTCGTTCCATCAACGCATCTGTATGTCGAACTCCGACCGGGCGTTTCGGAGCGCGAGGCGCGGCGGTTGGCGACGCAATTTACGCTGGAAATCGTGGCGACCGGCGACGTCTATTTTCTGAAATCCGACGATTCGAAGACGCATAAAATCCTTCGGGCAATCGATAAAAACGCCACGCTTTCGCAATTGACGGCGGAAGATTTCAAGAGTGACCGGCATTATTTTCGGTCCGAAAAGGAAATTGTCGAACTCTTTCCGAACAGTCTCGACGCGATCAACAATTCCCAGTATCTTGCCGAGCGTTGCAAAACCGACTGGACTTACACAAATACGATTTTTCCAGGATTATCGCTCAAGGAGACTAATCTTGCCAACAAGCAACTCCGCGCTCTGGTTTACGACGGCGCGAAGGTTCGGTATGGCGAGATAACCGATGCTGTCAAACAGCGAATAGAGTACGAACTCTCGATAATCCTGCAAAAAGGTTTCGCTCCGTATTTTCTCGTCGTCCGGGATATCGTCAAACAGACGAAATCGACCATCGGGCGCGGTTCGGGCGCCGCATCGATCGTCAGTTACTGTCTCTGCATTACGCAAGTCGATCCGATTCAATATAACCTCCGGTTTGAGCGGTTCATTCATCCGGAGCGCGTCGATATGCCGGACATCGACGTGGATTTTCCGTGGGATGAACGCGACGACATTCTCGACTATATTTTCAGAAAATACGGGAAGGAGCGGGCGGCGATGGTTTCGAGTCAGGTCTTCATGCAACCGCGCTCCGCTGTTCGCGAAGTCGGCAAAGTTTATGGCTTATCGAACGAAGAGATCAAGGCTGTGACCATGCGTATCGGTTATTTTGCGCGAAAGACGGAACTTCTGAAGTGGATCAAAACCGACCCGCGTTTCAAAAATCTCGAACTTGACGACACGCTCGAAGAAATTATCCGGCAGAGCGAAAAAGTAATTGGCGCTTTCCGGATTTCGTCAGTGCATCCCGGCGGCGTGATCGTTGTACCGGATGAGATTCGCAAATATGTTCCGGTGTTGATGGCTCCGAAAGGCGTGCAGATCGTCGAGTGGGAGAAGGATCAGGTTGAAGATTCCGGCTTGTTGAAAATCGACATCCTCGGCAACCGCTCGCTCGCTGTCGTGCGCGACACGCTGAAGCAGATCGGTTTTTACCGGAACGAGTTCATGGATTATCACAGAATTCAGCCGATCGGCGATCCGGAAACCGAGGCACTAATGAAAGCCGGACGGACGATGGGAATTTTCTATATCGAAAGCCCGGCGACGCGCCTGCTGTTGAAAAAAGCCGGATGTGTGGATTTTGAGCATGTCGTGATTTATTCATCGATCATTCGGCCGGCGGCGAACCGGTTTATCAATCTGATGCTGGAGAGAATTCACGGCAAGCCGTGGAAACTGTTACATCCCGACCTGACATGTCTTGAGGAAAGTTACGGCATCATGGTTTATGAAGAGCAGGTTTCGATGGTAGCGCGGGAAATCGCCGGATTCGGCTACGCCGAGTCGGATTACGTCCGGAAGGTCATTTCCCGTCAGGCGCTGGCGCATTTGGTGCCGATTTGGAAGAAGAAATTCATCACGGGCGCGCTGAATCGCGGCTACTCACAGAAATTGGCGGATACACTTTGGGAGATGATCGAGTCGTTTTCCGGATATTCGTTCTGCAAGCCGCATTCGGCGTCGTATGCGATGCTATCATTCACCTGCGCATATTTGAAGGCGCATTTTCCGGCGGAATTTCTCGCGGCGGTTATCACCAATCAGGGCGGATATTACTCGGCGTATGCCTATTTGAGCGAGGCGCGGCGGTTCGGGATTCAAATTCTTCCACCGCACATCAATCTGAGCCAGCGCGAATACAAAGGCAGAAAGGACAAAATCCGGATGGGATTCATGGCGATCAACCGGCTTCAGGACAAGACGATTGATGAGATTCTCAAGGAGCGGAAGGCTGGCGATTTCCAATCCCTGGACGATTTTCAGTCGAGAATCGATATCGATCTTGCCGACGCGATGGCGCTGACGAATGCCCGTTGTTTTGCCGATCTGGAGCCCGGATTGACGCATCAGGAAATCGCGTTCAAGGTCGCCGGTTTTTATCTCCAAAAAGGCGAACGCAGACCGCTGACGTTTGCAAACCATCGTCAGGAATTGAGCGAATACGAAATTCTGTCGCTGGAAATCGAGTCGTTCGGTTTTCCGATTTCCGAACATCCGCTGAAGCGATTTCTGCCGGTTTTCGATGGAAAAATCAGGAAAGCGATTGATCTCTCGTGCTATGTTGGGCAGACGATCAACCTGCTCGGCGTTTACATCACGCGGAAAGTTGCCTTTACCAAGCAGGAAGAGCCGATGGAATTCGTTACGTTTGAGGATGAGACCGACATTTTCGAGTGCGTGATGTTTCCGGAGGTTTACAAGCAATTCGGCGATTTGTTGCATTGGGAAACGCTGTTCGTTCTGCGCGGGAAGGTCGAAGAGGCTTACGGCACGTACACCGTGACTGTCGAAAAACTCGCCAGTCTTCAGCAGACGGCGGAAAAAATGGCGCCCAAAGAATCGGCGGCGATTTATAAACGCTCGGTCAAGGAAGTGACTTTTGCGAAGGAATATTGACCTATTAAAAAGCGGTTTGAGTTTCCTGAATGGAAGGCGTATATTCACATAGAGATACTTTGAAAAACGTGAGAATTATCTGAAATAACTAACCTCATTGAATTGTAAAGACTTATGTGCGGTCGTAAGACGTTAACTAAAGGGAAAATGGAAATCATCGAGGAACTCTCGATTCAGTTGTGGGATGAATCCGTCACTTACCAGCCGAGTTACAACATCGCGCCGACGAATCTCGTCCCGATTTTAGTGAATGAAAACGCGCGTGTCGTGCGGATGATGCAGTGGGGATTGGTTCCTTCATGGGCGAAAGATCCGGACAAACTGCCGGTTTTTATCAACGCCCGCGCAGAGACCTTGTTTGAAAAGCCGACTTTTTCCAATCTCATCGATTCTCATCGATGCGTTGTGATTTCCGACGGTTATTACGAATGGAAACAGGAAGCCGGGCGCAAACAACCATTCTTCATTCATCAACCGAACGGGGCGATTTTGCCGATGGCTGGACTCTGGAATCGGTGGGAGTCGCCAACAGGCGCGCAGAAACTCACCTATACGGTCATCACGACGTCTGCGAATACGCAACTGCGATTCATCCACGAGCGGATGCCGGTGATTCTTTCCAAATCCACGCTCGACGCCTGGTTGGATTGTCAGGATTTTCCTCAAACATCAGCCGCGCATCTGATGAAACCGTTTTCCGGCGACCTCGAGTTTTATCCTGTTTCCAATTTAGTCAATTCCGTTCGGAACAATTATCCCAATTGTTTAGCAAAACTGACATAGTATTTCGTTAGGAAAGATCGAGAATTATCGTCAGCGAGGATACCGAAGTCAACAATAAAGTGGTGTTCTATATCTGGAATACGCGAGATAAAGAATCTGTAAGTAAGAATTCTATTCACTGAAATTTTTCTCCGATTATTTATTTTTCAATGATATATTGTAATCGGTTTTTACATGAAGCGGTTCTTTTAGATCAGTAACTGGAGGGATTTGTCAACTTACAGACTTAGTATTTCGGGTATTGTTCAAGGCGTTGGATTCAGACCGTTTGTTTACCGGTTGGCGAATGAGTGTAGGTTGACCGGCTACGTTGCCAATACAAGTACCGGTGTTACGATTTTGATTCAAGGCGAAAAAATCGATCTGGAAAAATTTCTCGAGCACGTTCGGATCGATGCTCCGGCGCATAGTCGAATAGACGAGTTATCGACTCAAACTATCACTGAAGGCGAAATGTTTCAGCAATTCAGCATCCGCGACAGCCAATCCGAATCTGAAAAAACCGCTCGTATTTCTCCGGATCTGGACGTCTGTGACGATTGTCTGAAGGAGTTATTCGATCGAACTAACCGACGGTACCTGTATCCTTTTACCAACTGCACACATTGCGGACCTCGATTCACGATAACGCTGGACGTTCCGTATGACCGAAAATTGACGACAATGCAGGATTTTGTGATGTGTCCGGACTGTCAACGTGAGTATGAAAATCCTGTGAATCGTCGTTTCCATGCGCAACCGAACGCTTGTCCTGTTTGCGGTCCCCGCGTCCGACTTTTCAGTAATGATGCAGCAATTGAACTCATTGGCGGCGATTCGTCTCAAAACGAAGCGATTTTTCAGACTCTTTCCCGAATTTATTCCGATGGAAAAATTGTCGCCGTCAAAGGAATCGGCGGGTTTCATCTTTCCTGTAATGCGGAGAATGAACCGGCCGTTGCCGCGCTTCGTGCCCGAAAATTCCGCGAGGATAAACCGTTTGCCGTGATGTTTCCGAATCTGGCGATGATTGAAGAATATTGTGAAATATCCGACGCCGAACGCGCTCTGCTTCAGCAAGTTACACATCCGATTGTTTTACTCAGGAAAAAGGTTGGAAGGCAGATTTCCGCATCGGTCGCACCAATGAACCACTTTCTCGGCGCGATGTTGCCGTATTCGCCGCTTCATCATTTGATTTTTCACTTTTATAAAAAACCGTTGGTAATGACAAGTGGAAACGTGAGCGACGAACCGATCGCGTTCACTAACGACGATGCGATTGCCAGACTATCGTCTATCGCGGATTATTTCCTAACGCACGATCGGCGAATTCACACACGATGCGATGACTCCGTCGTGCGAATCTGGGATGAACGTGAGTATCCGATCCGAAAAGCCAGAGGATATTCTCCAGAACAAATATCGCTGGATTGGAAATTCGATCAACCCGTTTTAGCCTGCGGCGCCGAACAAAAAAACACATTCGCGCTGGCGAAAAACAATCACATATTTCTCAGTCAGCATATCGGAGACATGGAAAATATTGAGGTTCTGCGGTCGTTTGAATCCGGCATTCAACATTACCAGAAAGTATTCAATATTGAACCTGAAATCGTCGCCTACGACTTTCATCCGGATTATCTCAGCACGCGCTTTGCTTTCGATCATCCTGCCGCAACGATCTCGGGAAAACCGATCCGAAAAGTCGGCGTTCAACATCATCATGCACACGCGGTTTCTTGCATGGCGGAAAATGGCGTTCGTCGGGCTTTGGCGATTGTTCTGGACGGAACCGGTTTTGGGATCGACGGAACGATTTGGGGCGGCGAGATTTTATTGGCTGAATTCGACGGATTTAGGCGATTGGCGCATTTTGCGACCGTTGGAATGCCAGGCGGAAACTCGGCGATAAGAAATCCGTGGCAGATGGCGGTTGGTTATTTGCATCGGGTTTTTGGAAACAGGTTTGTCGAATTTGGCTTGCCGTTTTTAAAAACCGTCAAACCGGACGACTTGAAAATAATCCTGAAAGCGGTTGAGAATCAGATAAATACGCCAAGCACTTCGAGTTGCGGGCGATTGTTCGACGGCGTTGCGGCGGTTGCCGGAATCCGGAATCATGTTCATTATGAAGGGCAGGCGGCGATTGAATTCGAACAAACAATTACCGACGAAAATGTTGACGGCTATCCTTTCGGGATTGAAACCCAAAACGATATGATTATCCTCGATTGGAAAGAAGTCATTAAAAGTGTCGTCGGTGATGTTTTAAACGGCATGAATCCAGGGACGATTTCTGTGAAATTTCACTGTGGTCTCGCGATCGTGCTTTCAGAGGCGACGGAAAAAGCGCGACGATCGACTGGTGTCAACGATGTTGTGTTGAGCGGTGGCGTTTTTATGAATATTCACCTGCTGACAATGTTGAGCGATCTTTTGAAAGAGAACGGATTTCGAGTCTGGACGCATCGGCACGTTCCGCCGAACGACGGTGGAATTTCTGTCGGACAAGCGGTTATTGCAAGCGCAGTGGTAAAAAAAGAACGATCGATGGAGAATTGACAAATTATGTGTCTGGCCATTCCGATGAGAGTTATTAAAATTCAGGACAATGTCGCCGAAGCGGATGTCGGCGGAGTCATTTATCGCGCGAATCTCGATCTGCTTCCCGATATAAATATCGGCGATTATATTATTGTTCACGCGGGCTTTGCTATCGAGAAATTAGATGTGGTGGCGGCGCTGGAAACGCTCGAAATCTGGAATGAAATGAGCGAAACAGTCGCCGAGCGGGAAGCGGTTAGACGGGAAGGAAAAAGATGAAATTCATCGACGAATTCCGGAATCCCGAAATCGCCGCGAAAATATCTTCGGAAATTCGGCGGATCATGCCGGAAAAACGCCTGTCGATCATGGAAGTTTGCGGCGGACACACCGTTGCTATTTTTCGATATGGAATCGCCGATTTATTACCGGAAAATCTAAGGCTGATCAGCGGTCCCGGTTGTCCGGTTTGCGTCACGCCGAACGATTTTATCGACGTGGCGCATTTTATTTCCCGGCAAAAGGGTACGATCGTGGCGACTTTCGGCGATATGATGCGCGTTCCGGGAAGCGAATCCAGTCTCCAGCGAGAAAAATCTTCCGGCGCCGATGTGAGGATTTGTTATTCGCCATCCGAGGCGCTCGAACTGGCCGAATCCAATCCGACGAAAAGAGTCGTCTTTTTGGGAATCGGATTTGAAACGACGGCGCCGTTGATCGCATCGGTCATTCTATCGGCGGAAAGAAAAAAAGTCCGCAACTTCTCCGTTCTGTCGGGGCACAAAACGATGCCTTTTGCGATGAAAGCGCTTCTGGATTCCCGGGAAACGGCAATCGACGGATTCATTTGTCCGGGGCACGTTTCGGCGATTACCGGCAGTGAAATGTTTCGCTTTTTATCCCGCGATTACCATGTTCCCTGTGTCGTGTCTGGCTTCGAACCGGTTGATATTCTCGAGTCGATTTATCTGATCGTCAGACAAATTACCGACGGAGACAGCCGGGTAGAACTTCAGTATAAACGCGCTGTCCGCCCTGAAGGAAATCTTCGCGCGCTCGAAATGATCGAGCGTGTTTTTGAACCGTGCGATTCGATTTGGCGCGGGCTTGGATCGATAGCCAACAGCGGTTTGCGGATCAGGTCTGAATATTCCGGATTCGACGCGGCGAAAATATTTGATATTCCGCTAACCGAAATTACTGAAAATCCGGCCTGTTCGTGCGGCGAAATTATGAGGGGCGTCAAAACGCCGCCTGACTGTACACTTTTCGGGAAAATTTGTACGCCGGAAAATCCGGTCGGCGCCTGCATGGTGAGTTCGGAAGGCGCCTGTGCGGCGTGGTTTAAATATAAAAAAGTGGATGAAATCTAAAAGATGAGCGAATTGACTGGAAAAATCGTTAGAGCGCACGGAAGTGGCGGTAAACTGACTCATGAATTGATCCAATCTCTGTTCGTGAAGCATTTTTCAAATCGCTCGCTGGATGAACTCCTCGACTCGGCGATTCTTGAAAATCCGGGCGGAAAAATCGTGTTTACGACGGATTCGCATGTCGTCAAACCGCTCTTTTTTCCGGGTGGAGACATCGGAAAATTATCGGTCACCGGAACGGTCAACGATCTGGCAGTCTGTGGCGCAACGCCGCTCTATTTATCCTGCGGGATGATTATCGAGGAGGGATTTGAAATCGGCGTGCTGGAAAAGATCGTCGTTTCAATGAAAAATGCCGCTGAACTGGCCGGTGTTCAAATCGTCACCGGCGATACGAAAGTCGTCGAGCATGGCGCCGCGGACGGAATTTTCATCAACACTGCCGGAATCGGTGTTCAGAATTCAAAAGCCCGGCTAAGCCTGAAATCGGTTCAAAATGGCGACGTCGTGATCGTCAGCGGCTGGATGGGCGATCACGAAGCCGCGATCATCAAAGCGCGCGAGGAGTTCAATATTTCCGCAAACATCGTCAGTGATTGCGCTCCGGTCAACCGATTAACTCAAAAGATGGTCGATGAAATTTCCGACTTGAGAATCATGCGCGATCCGACGCGCGGCGGATTGGCGACGACTCTGAATGAATTTGTCTGGAAACAGCCGTTTGGAATCCGCATTGAAGAAAATTCGGTTCCAGTTCGCGAATCGGTGCGCGGACTCTGCGAACCGTTGGGATTCGATCCACTATATTTGGCAAACGAAGGAAAGATCGTTGCGATCGTCGGAAAAAATTGCGCCGGGCAAGCATTATCGATCTTGAAATCGTTTTCGGAGTGCGATTCCGCCGCTATCATCGGCGAAGTAATCGATGACCCGAAGGGAAAAGTCTTGCTGAGAACCGCTATCGGCAGTGATCGAATTCTCGACATGCTGACGACGGAACAATTGCCCAGAATATGTTGATGAGCACGATAGAATTAACGACGGAGATGAGATTTTGCACGAACTGACGATTGTAGAAAATATTATCAATATGGTCGAAGCGGAAATCGGGAAACGACAACTCGATCAAAAAATCAGCAAAATCGTTTTTTTAGCGGGCAAAATGAACGCTATCATTCCGGAATCGCTGACGTTCGGTTTTGATACGATCAAGAAAGAGCATCCGGTTCTGGCAGATGCGGAGTTAGTTATCCGGATTTTGCCGATTACAGTTCGTTGTCGATCGTGCGGTGCCGAATCGACGATCGACGAGCCGGAATTTATCTGCCAACACTGCTCCGGAACGGAAATCGAAATGCTTACAGGTTCGGAAATGTTTATTGAATCCATCGAAATGGATGAAGAGTAGGAGTTAATGTGGAACTGTTTATCGTTCGAAAAGTGCTTGAAGCGAATACGAAAACCGCGGATGAAATCCGACGGAAAATGATCTGTTCCGACACATTGTTGGTCAATATTATGAGTTCGCCCGGTTCCGGGAAAACGGCGTTGCTCGAAACGCTGATCCCGCGTCTTCAGAAAAGAGGCGTTCGGGTCGGCGTGATCGAAGGCGACATTACGACGACTCGCGATGCGATGCGGCTTCAACCGCTGAACATTCCCATCTCGCAAATCAACACTGAACCGTTCGGTGGCGATTGCCATCTGGGTGCGGAGGTGATTTTGCCGGCATTGGAACCGTTCGATCTGGAGAAAACAGACATCATTTTCATCGAAAACGTCGGGAATCTGGTTTGTCCGGCGGAATTTGACACCGGTGCGGCGCTGAATGTCGTTCTGATAAGCGTCACCGAAGGTGAAGACAAACCGCTCAAATATCCGTTGATGTTCCGGGTTTGTCAACATGCGCTCATCAGCAAGATCGATTTACTGCCGTTTCTGGATTTTGATATGGAATTTTTAAAAACCAACATTCTGAAGATCAACCCGAAAATCACGATTTTGCGGATTTCATCCAAAACCGGCGACGGAATCGACGAATTTGCCGATCAACTGATTCGATTCTGTGGAAAGGACGATATTGCGAAATCGAAATGTTAAGGTTAATTTCATGCGGCATTTGAAATAAACACGGATGACGGATCATGAAAAAGAAGATACTGATAATTGATGATGACATAGACCTCGTAGAAGTGCTGAGGTTGACGCTGGAAAACAACGGCTACGAAGTGTTCGACGCGCAGGACGGGACGCGGGGAATGGAAAAAATCCTAAAAATCCGTCCGGATTTGATCATTCTCGACGTGATGATGGCGACGTGGGACGAAGGCTTTGAAGTCGCGCACGACATCCGCGCGAACCCGGACATCGCCGGAATTCCGATCGTGATGTTGACGGCCGTGTCTCAGCAAATGGGCATCCGGTTTGAAAAGGATTCCGACACGTTGCCGGTCGATGAGTTCATCGAAAAACCGGTCATGCCGAATCGATTAGTTGAAATAATTAAAAAATATCTGCCGGAATAAACTTCGCTTGTTTTCAGAGCCGGTTTTCGGAAATAAAATGACGGACAAAGAGTTGGTGAAAGAACCTGATAAAAATGAAAAGATCATGATCGGCGGGATCATCGAAAATCACGATCTGGTCATGGTTTCGATTTTGTCGGCGCCCAATCAGCCCGGAATCGCCGGAAAAGTTCTCAGTTTTCTCGGACAAAATCACGTCAACATCGAGTTCATCACCGAAAGCTGGAATCGCGAAGGAACTG
Organism: Fidelibacterota bacterium; assembly: GCA_041645495.1. GTDB lineage: Bacteria > Fidelibacterota > UBA2242 > UBA2242 > UBA2242 > 0-14-0-20-45-22. The sequence goes on along the minus strand of JBAZPZ010000057.1, from coordinate 2,052 downwards.
CCGATATTACTTTTTGCTTCCAGTCGGGATTTAAGACAAAAGTTCAGTCGATCATCGAAGGATTGCGCGATGTCGTTCAGGCAAAAGGCGACCGCTGGCTGGAAGACGTCGGCATCATCTGCATTTACGGGCCGCATTTCCGGGAAAAACCGCTCATTGCGGGACAAACATGCGCCACGCTTGGTCGAGCAGAAATCAACATTCTCGGCATCTCGACGAGCATTTCGTCCGTCAGTTTAATAATCGATGAAAAGGAGATGGATGTAGCAAAAACCGCGCTGGAAGACGCGTTTGATTTGCCCAATTGAACATGCCGCCGAAGAAAGAAAATAACGGGTACGAAAACAATTTCCGCGAACTGGTCGATCATTTGCCGCAAACGATCTTTGAACTCGACATTGATGGAAAATGCCGCTTCACAAATCAATACGGTTATGAGACATTCGGGTATTCGGAGGAAGATATCGCAAACGGCGTCGAATTTACTCAACTCTTCGTTCCGGAGGATAGAAAACAGGTTGCTGAAAACGTCTATCACATTTTAAAAGGCAAGAAGGTCGAGGGTCACGAATACACCGCCCAGCGGAAAGACGGAAGCGTTTTTCATGCGCTGATCTTTTCCAATCCGATCCACCAAAATGGTTCGCCTTCCGGTCTTCGCGGGATCGTCATCGACATCACCGACCGAAAGCAAGTCGAAAGGGATCTGAAAAATTCGCGCGATCAACTGCGGAATCTTTCGACTCACTTGCAGTCGATCCGCGAAGAAGAACGCGCCAACATCGCCCGCGAAATTCACGACGAACTCGGGCAGTCGATGACGGCCTTGAAAATGGACCTGAACTGGCTGATGAAAAAAGTAACGCCCGACCAAAAACCAGTTCTCGAGAAGATCGAATCAATGTCACGGCTCATCGATTCTACGATTCAAACCGTGCGGCGGCTTTCTACCGAACTCCGACCGGGACTGCTCGACGATCTCGGCTTGACAGCGGCAATCGAATGGTATTGCGGCGAATTTCAAAACCGAACCGGAATTTCATGCAACCTGAAATTGGGTCAGGAAGAAATAACGCTCGATCAAAACCGCGCCATCGCGATTTTCCGGATTTTTCAGGAAACGTTGACGAACGTAGCGCGACATTCGTCGGCCACGCAGGTCGAAGCCGAACTGACAATCACGGATCATACTTTGAATTTGAATATTCGGGACAACGGCGTCGGCATTCCCGAAGAAAAAATATTCGATCCGCAATCACTCGGACTCATCGGCGTCCGCGAGAGAGTTTATCCGTTTGGCGGGCGCGTCGATATTCAAGGTTCGGAAAACGGCGGAACAACCGTTCAGGTCACGATTCCGCTCGATCACAAGGACATCGCATGATTCGTGTTCTCATCATCGACGATCACACGGTTGTTCGCGAAGGATTGAAGCAGATTTTCAGCGATGAATCCGACATCGAAATTGTTGACGAAGCGAGAACAGGCGACGAAGGTCTTGCCAAGATCGAAAAACATCGGCCTGATGTGATTCTTCTGGACATTTCATTGCCCGGAAAAAGCGGCATCGAAATCATCAAACAGGTTAAAAACCGGAAGATTCCTTCTAAAATTCTGGTATTAACGATGTATTCCGAAGATCAATATGCGATGCGCGTCCTTAAATCGGGCGCCGACGGATATTTGACCAAAGACAGCGCGTCAGCCGAACTTTTATCCGCAGTCAGACAAATTTTTCATAAAGGAAAATACATCAATCCGTCGTTAGCGATCAAGTTGGCGTTCGAAATCGACGCTCATTCCGAGAAACCGCTTCACGAACGTCTGTCCAACCGGGAGTTTCAGGTGATGAAAATGTTGGCCGCCGGAAAAACGGTTTCTGAAATCGCATCGGAACTGAATTTAAGCGTTAAGACGATCAGCACGAACAGATCGCGGCTTTTGGAAAAGATGGGATTGCGAAACAACGCCGAAGTCATGAAATATGCCATGAAAAATGGACTTGTAGAGTAGGTGGATTTGGTCAATTGTGTTGATTGGGTTGATTAGGTT
>JBAZPZ010000056.1:0-13020 GCA_041645495.1 Fidelibacterota bacterium | reverse complement strand
GAACGTTATCAAAGAACCATATGCCGTTGTTCCGGAAGACGCCGTTCATCCGGTTGCAGTTCATCCAGACATCGCTGGTCATGGTTGCTTTTTCCAACGCCCGGGGCTTGTTTGCGTATTCAGCGCCGAAAACGAGCGCCGAAACCGTCAATACTATCATCAGGATTGACAATATTTTTTTCATATACTTTCCTCCATTAGAGTCAAGAGTTACTTTCATTGTTCGCTCGTTACAGTTCAAGCATGAGTCCCAGGCGAATCTGACGAGGCGAGCCGTAGTAGTTGTAATCCATTTCTCGCATCTTATACAGACTCTTCTGTTCATCGGTCAGACTATTCCAGTAAGCCTGGCCGCTCGTCGTTCCCAGATACCCGGTATCGTTTGGCAGACCTGTGGTTATCCAGATCCCCGCAACGTTTTCGTTATTCAGCAGGTTCAACACCCAGGCATAAGCCGTCAGTTGGGCGCCGCCGATGTAGAATTTCTTATCGAGTTTCAGATCGACTTTGAAAACCCATGGCGTCGTCTGCGAGTTGACCGCTGAAACCGGCGTCTCGGACACATTGCCATTGTCGTAACGACCGGTAAACGGCGGTGCGTTAAAAACCTGCATGAGCGTATAAGGCTGACCCGAATTGAAGCTGAACAACAGGTTGGCTCCCGCATTATGCAGGAGAGCCGGTCCATCGGTCTTACCGAAACGATAGTCGATATTCAGAGTGCCGGTGTGTCTTTGTTCAAAATCCAACGGCTGGGCGAATTTCGGGAAGTTCCCGCGCGCGCCGCCCTGCCAGGCGATGTTGAAATTCGAAGCAGTCGCCGAACCGGTGCCGGTAGCAAACTGCAATTCATAGTTGAACGAAGCGGATAGGTTTTTAAACCGTCTCAGATTGAAAATGACATCCAATCCTTTGATGTTACCGAAGTCGCCGTTCTTGCTGAAAGCGATGTTCGTGACATCAGTAGTGACGTTTAACACCTGAACGAGGTCTTCCGTCTCTTTATAGAAAGCGGTCAATTGCAGGCTGGCGACGTCGCCGAGCATTTGTTTGAAACCAATTTCATAAGAGGTGGTCTTCGGCGGTTTCAGATTCGGATTGTCCAAAATCGTAAAATAGCCGCCTCTGTTCACGAACGCATCCAGATAGAACGGGCTCAGATACAGATCGGCTAAACTCGGAGCCTGATAGAATACGCCGTACTGCGCATGGAATACGGTTTGATCGGTAACCGGGAAACTGACGCCAAAGCGCGGGCTGATATACGTATGCACTTCGGAATCTTCAACGTCCGTCTTATCAAACTTTTCGTCACCGCCGAACATACCGGTACCGGGCACCAAACTTCCATCTGCCGCCCACTCGGCGTCAAACTGCTTGAACTGCCAGGCGTTCGGATCGATGCGGTCATATCTTAAGCCGAGATTCAAAACGAGGTCTTTGAATTCGATTTTATCCTGAATATATCCGCTCATGATGATCGGATGATAAGGCGCTTCCTTCTGATAACCGCCAGTGATCTCGCCAGTAGTGGCATCTCTTTGGACATCATCCAGATAACTGCCTTCATTCACTTCATTACCGTCAATGTCATAGCCGTAGAAACGCACATCGGCATCTTGATAAAGCTCAAGTTCAGACAAATTGGTCTTCGCTAAAGCGACCGGGCCAAGTACACGGTATTCTCTTAATGTGTGATATTTGTACTCAAAACCGGCTTTGAACGTGTGATACCGACCCAATTGATGAACGATATCGAAATCGATTCCCCAATAGGTCGTCCGATTCTTAAAATAATCGTTATACTGGCATCCGGGCTCGAAATAATCCGGTCCGATGCGTTTGGTGTATGCGACGCCAACATAAGCGCTGTCATCGGGCCATGGATTCAACCACGGATCACCGTACTTTTCGAGATCGTCGCCAAACGTAGCGTCATAAATCTTCCGCTCGGTGTCGAACCAGTTGAATTTCAAATCGTAATAGGTATTCTGTGCAAGCGTTTGCGTCAACGTAGCGTTGAACGAATGCGAATACCGGGTTTCTTCCGCCATGTGATCGGTATTGAAAATTTCGAGCGGTGTCGCATTGTTCAGAACGCGCTCAGTCGAAACATAACTGGCTTTCAGCGCCATGTTTTTGCCCAACTGAAATTTCACCTTGCCGTTCCACGACCAATCGGAAGTCGAATTATCGGGAATGCGTGCAGTCAGGTCATATTTATGAGACACTGTGTCTAAATAGGTAGCACCAGTGTCATCAATCATCGACAATACCTGATCGTAGGTGAAATTTGTCAGACGGTCGGGATTTTCAGCCCATCCATAGGACGGCCATGCATCCGTGGCGGCTCTGCGTGTTCCGCAGAGGAAGAACGTATGCTTTGTCTTCGGAATGATAGGACCGCTGAGGGTAGCGACGAATTCATTGTACCCGTAGCCGTAAGCGCCCAGAATCTTTTTATCGGCTTTGAGGAATCCGTCCGTAATCGCTTCGACAGATGCGGAATATTTTTCGGCGCCCGCGTTCGTTGTGATAGCAACGATACCGGACATGGCGTCACCATATTCAGCGTTGAAACCGCCGGTCTGAACGCTCATCTCTTCGATGGCTTCATTCGGCAAATAGGTGTACACGGCATTGTTGTAAGGATCGTTCACCAAAACGCCGTCGATGTACGTTGCGGTTTCGCCCCCACGGCCACCGCGGATGTTCATCGTTGTGCTGTTTTCGGCTTTGACCACGCCTGCTGTGCCGGCGGCAATTTCCTGCATACCGCGGACAGGTAAATTTGAAATTTCTTCGGCGGATTTGATGATGTTGGTGTTGGTGGCATCTTTCCGAATCATCGGTCTTACTGCCGTCACCAAAATCTCTTCAAAAGCCAGAGAAGTTTGTTCCAACTCGAAATTCAACTCTGTCGTTAAATCGAGCGAAACCACAAGATTGCTAACAACCGTCTCTTTGTAGCCAATGTAACTGGCTCTCACGGTATAGACCCCGACCGGAACGTTGATGATGGTGTAGTAGCCATCTCCATCTGTTGCTGCACCCAGGTCGTAACCTCCACCGGTAACGATAACGTTTACACCGGCGAGAGGAGCACCTGATTGTTTATCAACAATTGTTCCAGCGATCTTCCCTGAAGTCCCTGCAAAGAGAACAATAGGTAGCAAAATTGCCAAGAGACAAATCGCGACACGACGTACCATACTATTCCTCCTTTAAATGAAAAACTATCTTTTCTCTATCCTCTACTGCAACTCACTGCTGAAAGAATGTAAAAAATATCTTTGAGTAATGTCAAGCTTTTTATGTCGGAAATTTTATTTTTTTCGTCGTTCGGTCAAAATTTCGTCGATAAGACCATATTCCAGAGCCTCTTGAGGAGACATAAAAAAGTTCCGATCGGTGTCTTTTCGAATACGTTCGAGCGGCTGACCGGTCAATTCGGAAAGGATTGCATGTGTCTTCTCTTTCATCTGAAGAGTCTCCTTCGCGTAGATTTCGATGTCGCTCGCCTGCCCTTCGATCCCGCCCAGAGGTTGATGAATCATGATGCGTGAATTCGGCAACGCTTGCCGTTTTCCCTTAGCGCCTGCGGCTAATAGAATCGCCGCCATGCTCGCCGCCTGACCGATGCAGATGGTTGAAACCGGAGACTTCACGAAGTTCATCGTATCGAAGATCGCCAATCCGGCCGTCACCGATCCGCCGGGATTGTTGATGTACAAAAAGATGTCTTTCTGCGCATCTTCCGACGCGAGGTAAAGCAACTGCGCGATTACCAGATTCGCGACGTGATCGTCAATCGGACTCCCCAGAAAGACGATCCTTTCCTTCAGCAAACGGGAATAAATATCATAAGCGCGTTCGGTTTGTCCGCTCTCTTCAACAACCATTGGAATGTACATCTTGTTTTCCTTACTCGGCGGGTTGGTTCCGCAGAGATTTTGTTTGGATCGTTTCCTTTTTTTCCTTGATGAACTGCGTCAGAAAATCGAACACCTTTTCTTCAAGGAGATCGCTTTCGATCTTCTTCCGATTCTCGGAATTCCGGTAATAGTTCAAAACCGCTTCGTGGCTCAACTGATACCGGGAGGCATACTGATCGGCGATTTTATTTAGACGATCTTCGATGTCATCTTTGCCGAGTTTCAGATTTTCCGCCCGGATGATTTCCTGTTGTATCAAAAACCAGCGGATTTCACGTTTCCCCATTTCGGCGTACTGCTCGCGCACCTGCGCTTCGTTGACGTCCTGAGAATGGTTCTTTTCTTTAATATCTTCGATGACCGCGTCCAGAAAATGTTTCAGTCTCGACGGAGCAATGTCAACGGTCGTGTTCGCAAGCAGGTAATCCGTGATGGAAGCATAAAACTCGCTCTGTGCGCGTTTGTCCCATTCGTCCTGAATTCGCTTCTCGATCTGGACTTTTAGTTCGGCAAAATTGGCGACTTCTTTCAGGTTCTCTTTAATAAAATCGTCGGTCAGTTCGGGTAATTTGTGCGATTCGACTTTGTGAACCGTAACCTCATAACCGATTTCTTCCGCATCTTTACCGCTCAATCGGATAACGACTTTGTCGCCGGCTTTCACGCCTAACAGATTGGCGCTTCCGGGTTCTCCAAAAACACCATCGCCAACCTTGACCAGTTTCTGATTGAGTTTTCTCCCGATGACGGGAACGCCTGATTTGTCCAACTCCTGCAGATCGCAATCGATGAAATGACCTTTTTCCGCGCCTCCGGTGACCGTCTCAACTTCGGCGTAAGCCTCGCGCAACGCTTCGATTTCCGCGGTTACGTCCTCCGGATTGATGACGTACGCATGTTTGACAATCCCGAATCCTTTCTTGTAATCCGGCAATTCGATCTTCGGATCGATTTCCACGCTAAGCGAATATTCAAAAGGCTTTCCTTCGTCGAATTCGAGCCCTTTCAGGGAAATGTCGAGATAATCCGTGATTCCTTTTTCCTTCAGAGCGTCCACCGTCGTCTTGTCGATGACTTCGTTGGAAAAATCGTACTTGATCTTTCCTTCCTGTTGTCTTTTAAAAATCAAATCCGGTACTTTTCCGGGACGAAAACCGGGCAGAACAAATTCCTTTTTCAACGTCTTAAAAGTTTGCCGGTAAATATTCGAGACTTCTTCCCAGTCCAAATTCACTTTCAGAAGAAGTTCCGCCGAACTTGCATTGCTTAAATCAACTTTCATCCTGTTTCCTTATTCAAAAAATTCAAGAGCCACTGTGCCGCGGGAGAGACTCGAACTCACACCCTATGAATAGGACTGGATCCTAAGTCCAGCGCGTCTGCCAGTTCCGCCACCGCGGCTCAAATAACGCCGGTAATATAAACTATTGGTCGTTTTTTTCCAAAATGTTAGAGACGGGAAATCGGCGGTTTTGATTCGGAGATTCAACCCGAAAACCTGCCACGTCGTGTCATCGGCGATGCTGTCACCGGTCTCGACCTGAATGAAGTCAAGAATCGGGGGCGTTGTGTTTAGCTTGAATTGGAAACCGCTAATCGAAGCCAATGGCGTCCCCAATTCAACGGGAATCGTCACCGTATCGCCCGCAATTTCAAATCGACTTTGGATTGAAATGGTTGGTTCGAAGCATTTTTCCGGTTGGATGATGGAATCCGTTCCCGCTTCCGCCTGAAGCGTAAACACGATTCCGATGACCATTAATAAATGAGTGAGGCTGTTGGTGTTTTTCGCCATGTCTTATCGTCCGAAAACGATAGAAAGTTCAGAGATTCGCTCCATGACACTTCTTGTATTTTTTTCCGCTTCCGCACGGACACGGATCGTTCCTGCCGACGTGTTGTTCGGCGTGGATCGGCTTCTGTTTCTGCTCGCGAGTATCGGAACGTTCGGATGTTTCATTCGACGCGGTGAAGCCCATGCCGAGCGATTCGTGATGAACCGCCTGAATGGGAGCCGAGCGTCTGACGGGACGTTGTTCCTGAACCGGTCCGCCGATCTGAGCGCGGAAACAAAGTTTGAGCGCCTGTTTATTCACTTCGTCCAGTGTGATGACGAATGCTTTATAGCCTTCGCTTTTGTATTCCAGCAGAGGATCTTTCTGACCGTAAGCGCGCCAGTTGATGCCTTCTTTCAATTGATCCATCGAATAGAGATGATCGCGCCATTTCTCGTCGATCGTCCGCAAGATTACAAATTTTTCGAGGAAATGAACCTGCTCTTCGCCGAGATATTTTTCGCGGCGATCATAATATTTCTTCGAGCGTTCGATGATTTCGCTTTTGATGCCGTCCGGCGTAACATTCGATAACTGGTCGAGCGACATATCGATTCCCAGCGTCGAACCGATTTCCATCCGCAATCCGTTCCAATCCCATTCATCCGGTGTGGAATCGGATGTGTACCTTTCGATCAGTCCGCCGCTCCATTCGTCGAGCATTCCGAAGACTTCCGAGCGCAAGTTCGGTTCGACGAGTGCATAATTCCGGCGATCGTAAATGATCACGCGCTGATGGTTCATCACATTGTCGTATTCAAGCAGGTGTTTACGGATGCTGAAGTTCCGCTCCTCGACTTTCTTCTGTGCCCGTTCGATCGATCGCGTGACCATCGAATGGGTGATGACCTGTCCTTCTTCGATGCCGATCTTATCCATAATGGAGGCGACCCGCTCGCTGTTGAACAGCCGCATCAGATCGTCTTCCAGAGACAGGAAGAAACGCGATTCTCCGAGATCACCCTGACGTCCGCTTCGTCCGCGAAGCTGAAGGTCGATGCGCCGGGATTCGTGCCGTTCGGTGCCGATGATATACAAGCCGCCGAGTTCGCGGACTTCTTTGCCCAGTTTGATGTCGGTTCCGCGTCCGGCCATGTTCGTGGCAATCGTGACCGCGGATTTTTCACCAGCCCGCGCGACGATTTCCGCCTCGCGTTTATGCTGTTTGGCATTTAAGACATTATGCGTAATTCCCCGCCGTTTCAGCATCCGGCTGATGGTTTCGGAAACCTCCACGCTGATCGTGCCGACCAGCACGGGTTGACCTTTATGAAATGAGGCTTCAATCTCATTCAAAATGGCATTGTACTTTTCGCGCCGCGTCTTGTAAACCTGATCTTCATGATCGGTTCGGATACACGTTTCATTCGTCGGAATGACGACGACGTTAAGTTTGTAAATATCGAGAAACTCAGCCGATTCCGTTTCCGCCGTGCCCGTCATACCGGCGAGTTTATCATACATGCGGAAGTAATTCTGAAGGGTAATGGTGGCAAATGTCTGCGTCTCGGCTTCGACCTTGACTTTTTCCTTGGCTTCGATCGCCTGATGCAAACCGTCGCTGTATCGTCTGCCGGGCAGAATTCGTCCCGTGAATTCATCGACGATTAGCACTCGCCCGTCCTGAACGACATACTCGTTATCTTTTTCATAGAGACTATAAGCACGAAGTAGTTGGGAAATGTTATGAAACCGGTCGGAAATCTCCGAGTTAATCATGTCCAACTCGAGTTTCTTTTTTTCCTTCTCGGCCTCACTCAAAGTAGCATCCGTGTCGATCTCGACCGTCTTTTCCGCCATGTCCGGAATGACAAGTTCGTTGACCGTAATTCCGAGCAGAGAAGCCAGTTTTTCCTCACCTTTCGGCGTCAGCGTGATGTTGTGCTGTTTTTCTTCGATGTAGTAGTAAAGGTCTTTAAAATATTCGTCCTGGCTGACTGACTGGCCGGTCTTCCCACCAGTTAGTAGTAAATATTCACGTTCGCCGGATTGGGACAATTTCTGATATTCCGGCTCTTCAAGGAGTTTCCGCAATTTGCGGTTTTTCGGCATTCCCTGCGACGCAACGTAAAATTTGCTTGCCGATGCAGCGTCGTCTTTCAATTGAGCCGGATCGTCGGGGAATTTGGATAAAATATCCGTCACGACATCGCGCTGGTACTTTACCAAGGAAGCAACCGACGGATTCAGCACGTCGAATTTTTCGTGCCGGGAAGCGGCGACCGGGCCGGAAATGATGAGCGGCGTTCTGGCTTCATCGATAAGAATGTTGTCAACCTCATCGACGATCGCGTAAAAATACCCGCGTTGTACCTGTTCTTCGACGCTCAGCGCCATGTTGTCGCGCAGGTAATCGAAACCGAATTCGTTGTTGGTTCCGTAGGTGATGTCGTGGTTGTATTCCTGCCGCCGCGCTTCGGAATCCATTGTATTGAGAATGCAACCGACCGTTAGTCCGAGTTCCGTGTAGATTCTGCCCATCCATTCACTGTCGCGCTGGGCAAGGTAATCGTTGACCGTGACGACATGCACGCCTCTGCCGGTCAGCGCATTGAGATAAACCGGCATCGTTGCGACGAGCGTCTTGCCTTCGCCGGTTTTCATCTCGGCGATTTTCCCTTCATGAAGTACGACGGCACCCATCAACTGAACATCGTAGGGAACCATATCCCATCTCATTTTCTGGTCGGTTATAACCCACTCCTGACCGACGAGTCTGCGGCAGACTTCTTTCACCATAGCAAAGGCTTCCGGCAGGATTTCATCCAGCGCCTCGCGTTCGGCTTTCAGAAGAATTTTATCGCGCTCATCCCGATCGATGTCTTCCGGAAGTTCTTTGACGGCAGACGAACGGGATTCCTTCACGAACTGTTTAAATTCTTCGGTGCGTTCCCGAAGTTTTTCGATCGGAACATCTTGTAATGTCGAATAGATTTGATTGATTTCATCGACGATCGGCTGGATTTTCTTGATCTCTCTGTCGGATGCCGTGCCGAATATGGATGTCAGGAAAGAACTGATGCTCATGAATTCACCATGCACTTGATTGTTGACTCGCCTGCGTGAATTTGCCGACGGACAAACAGACGCAGGATAGATATTTCAAAAATATTTGCCATTCCGGTGAGTATCGCGACTATGTTCTTTTCTTGAGCGTGCCGCCAATGATATGCAGAACGGCGTCCAGAATTCCGTTGACGAACGCACTGCTGTCGTCTGTGGAGTATTTCTTGGCGATTTCGATCGCCTCGGAGATAGATACTTTGGGCGGGATGTCGGTGAAACACAGAAATTCACAAATCGCCATCCGAATGATCAATCGATCGATAATGGCTATCCGGTCGAAGTCCCAGTTTTCGGACTTGTCCCTTATATATTTATCCAAATCGTCCTTGCGCAAAGTAGAAGATTCAAACAGAGATTTGGCAAATGACTTCAACTCCCACGATAGATCGGACGCATCGATTACCATTGACTCGACAAAATCGATTGTATCTCCTGAAATTTCCTGTGCATACATAGCCTGCAAGGCAACTTCTCGCGCAATTCGTCTTTCTCTCATTTTCAACAAACCCTAAAGTGTAAAAAATTCAACCGCCGAATTTACACTATTTTTTAGGAACTGTATGAAAAAAAGTTCGGAACGGCGGCGGAATCGGCTTCCCGACAACCACTGTCATTCGGTCAGATTCCGATAATTTGTCTCCCAAATTCCGATTTTTCCGGCTAAATTTGGGTGTAATGGATGACGCAATTTTACAACGTGAATATTTATGAAAGAGAGGTCAAATATGCCAAGTGACAGCAACTTGTCAGACCATGCAGTCTCCAGGAACATCCCGGCAAATCCAAAACCCATAAAATCAAAATCCGGCGCTTCCAAACCGCCGACAAAAGTCGAACAACACTTTATCGACAAATCAGGCTGGAAATTCCAGTATCTTCCGACGGAGAAAATACCAATCGTTCAGGTCGGAAATTTCCCCATGCTGGGAAAATTGGCCGCATTCCGTTTTCTCGAATGGGTGCAGGCAAATCCCGGCGGAGTCATTTCCCTGCCGACGGGAAAAACACCCGAACATTTCATCCGGTGGGTCGGTCATTATTTAAAAAACTGGAGCGAACCCGCTACTCAGAAGGAACTCGAAGCCGTCGGCATCGATCCTTCACGGAAACCGGACATGGCGAGTCTGCATTTCGTCCAGATCGACGAGTTTTATCCGATCGATCCAAACCAGCAGAACAGTTTCAATTTTTACATTCAGAAATTTTACTTCCGCACTTTCGGGCTGGATCTGAAAAAGGCGCTGTTAATCAATATCAACGAGATCGGAACCGCCCGGAATCTGCACTTCGACAAGATTTTTCTCGATGAAAAAGTCGATCTTTCCCTGCGAACCCGCTGGCCGAAATCCATCCTCGAAGAACTCCAGAAAGAGACTATCGAAAAAGCCGACCAGTACTGCGTCGAATATGAAAAGAAAATCCGCACACTCGGCGGCATCGGTTTCTTCATGGGCGGAATCGGACCGGACGGCCATATCGGCTTCAACGTTAGAGGAAGCGACCATTTTTCGACAACGCGGTTGACGGAAACGAATTACGAAACGCAGGCGGCGGCATCCACCGATCTCGGCGGGATCGAAGTCGCCCGCAAACGTCTCGTTATTACAATCGGACTCGAGACAATGGCTTTCAATCCGGACTGCGTGGCGATCATCATCGCGTCCGGGCAGGCGAAGGCCAACATCGTCCGCGATTCGATCCAGAACATACCGACCATTCAGTTTCCCGCGACGGCGCTTCAGAAATTGCCCAACGCGCGGTTTTATTTGACGGACGGCGCAGCCATCAAACTCATCGAACGCTGGTACGAAAGCATGGCGCGGATGGAAAAACTCGACGACAAATCCATCGAAAAGGCCGTCATCAATCTCTCGATAGGCAGTCATAAAGCCGTCAATGACCTGACGGCGGAAGATTACCAGTCCGACCGCTTCACGTCACTTGTTCTGAAAAAGACCGGCGTAAAGCAGAGCGAGTTGAACGAAAAGATCTACAATTCACTCGTGGGACGCATCGACCGCGGCATCCAAAATGTCGAGAACGAGGTTTTCATGCACTGCGCGCCGCATCATGACGACATCATGCTCGGCTACCTGCCGTACATCGTTCACCTCGTCCGCTCGCCGAAAAACAAACACTTTTTCAACTACATGACGAGCGGATTCAACGCCGTCACCAATTCGTACGTTCTCTGGTTGCTGACCAATCTGAAGAATCATTTGGACACCAAACAATTCCGGGATTTGTGGAACGAAAATTACTTCGATCCAACCAATTCCGGCGGCCGAAACCGCGACGTCAACCGCTATCTCGACGGCGTCGCCAGCGGCGATAAAAAGAAGAAGATCGATGCGGAATCGCGTCGCCTTTTGTCTCTTCTCATTGAAATTTACGAGGAAAGCAACCTGACCTATCTGGAAGACCGGATCGACGAACTCATCAATTATTTCAAGACGCAGTATCCGGGAAAAAAGGACATCGCTCACGTTCAGCGGCTCAAAGGATCGATCCGCGAATGGGAAGCCGATGTGCTGTGGGGATATTTCGGATTCGACAACAGCGCCGTCAACCATCTCCGGCTCGGATTCTACAAAGGCGATATTTTCTCGGAAGATCCGACGATTTCCCGCGACGTCATCCCGATTTACAACCTGTTGAAGAAGATCAAGCCGACCGTCATCACTCTCGCTTTCGATCCCGAAGGAAGCGGACCGGACACGCATTACAAAGTTCTTCAGGCGATCACGGAAGCGCTGAAGATGTATCAAAAGGAAGCGGACATCTCGAAGATGAAAATCTGGGGATACCGCAATGTCTGGTTCAGATTTCACCCGGCGAGCGCGAATATCTACGTGCCGGTCAGCCTGAATTCGCTTGCGATTCTGCAAAACGCCTTCATGGAAAGTTTCTCCTCGCAGAAAACAGCCAGCTTCCCCAGCCCGGAATTAGATGGACCGTTCTGCGACGTTGCCCGGAAAATCCAGGTGGACCAATATCTGAAAATCAAGACCTGTCTCGGAAGAAGTTTCTTCATCAACAACGAACATCCGCGCCTTCGCGCGACACACGGAATGGTTTTCATCAAAGAAATGACGCCAGCCGAATTCTTCGAGCATTCGATGGAACTCAAGAAATCCACCGAAAACGTATAACGACTCGTTTCCACTTGACAAGCCTTGTGGCGGATTTACCGTCCGTTACAAGGCTTTTTAAACCGCGACTGCGAGCCCGACGATTCAAAAAATAGCCTTGACATCCGCGTTCGATCATAGTAAAATCACACGGTTGGTAGTAGCCAACCGCTACTTGTAACCCAAAACGGAAATCCAAAAAGGAGCCGAAATGATACCCAAACAATTTTTTATCACGAAAGGACAGGGACGGCACAAGGATTATCTTCAGTCCTTTGAGTTGGCGTTGAGAAACGCTGGCATTCAGGGGTGCAATCTTGTAACCGTTTCCAGCATTCTGCCTCCGGGTTGCAAGAAGATTTCCCGGCTAAAAGGTTTCAGCCTGCTGAAACCGGGCGAAATCACTTTCGTTGTCCTTTCGAAAAATTCCACCAATGAACCGCACCGGCTCCTCGCGGCTTCCATCGGAATCGCCATCCCGTCCGGCGAATCGAACTACGGTTACATCTCCGAACATCATTCCTACGGTCAGACGGACGAAGTTGCCGGTGATTACGCCGAAGACCTCGCCGCCACCATGCTCGCCACGACGCGCGGGATCGAATTCGATCCCGAAACCGCGTGGGATGAGCGCAAGCAACTCTTCCGCTCCAGCGGCATGATTATCAAAACCAGCAACATGACGCAGTCGGCGACGGGCGACAAGTCAGGGGTTTGGACGACCGTCGTTGCTGCCGTCGTTTTTATCCTGTAAACCGACCGGATTTACGCCGGAATACCGTACTTCTCGACCACAAAATCGATATCTTTATCGCCTCTGCCGGACAGATTGACGAGAATGGTTTTTTCTTTGTCGATCTCCCGGGCAAGTTTCCCCGCAAAAGCCACAGCGTGCGCACTTTCCAGCGCCGGAATGATGCCTTCCTCACGCGACAAAAAATAGAAAGCGTCGATAGCTTCACGATCCGTGGCGCAGTGATATTGAACGCGGCGGATGTCTTTCAAATAACTGTGCTGAGGGCCGACGCCCGGATAATCCAATCCGCTGGCGAC
>JBAZPZ010000055.1:0-13073 GCA_041645495.1 Fidelibacterota bacterium | reverse complement strand
GAAATGCTAACCGCGCTGAACGTCAAAGGATATATCCAAGACCGCGATTATTTTTGGGTGAAAGATTCGACATCCGATCACAACGAATCGGCGTGGGCAAAGCGTCTGCCGAAAGCGCTGATTCGGATGTTTTCGGAATAGATTTAACCGATTATTTTGAGAGGTACGAAATGAAAAAACGATTGATTTTTGCGGTAGTTGTATTGAGCGCCGGAATCCTTTTTGCCGGGACAAAACCGGATGGTGAATTGACATGGGATTTCATCCGTCAGGTGCAGAAAAGCGTCGGATCGGATCAGAGCGTCCGCGCCTGGACAAATGCGGTGACGAATTCGAACGTCAGGCAGATGACGCTCAACCGGGAAATCGTCAACGGTCACAACGAGACGTTCAGCCTGCGACTCAAGACGGAAGGCATCACCGATCAGAAAAGTAGCGGCAGATGCTGGATGTTCGCCGGGTTTAACATTCTGCGCCCGGCGGTCATAAAAAAATATAATCTTGCTAAGTTTGAGTTCTCGGAAAACTATCTTATGTTCTGGGACAAATTCGAGAAGGCGAACGCTTTTTTCGAGATGATGATCGAAACCGCCAAACGCGACATCGACGATCGCGAAGTGCAGGCGCTCCTGACCGATCCCGTTCCCGACGGCGGCTGGTGGAATTATTACGCGACGCTGATGGAAAAATACGGCTCGGTTCCCAAGGAAGTCATGCCCGAAACGATGAACAGCGAAAAAACTGACTATTTGAATAAAACGCTGAATCGTCTGGCTTGCCGCGTTGCGGCGGAGTTGCGCGCCATGAGCGCTCAGGGAAAGAAGATCGGGGAACTCCGACAATATAAAAACGAATCGCTCAAGCAATTTTACCGGCTGTTGGTCGTGCATCTCGGAAATCCGCCGGAGCAATTTGTCTGGCGCGTGAAAGACAAGAGCGAAAAGCTGATCGAGTTGTCTTGCACGCCACAGAGTTTTTATCGGGAAACGGTCGCGGTCGATCTGAAATCGTACATCACGCTTTGCGACTATCCGGCGCGACCGGCGAATAAACATTATTCGATCAATTTCTGCCGGAATCTGTACGATCAGCCCGATATGGATTTTGTGAATGTTCCCGCCGAACGAATGAAAGAATTGGCGTTTACCATGATTCAGGACAGCCTGCCGGTTTATTTTGCGGCGGATGTCAGCTGGGATATGGATAAAGATCACGGGATCATGGCGGAGAATCTGTTTGACTACGAGTCGCTGTTTAACGTTAATTTAAAAATCGGCAAGAAGGAGCGTTTCCAGTATCGCCTGTCCACGCCGAATCATGCGATGGCATTCATCGGCGCCGATATTCAGAATGGCAAACCTGCCAAATGGTTGGTCGAGAATTCCTGGGGCAAGGAAGCGGGAAAGGAAGGACTCTGGACGATGTACGACAGGTGGTTCAACGAGTACGTTTTCGTCGTCATCGTTCCGGAGAAATATCTGCCGGAAGACCTGAAAGCGATTCTTAAGACAAAACCGGAAGCGATTCCGGCATGGGATACGATGCGGTCGGCGTTCGTGAAATAGCCAGACTCCGATGAGAACGATTCAATTCCTGATCTTCTTTTCCATCGTCCTGACCATTTTGGGTCTCGTCAATTATTATATTGGCATTCACGGTTGGCAGGCGCTTCCGGCCGGAACGGTTAGCCGGGGCGTTTATATCGCCGTGATCGCGTTTTGCGCATCGTGCGGAATCGTTTGCCTGATCGTTCTCGCCGGTTTCGTCAATGCGCAAATTCAGAAAGTAACGACGCTCGATTTGCGCGTTCATAAAAAGGTCGAAGGTTTCAAAACGCTGAATATCGCCGCCGCAAGCGATTTGCATCTGGGAACGCTGGTCGGCGTGAGGCGCGTCCGCGCCGTGGCGGAAATCATGCGGAAACTGAATCCGGATATTATCCTGTTCGCGGGCGATATTCTGGATGAAGACATGGCGCCGGCGGTTTGTAAAAACATCTGCGGCGGGATGGAAAACGTTCGGCCGCGGTTCGGATTCTTTACCGTTCCGGGCAATCATGAACATTATGGCGGAATGCAACGTGCGTTGGCCTATCTGACCGAGCATCGCATCACGGTCTTGCGGGACGAAGTCGTGAAAATTGATGATTTGTTTTACATCGTCGGCAGAGAAGATCCCGGCCATGGCGGCAGTCCGGAAAACAGACGGAAACCGCTGAAAGAACTGCTCGCGGGCGTCGAACCAACCAAGCCGATCGTTCTCCTCGATAGCCGGCCGGAGATTGTGAATATTCGGTTGACGTTTGATTGAGAAGGGAAGATTAGGTTGAATAGGTAGATTGGGTTAAAATTGTAGATTATGTAGAATAAGTTGATTAGGTTGGATTATGGATTTCCAATGACTGATGCCCAATGCCCAATGCCCGATGCCTTAATGACGATTGATAATGACTGCTGAACTGAAAATTGCGAAGCAAGCCGCGCGTGAAGCGGGACGAATACCGATGAAATATTTCCGTGGAAGTTTTTCCGTCACAGAAAAAAGTCCGGACAATCCGGTGACGATCGCCGACATCGAAGCCGATAATTATCTCAAGACGCAATTGTTGAGGAACTTTCCGGATTACGGATGGCTGTCGGAAGAGACGAAAGACTCGGCAGAACGGCTTTCCAAAGAAAAAGTCTGGATCGTCGATCCGCTGGACGGGACGAAAGAATTCATCGCGGGACGACCGGAATTCGTCGTTTCGATCGGTCTCGTGAAGAACGGAGAGCCAATCCTTGGCGTGCTTTTCAATCCGGTGACTGACGAAATGTTTTCCGCAGACGAAGACGAACCCGCGAATCTGAACGGGACGCCGCTCGCTATTTCCCGCGTTGAATCACTCTCCGAATCGACGCTGATAATCAGTCGGACGGAAGAGCGCGACGGATTGTGGAAACCATATCGGCAATATTTCAAAAAAGCGGTAGTCTGCGGAAGCGTCGCCTACAAGTTGGCGTCTTTTGCGGCCGGGCGCGCCGATGCGTTTGTCAGTTTGAAATCCAAAAACGAGTGGGATGTCTGCGCCGGAGATTATCTGATTCGGCGATCAGGCGGAATAACAACGACGCGAACCGGCAAGCGTCTGGTTTACAATCAGCCGAATCCGCACATTCCCGATGGAATTGTCGCCTCCTCGCCGCATCTCGCGCCGGAGTTGCTTCTGCGATTCGGAAAATAAAAAGTGCCTGCTTTTCGGCGCGCGTCTGCTTAGATTTTGTCCATGACCGAGCCTGAAATCAAATATGTCGATGTCTGCTTTCCGATTGCTCTGAGGCGGAGCTTTTCATATCAGGTTCCGAAGGAATGGGCGGTCGAACTTTTTCCGGGACAGCGCGTCGTTGCGCCGCTGAGAAAGACCGCCGCAGTCGGCTACATTCTGCGTATTTATTCCAGGAAGCCGGAAGGTTTCGAGACGAAGGATATTCTGGAGATTATTGATTTTCAGCCGGTATTTCCGTCCGAACTGTTTACGTTTCTGCAGAAAGTGTCGGAATATTATCTGTCGCCGTTCGGGAAAGTTCTCTCGGCGGCAATTCCGCCGGAATATCAGACGCAGAAAAGCCGGAAGCTGGCCGTCGTCAGGGATGCAGAGTCGGAAATTCCATTGGAGTATGAGGCGCTTTATCGGAAAATTGAGGAAAAAGGCGAGATTTTACTCTCCGGGCTGAAGCACACGTTTGACAATGAAATTCTGCGGAAAGGCGTTGCGTTGCTAAAACGGCTCGGTTTGATTACCGAATATCCGGTTTTTCATCAGCGCCATCAACGCGGCTTGATTGAAAAGAGCATTCATCTCGCGCCGGATTTTTCTACGACTCCGGAGGCGTTATCGGCTATGCAAAAAAAGTCGCCGCGCCAGTGGGAATTATTGGACGCGTTGTTGAAACAGAACGGCGAGATGAGCGGCAAAGAAATGAAGGCGTTTTCTCCCGCGTGCATTCAGGCGCTGGCGGGAAAGGGAATCATTTCCGTTCGGCAAACGGATGTCTCGCTCGACCGACTGTGGAGCGAGTTCAACGAGAAGAAAAAAGACATTTCACTGATGCCTGAGCAGGAGTCGGCTTTCCAGATAATGAAAACGGCTGTCGATGCCGGAAAATTTTCACCGTTTCTGCTTGAAGGCGTTACCGGTAGCGGAAAGACCGAAGTTTATATCCGGCTCATCGAGTATGCGCTGTCCATCGGAAAAAGTGCGATCGTTCTGGTTCCGGAGATTACGCTGACGACGCATCTCGCCGCCCGGTTTCGCGGCGCATTTCAAGACAAAATCGCGATTTGGCACAGTCAGTTAGGTCAGGCGCAACGCGGTTCCGTCTGGCAGGCAATTTTACGAGGCGACTTTCCGGTGGTCATCGGTGCACGGAGCGCGTTGTTTCTTCCTCTGCAAAATCTCGGTTTGATCATCGTTGACGAAGAACAGGATTCGTCCTTCAAACAGACCGGTCAGGAGCCGAAATATCACGCGCGAGATGCGGCAATGCTGAGAGGCGTCGAAAGCCGGTCGGTCGTCGTTCTGGGTTCCGCGACGCCCAGCCTCGAAACCCAGTACAATGCGATCACCGGGAAATTCCAAAAGATCGATCTGCCGAAACGATTTGCGAAATCGCCGACCGCGCTCATTCACGTCGTTGATATGAAAGAGGAATGGCGGATGACCGGCGTGTACAACAATCCGATCTCCGGCTTTTTACTTGATAAAATCAAAGAGAAAGTCGCGCTCGGTCAGCAGGTTCTTCTCATGCAAAACCGGCGCGGCTATTCGAATATTTTGCTATGCGCGGAATGCGGCTGGTCGCCGGTCTGCCGAAATTGCGACGTTTCGCTGACCTATCACATGAAGAGCAACCGGATTCAATGTCACTACTGCAACTTGATCCAGCATCCGCCAACTTCCTGTCCGCAGTGCGGAGGAACAAGGTTTTTATATCCCGGCTACGGCACGCAGAGAGTCGAAGCGGCGTTGACGGAAGTGTTGGCTGGTTATTCGATCAGCCGCCTGGACATCGACACCGCGCGCGAAAGGGGTTTTTCGCTCAACGTCATGAATCAGTTCGAGCAGAATCAGATTTCGGTTCTCGTCGGAACGCAGATGATCGCAAAAGGTCTCGATTTTCCCAACGTTTCCCTGGTTGGGATTTTAAATGCTGACATCGGATTATATTTGCCGGACTTTCGGGCGCGGGAGCGCGTTTTCCAACTGCTGTATCAGGTTTCGGGGCGAGCCGGGCGCGGTGATATTCAGGGCGAGATCGTTTTACAGACATTCAATCCGCAGGATTTTACGATCCAATGCGCCACCCAGCAGAATCTCTCGAAATTTTCCAATTGCGAACTCAACGAGCGGAATCCGCTGAACTATCCGCCGTTCAGCCGCCTTGCGCTGGTGTCGATTTCCGACCTCAATTCCCAGCGTGCCGCCGATGTGGCCGACGAGGTTGCCGAGTTCCTGCAACGGAAGAAAAAACATATCGCGTTGCTTGGTCCGGCGCCGGCACCGCTTGGAAAGATCAAAAACCGCTACCGGTATTCGATCATTCTGAAATCCAGAAAAGACCGCGACCCGAACGGAATCCAACTGCGCGGATTGTTGCATTCGTTGATCGTTTCACCATCGTGGGAAGAATTCAATCGCCGGGCGCGGATCGGCATCGACATCGATCCGCTGGATTTGCTTTAATGCGACGCGTCGCGACAATTGTCTTTCTCGTTTTCACGCTAACGCTTTCAACGTTAGCCGCCTCGATTCAGATTTCCCGTCCGGAACAATATGCTGAACTCGGAAAGTTTACGGAAACGACCATCCGGGATGTACTTCCGGAAATGGAAAAAACATTCGGCAAAACAAACAGTCCAATCCGATTCGTTCTGGTCAGTTCAGAGTCCGATTTCATTCGTTATACCGGAACGCGCCTGCCGGATTGGGTCGGCGCGGCGACGATTTTTCCACCGGGAATCGTCGTGATGAAAACGCCGGATTATGCACACACGACCTTGCGGCAATATCGGACGACGATTCTGCACGAACTGGCGCAC
Source organism: Fidelibacterota bacterium (assembly GCA_041645495.1). Taxonomy (GTDB): domain Bacteria; phylum Fidelibacterota; class UBA2242; order UBA2242; family UBA2242; genus 0-14-0-20-45-22. Next base: position 6,995 of record JBAZPZ010000055.1, on the reverse strand, counting down.
GTGATGCTGGGGGAATCCGTTCCGTTGAATTTGACGCCGATCTGGTTTTCGGAAGGACTGGCGGTTTATCTCACAGAGGAATTTGATTCGCGGAGTCGCGTCGCGGTTTCGCTTGCGATGGCAAAAAAACGGCTGATTCCGCTCGGACAATTATCGGATTTTCTTCGGCTCGGTCAATCGGCGGCCGAACTCGCTTATGCGGAGAGCGGAACGGTGATCGAATATCTCGCGAGCGTGTACGGTGTGACTGTTTTTCAGGAAATTCTGGTTACCATGAAGCACGGCAAGGACTTTGACACCGCCCTTGCGCTGGCGACAAACATCGACCCGGCGGATTTTGAATTTCACTGGAGAGAATATTTATCCAAAAATTATCAGTGGGTATTTCTGCTGGATATTCAATATATTTTATGGGTCGTTATGACGATTCTCGTTGTTTTGGCGTGGCTGAGCATTCGGGAAAGAAACAAAAAGACCGTCCGGAAATGGGATGAACAGGAACAGAAAGAGCAAGTTTATTTCGGGAAAATGTAAGATCGGCGCGCTCGCGTTTGTTTTGACGCTCGGTGTTTCGGCGGGATTCGCACAGGCGTTGTTCCAGGGCTTGAATTTTCCGGTCAATTCGCGTTCCTGGGGAATGGGCGCGGCGACTTCGAGCGTGAACAACGACGGCTCCGGGATGCAGTTCAATCCGGCGACGATTTCGACGACAACTACCGGCTGGCAGATCAATTGGACATCGTTTGCGGCTGATATTTCTTCTTCGACGGGATACCTGACGATGTCGGCGCCTTTTGGCGGAAATATTGCCCTGATGAGCCATTTGCTGAATTACGGTTCGTTCACGGAACGAGACGAGGAAGGAAATGAGATCGGCGATTTTTCGGCCAACGATTTTGATCTGACCGTTGCTTACGGACGGCAGATGACGCGGCGGTTCAGTCTCGGCGTCTCATCGACCTATGTTCGTTCGGTTATCGGAAGTTTATCGGCGAATGCGCTCCTCGGTTCTTTCGGCGTCATGTACTATGACCGCGAATCAACGCTTTCCATCGGCGCCGGTTACCATCATTTTGGCGCGATGTTGTCCGGTTTTAACGATCAGAAAGAGAGGCCGCCCGCGACACTCGTTTTGGGGATTTCCAAAAAACTCGCGCATCTGCCGATGATCATTTCGGCGGACGTTTATCGTACGAACAATGAAAAAATCGTCGGCAAGGTCGGCGGCGAGTTTGTCTTTGGCGAAAGATATTTTTTCCGTTGGGGAACTTCAACCCGGCGGTTCGATCTTCAGGCGCGTCAGACGTTCACCAATTTTCTGGCGGCTTCATCGGTAGGAGCCGGAATGGTCTGGCGGAATTTTCGGTTCGATCTGGCGGTCGTCAGTCTGGGAGACGCCGGAACGATCTCGTCCTTAAGCATTTCTCAACAATTACCCAATGGGAGTAGAAAATGAAAACTCAATATATTCAAAAATCCGGTTTGGCAATTCTCGTCGCCAGTATATTTCTGATCGTATCTTGTGATAGTTCAACAAAGTATCGCGCCAGCTATTCGCACGATATTCAGCCGATTTTCAACACCAAGTGCTTGGATTGTCACGGAAACGCGGGGCAAAGCAACCTCGAATTAACCTCTTATGAAAAAACGATGAGCGGTGGAAGTATCAACGGACCGATCGTCGTGCCGGGAAACGCAGACGGCAGTTTATTGTACGAAGCGGTTTCCAAACCGGACAACGAGCAGAGCAGGATCAACAACCGGATGCCGCGGGGACGTGATCCGCTGACTGTCACTCAGATTCAGCTCATCGAAGACTGGATCATCGAGGGCGCCAAAGACAATTAAAACGCGGCAAAACTCTCTGCCGGAAAGAGAAAGCAGAGAATTTCGCCGCGTCGAACGTTTCGGCGGGCAGTCGAAACCGCTTCTGCCGATTACTGTTTCGTGAAAGTGTAGGTCGCTATGGAATAGCCGGATTCTCCGGCATTAATAGCGACTGAGAATGTCAGCGTATTTCCGGAAATCGTATAAGTCTGTCCGGCTCCGATTTGTGATGCTGCCGTTGGATAAAGTAACAAATATCCCGTGTTCGTCGTCCACGAATACGTAACGACAGTTGATCCTTGTGTGAATGTACCCGATCCGCTTGTGGCATCTAGCGTAAACGACCAGCCTTGTGGAATGATCGGCGATGTAACACCATTGTATTTCAAACCGGTAAGATTCCAGACGCCGGCCAGATTTTCATCCTTCTCTCCGATGTCTTTGACGAAAATCGATATGTATTCGTAACCTTCCTCATAATACTCTTTACCCGACAGCAATGGCGCCGAAAGCGTGTATTCGATTCCCGTCCACATGTCGGAATCTTCACAGAGAAGGTCGTTGAGTAAATAATTACCGGATGTTGTCCATGAAAACTCCTGGGATTTAATGTTGGTAGAATCCATGAAAAATGCGGTTGCCGCACCGTCTGAATTCATCGTTACAGTCATCGCGGGAACCTGATCGGCGCCATCTGCCGTTGACCGAACGCCAGTCCATTTACCAATCAGATCGGCATTGCGTTCACCGGTGTATTTGGCATATTTCTCGACATAGGTTTCACCGTTGTCTTCATAAGAAAGCGTTACGGTGTTGTCGCCGAACCGGAACGTCGCGGTGAAACTATCGCCGTTGCTTGGTGAAACTTTCAGGACGCTGTTTTCCGTGCTCCACGTGAAAGAACTGCTATCTTCGCTGGATTGGTGCACGCCGGTTCCGTCGTCATTCATCGTAATGATCGTGCCGCGTGTTGACAAAGCGCCGTTAACACTCTGGGTAACGAGACACCATTTTCCGACAAAGGAGTCATCGGTCGTGTCGGTTGTTTCCTCTTCCGGTGAATTAAAGAGGTCTTCCAGGCAGGCGCTCAACATCAGCGCCATTGCCGATAAAAAGATTATCAGGAATAAAGTTCTCCGATTCATACTGTTTCCCTTCCTATCCGGAAAATTCTTTCCGGGTTGTTTTGTAAACCATAAGTCTCACTTCTGTCAAAATGCAAGAACAAGTTATCCAGAACCGTTTCGGACTATTGTGACACAAAACAAAGAGCGTGACGACCGAAAATCGGACCGGATTTACTTCTTAACTCGGCAGGAATCCCAATACATGTAGATCAACAGCGCGGCGAACATCACGAATCCCAGAATCTCGCCGCCAGCCGATTCAACCCAGCTTTCAGTTCCGATCGCTTGCATAATCGACCAATCGGGACTGATCAACTGTTTCCCGGCAAACACGATAAACGCAGAAACCACTCCCATAATCGCGCCACCCGCAATGAAACCGGAAGCGATCAGCGTGCCGCGTTCGGTGCGTTTCTTTGAAAGGTCCGCGTCTTTGGAACTCTTCTCGACGAAGTGCGCAACTAATCCGCCCGCGAGAAGCGGTACGTTCAGATAGATCGGCAGATACATTCCCAGCGCGAAGGGCAGCGGCGGAACTTTCATTAATTGTAAAATGATGGCGAGAAATCCGCCCGCCAGATAAAGCAACCACGGCGCCTGTGCCCCGGTCATCAGCGGTTTGATCACTGCCGCCATTGCCGAGGCCTGCGGCGCTTCGAGTCCGCCGGGTCCAAAGCCGTAAGTCTTGTACAGCACCAAAATCACGATTCCAACCGATGCCGCAGCGAAGAGCGTTCCAAGGAACTTATAACTTTCCTGCTTTTTCGGTGTCGTTCCGAGCCAGTAACCGATTTTCAGGTCGGTGATGAACGCGCCGGACATGGACAACGCGGTGCACACAACGCCGCCGATGATCAATGCCGCCAGCATTCCGTTGTTTCCGGACAGTCCGACTTTGACCAAAATAACCGACGAAATGATCAGCGTCATCAGCGTCATGCCCGAAACAGGATTCGTTCCGACAATTGCGATCGCCCGTGCGGCAACCGTCGTGAACAGGAATGCGACGATTGTAACGATCAAAATACCCGTCAGCGCGTGAATCCAATTCATCTGGACGACACCGATGAGAAAAAATGCGAAGATGGCGATCAACGTTCCGAGAATGATGAGTGTGATCCATTTCATCTGAATGTCGATCTGCGTCCGTTCGGTTTCGACGCCTTGTGCCAGCTTCCCGCCGAAGATTTCCCGCGACGCAAGTTTAAATGCGCCGCCGATGATCTTGGAAGATTTCAGAATTCCAATAATGCCAGCGACTGCAATGCCGCCGATGCCGATATGCCGGACATACTCGGTAAAAATCTGTTGCGGAATCATGTCTTTGATCAAAATTGTCGATTGCATAATCGGCATCGGAAGATATTGTCCGATAAAATAGACCAGCGGAATAAAAACCCACCACGCCAGAAACGAGCCCGAAGCGATAATGAGCGAATATTTCAAACCGATGATATAGCCCAAGCCGGTGACAGCCGCGCCGATATTGATTTTTAATACCCATTTCACTTTGTCGGCAAGAACCGCGCCCCACCTGAAAACTTCCGTCGAAACCACTTCTTTCCAGAAGCCGAAACCGGCGACGCAGAAATCATAGATTCCGCCGACGATTGCCGAAAAAACCAGCACTTTCGCCTGATCGCCGCCTGATTCGCCTGCGACCAGAACTTCCGTCGTCGCGGTTGCTTCCGGGAAAGGAAATTCGCCGTGCATATCCTTGACGAAATATTTGCGGAACGGAATCAGAAACAGAATTCCCAGAAAGCCGCCGAACAACGAAGCGAGGAATATTTGGTAAAAACTGACGTCCAATCCGAGAATGTACAAACCCGGAATCGTGAAAATCGCGCCAGCGACAATGACGCCGGAGCAACTGCCGATCGACTGGATGATGACATTCTCCTGAAGCGCGTTCTTCCGTTTGAGCAAGGCAGACATGCCGACCGCGAGAATCGCAATTGGAATCGCCGCCTCAAACACCTGCCCGATTTTTAGGCCGAGATACGCCGCCGCCATCGAGAACAGCACCGAGTAGAACAATCCCCAGCCCAGTGAATAGCCCGTTACTTCCGGGACGATGGTTTGCGATGGAACAACTGGCGTGTATTCTTCGCCTTCTTTTAGTTTTCGGTAGGCGTTTTCAGGCAATTTCGTCGAAAATTTCTGTTCCATGAATCCTCCCTTGGATAATGTCAGTGCGCCTTTTCGAGAATGTAATGTTTGACGCGGTCGGAAATGGCGTTGTACAGCCGGTCGATCTCTTCATCGGAAAGCGACTCTAACCAGTCCCTCACTTTTTTCCCGTATTTCTGAATCCAATCGAAATAAGCGCTTTTTCCCATATCGCAACCGTGCTGGTTGCTGCAAATCCATTTATATTTTTCCATCTCGGCAATCTGGATGCCCATCTCTTTTTCGTGCCGCGATAAAAATTTCTGTGTGTTTTCCTGTTCCATAACGAAACAAAACGAAAAAGTCCTGCCGGTTTCCGATCTATTAAGTTCTCACTTACCTACAACGTCCACATTGCGGGAAAATATAGGTCAGCAAGTCATCATTTGCAAATCCAAAGATTCGGTCTTCGGGGCTAGTGTTCTTCAATGGCGATTCGATCCGCGCGCTCTCAACTGCCGACGATTAGGAGTGAAACAATGACGGCACACAACATGGCGATCAGCGCCGGAACGGCGATCCGTCGGTAAAATCCTTTTAGGCTGGTTTTGAAATATTCCAGTGAGACGACGAGGCATGGATGGATCGGCGAAACCAGATATCCCATGAAAACCGAAAAGAAGACGATGGCGAACACCGCGGGCGTCATCGCCGAATATCCGAATTTTGCATAGAAGATCGGCAGGAGAATCGAGACGGCGACCTGGGCTCTCGCCGTGATGAATCCGAGGAAAAACGCGATGCCGACAATGAGAAACGTCTCGGAAAAGACGATGTCTGCAATAACCTGCGATGCGCCGGACGCCTTGAAAATGTTCAGGTAGAGAAACATCCCGATAATGAGTAAAAAGTAGCGCCACGGTTTGTCTTTGATCGTCAGCCGGAGAAATTCTTTGGGAGTCGTCCTGGCAAAATAACAGCCGAGCGCGAGGCTGACACCGATGCTGAAAATCAGCGGCACTTCCGGAAGCCAACTTTTGAACAGGTTGATCAGAATCAAATGCAGAACCGGTGCGGAAATGATAATGAAGATCGGCAACCAGAACTTCCGGCGGTCGAATGTGCCGGTCAACCGACCGTTGTCCTTCAGTGGAGCGATGAAGAACAAATAGCCGAGAACCGACAACACGATCGCCCCCGGAATCAATAAAATCATTTCGTAGTACAGGTTCAGATTGGCCATTTTTGTCGTCGGCAAAAGACCGGCAAGCGGATAAATCAGGATGAGATTGTGGCGAAACCAGACGTTCAGGACGTTCAAATCGTCGTCGGATACGTTGGCGCTGACCTTTTTCAGCACCGGCGCGGAAAGCAAAGCGCCGCCCGGCATGACCAACAGCCCCATAAAAGCAGGCGTCGTCATGAGGAATGACTTTTTCTTGATGCTGAGTGAGTCGATCATTCCGCTCATCAATCCGCCCGAATCTAGAACGGAACCGATCAGCGGGATCAATCCGACGGCGATCGCCATCAGGAGAATCGAGACGTCAGTCACGGTTGCAAAGAAAGTGCGTGCGATGCCGGGCAGACTCAGGTTGAAAAGTCCAAGGCTCAGCGCGCCGACGAACAGCCCGAGCCAGAGATTCTTCTGGGCAATAACAATGATGAGAATGACGCTGACGATAAAACTGATCCAAACGATAGCCATGTTTATTCCTGTTGTAAAAAGACGAATTTCAAACTCCGCCGGAATCTATCATTTTATCGGCCAATCGTGCAATGATGATGAGCCGGTAATGTGGGGAAAAACCTTTTTAGTTCCCGAAAAAGGGTGGTAATTTTACCGGATATTTTGAAAACAGGAAAGTCAGTGAGTAGCGAATACATTATCGTCAAAGGTGCCCGCGAGCACAATCTAAAAAACATCGA
>JBAZPZ010000054.1:0-13409 GCA_041645495.1 Fidelibacterota bacterium | reverse complement strand
CAATGTCTCTGCCAAACATTCGACTCTGCCGGATTTCTTTGATGACGCGCGGAAAGGCGCCGTCGATGTGCCGACGCGCACCGGCGAACTGCGCGAACCTTCCAAAACCCGCAATCCTTATCTATGGCTGATTCCCAACTGCGTTTCGGCGCGCGTCCGCATGAAACAGGCCAATGACGCCTGCCAGACTTTACTGGAGCGCTGGGTCGAACCGTGGATGGCGATTGTCAATTTAACGGAAGAAAAACTGCCGCAGAATTTCCTGAAAATCGCCTGGAAGAATCTCCTGCTCAATCACGCGCACGACAGCATTTGCGGTTGTTCGCTCGATCAGGTGCATCGCGACATGATGTTCCGCTACGATCAATGCCGCACGCTCGGCAATCAATTGCGCAACAAAGCCTTCGGAATGCTGACGATGAATTGCGCCGAACTGGCGCAGGAGAAGGACGAATTCACCGTCGTGATCGCCAATCCTTTGCCCTGGCCGCGCCGCGAAGTTATGCAGTTCGATGTCGATCTGCCGCTGGATTTCCCGACGGTTTTCACGGAAGGCTTTGCCGGTTCGCAGAACATCAAGTCGTTTACGTTGTGGAGTGCGGACGGGCGGGAAATTCCTTATCAGCGTCTGAGGATCGCGCCGCGCACACAGAATCGGACGGCTTTCGCGCAGGTCGAGAATCATGCCGGCGACGGCGAATTCACGCGCTACAAGATTGCCGCAGAACTCGATTTGCCGGCTTTCGGTTTTACCGGAATTCTGGTGAAACCCTGCCCGACGCCTTACCGGTTGATGGGCAGTCTGCATACCGGTCCCGCCAGCGCCGAGAACGAATTTTTAAACATCGCCGTCGAATCCAATGGGACATTGACGATGACCGACAAAGCCACCGGCGAAACCTACCGCGATCTGCTGACCTTCGAAGACAAAAGCGAGATCGGGAGCGGCTGGTTCCATTCGCCGACGGTCGCCGACGAATTTGTATTGTCGGCGGCCAGCCCGGCGCAGGTTTCCGTCATGCATGACGGCCCACAACAGGTGACGTTCAAAGTCGCGCTGATTCTGAACGTGCCTTTGCGCTACGATCGCTTGCAGGAACGGCGGAGCGTCTCGCGGATTGATCTGTCAGTAACCAATTACATTACCTTGCGGAAAAATTCGCCGGTCGTCGAAATCGAAACCGTGATCGATAACCGCGCGGAAGATCATTGCCTGCGACTGCTTCTGCCGACGGACATCAGCGATGCGAAGACTTATCTGGCCCAACATCCGTTCGATTTCGTCGAGCGTGACATTCGCCTGAATCCCGAGACCGCCAGATGGCAGGAAGTCGAGTTGACCGAAAAGCCGTTTTTACATTTGCAGTCAATCGGCAAAGGAAAGCGCGGTTTGGCTTTCCTCTCCGGCGGCGGATTGCATGAAGGCGGTGTACGCGACGACCGGCGCCGGACGATGCAGGTGACGCTGTTGCGCTCTTTCCGGCGCACTTTTTCAACCGCCGGTGAACATGACGGACTGGAACTCGGCGAAATCGTCCATCGCTTCGCGCTGATGCCCTTCGCCGGAGAACTGAACCGCGTGGACGCTATGCAAAGAGTTCAGGAATTACAGGCGGGCTTGCTGACGCGCCAGTCCGGGAAGATTTCGTCCGGCTATCCGCCGCTCAAAGGCAACCGGCCAGCCGGTGACGGCGAGCCGGTGCAGAGTTACATGACGATGAAAGACCGGTGCCTGATCCTCTCGGCCATTAAAACCGCGGAGAACGGCGACGACCTGATCGTACGGCTCTGGAATCCGTCCGACGAGAAACATTCTGAAACGCTGGAGTTCTTTCGCCAACCGAAATCCGTCGCTTATACCAAACTATCCGAAGACGATCTGCCGCAGGCGGCTATCGCACCGGACGGCAATACGGTTAGCGTAGAAGCCGGGCCGCGCAAGATCGTGACGGTGAGGGTAAGGTTCTGACGGTTTTGGGAAAATACTGACCGTCGGTTTTCAGGTGCTAAAAGCCGCAGTCGCTGATTCGAAACAATCGCTGAGATATAAGTATGTCGGATTTCGGAACTATTTTATTGAAGAAATATCTCCTAAAAAACTATCAAACTCAAAATTCATAGAACAGCTCAATCTGTTATCTCCATACGTATGCTAGGCCGTTCTGAGCCATGAAGGTACACTGGATTTAACTTCAAAAAATTTATCAATATTATCACTGTTTGTCTTATTTATATTCTGAAGAAGTCTTTGTTTAAAAGCGTTACCTAATCCCGTTGTTGTTTGCTTGACTATTGGATGTAATTTTCTAGCGACTTCAAAAATGAAGTTGTTTTCAAATACGATTTGTTTTCCTGCATGTTGGGAAAGGTTTGTAACCTTTTGCGCGTCTGATAAGGTAAGCGTACAACCCGTGTGAACTATCGAATGTCTCAATTGCCACAGTACCCTCAATTTTTCGCTTTCATCGTTACCAAAAGCAGTAAAATTAAGTCCGAAGGCTGAAAAATATCTGTTGACTGTTTTAGGTTCATGCCATCCTTTCAAAGAGTCCGCCAAAAGAGTACCAATAGATTTAGAGCCAATACCTCTATAAGCTGCAAGTCTAACTAAATCTATGGAGACACTGGTTTCTTTTGATAAATCTTTAAAAAATTTTTCTATGTCAAATTTTTGTAGATAAACGGTTATATCAAACATCCCAGCAAACAACGACCTTTGATATGTTTCAAAATGCCCCATGATAGTTGGCAGAGAAGCGATTACTAAATGTTGTAAACTGTCTATACTATCTTTAGTATAATCATTATTTTGATTTTTTGGCAAATGACGAATACAAAGATCAATTGCGCTTTTCGCAGATATACAATACCTAAGAAACGCCACTGCTGGTGAAAGCATATACTCTTCGTGGCTTATGTTTGACGCTCGGTTATTCGTTAGGTATTGATGAAATTCTTTTTTAGGTCTTCCTGGCATTATTTACTCCATGTTTCATTCTATTAAGATGCTGCCCAACATGCGGTTCACTTGGAGTCGGCTTTTTTGGCAATCCGCTGCAGCCGATGGTTATGAGTTGTTTTGGTGATTATCGGGTCTTGCCATTTTTGTCCTTACCGTTGGGTTTGTCACGGTGGCCGTAACGGGCTAGTAAAGGCTCGATGTCGGCCATTCTTATTGCAACAACTGGTATGCAAGAATCGAATTCTCTTGGAATCACAAAGGACATAAGGCCAATAACTTTGCCTGACTCTTTGGAAACCAGCGGTCCACCCGAAAAGCCAGCACGAGAAGAGTAGTTCATTATCGCAACTGTCTTGTCCTGAAGGTTTACATCGTTGGCGGAGAGGGACACCTGCTTGATGGCTTTCACGCTACCTTGCTGTATGGACGGTTTTGGACTAATTCGGTTAATGATCAGTTTTTCTCCTTCGATCTTAAGGGAGTAATCGGAAATCCCTTGGTCAGTGGGGAAGCCTATGTTGTATACCTCGTTGCCTAACTGGATGTCCAATTGAAGGAGGCAAGCTCGTATGGCAGGGTTGGGTTTCCCAATTCGTCCAATGGCAAGATCATAGTCAGGTACTCGTTCCACAATCCGGAAATCGTCAATTATGTCCCCACGTGAGTTTGCAAGAAAAATTCGCACATTAGAATAACCTGGGTTCGGCGTGAATAGGTTCGATGTCTTCGTCTCGATGAGGTGGTGAGCCGTCAAGAAAATAGTGTCGTTTATGAAAAATGCAGTACCGCAAGTTCCACCTTCTGCTTTCATCGTAGTCGGGTCGTAACTTATTTTCACAATTGCCCAAACATGGTCTGAGGAAACGGATGTGGACGCAACTGCGGAAAGTGGAAAAATGAGCGCGATGCAAATATACAAAGCAAGATCATTCATTTAGTTTCGGTCGCCTCCTTTCTCATAACGTATGTTTATCTTGCACATTTTCTCTAACCCAAGGATTGTCTATAGATAAACAAGTTTCTTGATAGACATACTTGTTTGAAAAGTTACCTTTTGGGCAACTTTACTGATTCATATTGTGTTTGTCTATTCATGCTTTTGAATTTTACTCATTTCCATTTCTATTACCAAGCCCGAAGATTTCATTGTTATTTCTTTGTCTTTTTCACATCGTTGAGCAGTTTCTTCCCATCACTTTCTAATTGACGCTGGACTTTTCTGACATCCTCTGACGGCGGCAGAAAATTCTCGCCCGTAACAACGCTCCTGCCGGTTTTCTGCTCCAGTTCGCGGCGCGCATTTTTAGCAATTTTTCCGCCTTTTTTACCGGCTTCGGTATTTTCAGGCATGCCGGTTGCATCGACGCTTTCGGCAATCTGGCGGGTGGAGAGTTCCGCGAGAGCGGTGAAAATAAGCTCGGCTTCGCTCATGTGATCGCGTAGGTTCTGGGTTTTGAGTCCCTTGATCGCCTTGTGTTGTTTAACCGAAACGTCGCTCCATTCCTGATGAATGATATTTGTTAGAATAGAATATTCGTCTTCGCCTTTAATCTCGTGTTCTTTCCAGTAATCGGTGAGTTTGTTGCGGGTTTCCTGTCCCATCATCCTCTGCTGAATCCACTTTTCGCTTCGGCCGTGCTGTTGCCAGTATTCCCGGGCGCGGTCGAGGGAGCGGGCCGGGTCGCTCATGTCCTGAATGCGTTCGTAACCCACTCGGGCAAGCCATTGCTTGAATGGCTCTGCTTTTGGTGATGGGACGGATTGGATGATTCTTAGCACACCCTCAACATTCGCACAATCGGTCGCATAATATTTTCCGTCAGACGACATCATTTTCAGTTGTCGACAAATTGTCGACAACTCAAGTCCATCTTCGGTTTTGACCCGGATTTTCATTTTAAACCAATAATCCCGGGGATTGACACTTTCCGTCAAAGCGGCTACGATATCGATTACCGAAAAATACCAGTTTTCGTTCTGTTCATCATAGAGCCTGCGGATTTTATAATTCTCAAAAACCGCAAGAGACTGTTCTTTATTCATTGTTCAACTCCTTCGGGTGAATCATTGGTTCAATAAAGGTGATCTCGTTTTTGGAAGGGGCGCCGTTTTGCACGATCAGGTAACAGGCTTCCTCAAACTTCCCAACTGGCAAAACCATCTCTTTTGCCCAAACAAGAGTGTTTTCCGTTGATCTGTTAAACTTCATGACAATTGAATTTTACTCATTCCCATTTCCATTGTCAAGTCCGGAAAATTTAAAGGATATAAGATTTATTCATTTTGTGTCTTTGAGACTATGTGGTAAAGGAATTCTTAGTTACCGCGTCTAAGACCGCAGGCAATGAGCCAGCAGAAACCAAAGGCTCCCACTTTGATTGTTTGACCAAAATTCACAGCGTCATTCGTCAGCAGATTTTTAGTTTCAAAATTTTTGAAAGGGAATACCTCGTCTGTAATCCGGAACTGTACGGGCTTGTCAGACAAGTTGTGGACGGCCAGAACGATTTGCCTTCCATCAGGTGAAATTCTTTGAATTGCGAACAACCGATCCGTCATGGAGATTACGTTCGCCATACCGTAGGGATTGAAAGCCGGTTGGCGTTTGCGGATGGCGATGAGGCGTTTCAGTTCCGTAAAAATGCGGCAAGTGCGGCTGGCGGCATTGTTCAGTTCATTTTCCAGAACCGGCAGGTCGAATTTCTTGCGGTTGACCGCCCGCTTCTGGCCGGTTGTTTCAACGGCCGAACGGTCGCCGGAATTGCCGAAAAGGCTGTGATAATAGAGCGCCGGAATTCCCGGCATCGCCAGCAGAATGGCGTGCGCCGTGATGAATTTTCGAATGTTGGTCGGTTCATTGAGTTCCGGATCGGCCAGCATATCGAATAAAGTGATATTCAATTCGTATGGATCGTTTGTTCCGTTGCCGGTGGTTTTGTAGGAAACGTAGCCTCCGTGAGCGAGTGTTCTTTGAACGAGCGCATCGATTTCGGCGTCAGTCAGAATGCCGATCAGTGGCCGGACGCCGATGCCGTCGTGCGACGCCAGCAAATTGAAATAGGTGCAGGAGTTAGAGTTCAGCGCCAGTGTTTGGGCCCAGCGGGTCAGTTTGATTGCGTTGCCGCTCTGAAAACTGTGAATGACCAGCCCGGCCAGTGGAAACTGATAGACTAATTGTGCTTCGTTCCGCCCATCGCCGAAGTACTGAATGTTCTCGGCATGCGGGACATTGGTTTCGGTCAGCAGTAAAACGTCGGGAAAAACCATATCCAGCGCCGCCCGGAAAATCCGCACCAAAAGATGCGCTTCCGGTAGGTTGAGGCAAGTCGTGCCTAACGATTTCCAGGCGTGACCGATGGCGTCCAAGCGGATGATGCGCGCCGATTGCCGTGCATAAAACAGGAGAACGTCGAGCATGCGTAAAAGCACGGCCGGATTGCGGAAATTCAGGTCGATCTGATCGGCGCTGAAAGTCGTCCATAGACTAACCGTCTTGCCATTGCGCAAAAAATTAGTCAGCAGAGGATGCGACCGCGCCCGGGTGACGGCGCTCAGATCGGCGTCCGGATCGGTTTCAATGAAAAAGTTGTCGAAGGCCAGGTTTCCGGCGAGATATTCACGGAACCAGTCGCTTTGCGCGGAAATATGGTTGACGACCGCATCGAATATAAGATCGAACGATGCGCCTAAGGTCTCAATCTCCGGCCAATCGCCGAGCGCGGGATTGACTGCTTTGTAACCGATCACGGAAAAGCCGTCGTCCGACGAATACGGAAAAAACGGCAGAAGATGGACGGCTGAAATCGTATCCTTCAGATAATTGGTTAAAAAGATGTTTAATGTTTTCAGCGGCGGTTCGCCGGGTGTTTGAAAACTATCGCCGTAACAGATCAATGCCACGGTCGATTCATCCGGAAGCGGTACCGGCCGAGAATTCCGGCGATATTTCCCGACTAATTTTTCGATCTCCGGTAAAATCGACCGGGCGACTGTTTCGCCGTATAATGCCGTTAAATGTTCGAGAAGCGCCACAGTCATGTGCCGTGCCGGGATAACAAGTCCTGATAAGCCAACGCGTAACGCATGCCGAATTCCCGCAGAGACGGCGCGTTAAAATGCAGGCCGTCCGCTGTGGCAGTCAAACCATCCGCCGAAACGCAGGCATAATATGGTAGAGTCGTTTCCAATTCCCTGAAAACCCCGGAGATTTCCCGGCCATACGGATAGCCGATTCCGGCGTTGATAAAATCGCCAAGTTCGCCGCTGATGAACGGCAGATCTGGCGCATTCAGATCTTTCCTCAGCGCCCGGACAAGTTCGACAAACCGGTCGCGGTATTGTTCCGCCAGCGATTTTTCTCTGGCGTCGTTTTCGCCCTGATGCCAGAGAATGGCGCGCAGTTTACTGTGCGGCTCACAGGATTCACGCACCGTTGCGAGCGCTCTTTGATAAAGCGCAGAGCCCGGCATCCATTGTTCGATGGCGGTAAAGCCGACCGCGCAGGGAATCAGCCCGATCGTAACCGATGGAAAGGCTTTCAATAGTTCATCCGCAAAGCTCATAGCCAGGCCGACTCCCGCCAGATCTAACCGATCGTCGTGGAGCGGTTCGATGGCCTTCTGCCAGCGTTTATTTCTGAACATCTGAATCCGGTCATCGACGATTGGCGGTACGCAGTTCATTTCTCCGCGTCCGGCCATGTTCGACTGTCCGATCAGTAAAAATAAATGTCTGTCGTTCATCGGTTAATGCTATTGACGATCAGGCCACCGCGGTGGCCAGTCGTTCGACGATCCGGACGGCTTCATTGGCGTCCTGACCGTAACCGTGAGCGCCGATAGAATCGGCATAATTCTGAGTGACCGGCGCTCCGCCGATGATGATTTTCACTGCGTTGTTCTGCTTGAAATGCTCGACGACTTCTTTCATGTACATCATGGTGGTAGTCAGCAAGGCGCTGCACATGATGATATTGACTCCGGCAGTGACGGCTTCGTCGTACTTTTCCACACCACAGTTAGTGCCGAGATCGACGACTTCGTATCCGGCGCCTTTCAGCATGATGACGACTAAATTTTTACCGATGTCATGCAAATCGCCCTTGACGGTACCGACCGCGATTTTACCGAGCGGTTTGTGGTTGGCTTTGGCTAATACCGGCTCGATCAGCGTCAGACCGGCCTGCATTGCGCGGGCGGCAATTAGCATCTCCGGAACGTAAATCTCGTTGCGGGAAAAACGGTCGCCCATCTCGCGCATGGCCGGGATCATCGATTCATCCAAAAGTTCGCCGACATTCAGATTGCGGTCGATTGCATTCTGGAAAATAGTTTGAACTTTTGCGCGGTCGCCGTTCATGATCGCCTGATAAAGTTCTTCGTTACGTGCCATTTTTTCTCCTGTAGTCTAATCTATTATCTATCAATCTTGTTCTAATTTAATATTCCGAGTCGTTTAATATGATCGAAAACTTTTGTCTGATTCCTGCCGTTCGCAAAGGTTGGAATTTCCGGCTGTCGCGTGTGGCGTTGTCTCGTTTCGGATCGCATTCGGTACTAACTCTTTTCCACTCATCTTTACTCCATAAAAACAATACAAATTTACTGCTTATTCATCTATCTTTAAACAGGTATGACGACGAAAAACACCTTTCTATTGTTCAATTGTTGCTCTATATTGTCATCGTGAGTATGATTGCTTTAAAAAAGGACGATTTCATTCCGGTTCCGGTTGGAGCCAACATCACGTTTCACCGGTTGGTTTGGGAAAATTCCGGGAAAGCGGAAAGCATTCGCGCCGGTTCCAACCTGCGATTTCATACGTTGGTCGATGATTCGACGGCACTTCACACACATGAATTTGCCGAATTCTTTATGGTGGTCAGCGGCAAAGTGCGGCATCTCATCAACAGCGAAACGCAGGAACTTCAGAGCGGAATGCTGGTGTTCGTGCGACCGACCGATGTTCATGGCTATGAAAATATGGGAAATTCTCCCTGCGAGATCGTCAACGTCGCTTTTCGGCTGGAGTTTCTGCTGGATTTGAGTTCGTATCTCGGAAACGATTTTTTCCTGCGAAAATACACCGGCCCGGTCGTTTCGCCGGTTTTTAAATTGTCCGTCGCGGAGACGGAGGAATTGACGCTGAGACTGATCCGGATGAACGCGCTTCAGGAAACGGCTGTCGATTTGGCGCGGTTGAAGATCAAAATCCTGTTAGCGGAAATTTTCACCCGTTTTTTTCTCGAGACAGAAACCATGTTATCTACCGATGGAAGACCTGATTGGTTCGATGCGCTCTGTGTGGAAATTTCAAAGAAAGAAAACCTGAAAGACGGGCTGACCGTTTTGAAAAAACTCGCGCCCTGCACGCAGGAGCATTTGTGCAAATGCTTTCGGAAATATTTAGACAAGACGCCGACGGAATACATTGCCGAACTGCGCATCAAACAGGCGGCGAAGGAAATCGTCGAAACCGACCGGAAAATTCTGGCAGTTGCATTGGACCTCGGATTTCAAAGCCTTAGCCGCTTTTACGGGATGTTCAGAAAATTTTATGGAATTTCACCGGCAAAATATCGCTCGATCAGTCGCCGGAACGATATTCCGCTGTAGCGTATCAGGACTTCCCCCAAAATTAGATGTAATAAATTGCTAACTGTATGAGAATCAGAGTGATCTGGTTGGAGACAAGTGGTAAAGTTCATCCCGAACCTTCGGGATGGGGGTACTATTTCTGATTTTGGGGGGAAGTTATTTATCGGGGGATATTGGAAAAAGTCAAAGACCGGATAAAACCAGACACGTTACTGGTGCTTGATATCAGCGACATCAATCCCGAAGCATCGGGATGCAGAGAAGATGGAATACTTGGCGCGTGTCCATTGTACAGCGATTCATATTGTGTTTCCTATGGTTTCCCCGCCGTGGCGGGGCTACCCAATTATGCCCAACAACTCTATCTGTTAGTTGTCAAAGGATTAGGCTCAAAACCGCTAATGTTACTTACGACCGAACCACTTCGACGCAATCGGGCAGTATTGACGCGGGTAGCAAAGATGTACTTCAGGCGCTGGAAAATCGAAGAAAGTATCCGATTTGTAAAGCAGAGTTTTGATTTGGAAAATATTCGCCTTCTAAGGTATCAGAGTATCCGTAATATGCTGGCGTTACTTTTTTTGGTCTTTTTCTTCCTGTGTGTGATGCTGGATTTAAACCAGAAGTTCAAGATTATGACGGGTCATATTTTGGCTTGCTCGAAGAGAGTGTTCGGCATTCCTCAGTTTACTTATTACGCTCTCGGCGATGGGATCAGGCTCATTTTTGTGCGTAGCCCCGTAAAACCTTTTTATGCAATAGCCACGACTCAAAATGACCAACAACTTCGATTGTTCTAAAAAATTGGGGGATGTCCAAATGATTATTTCACTTGACTTCGATTAAAATTATTTATAAAATTGCACTCGTTTGCGGTCTCGTTTGCAAACAGGTTGAAAGTGTGGTTAAAATGAGGATTGTTCATGAATAAAGGTCAAGTGACAATTAAAGACATCGCCAAACTCCTTAACATATCCAGTTCAACTGTCTCTCGAGCATTAAGCAATCATCCCGATATAAGTCCAGAGACTAAAAAATCTGTAAATGATATGGCAAAACAACTGGATTATCGTCCGGATTCAATTGCTCAAAGTTTAAAAAACCGAAGAACCAACATTATAGGCGTTATTGTACCTGAAATAAAACATAGGTTTTTCTCTGCTGCGATCAGCGGTATAGAGGATGTTGCTTATGGAGCCGATTATGCTATTATGGTTTCTCAATCCAATGAGAGCTTTGAGAGAGAGCAGATAAATATTCGTGCAATGGTTTCTAACAGGATTGCCGGTTTGTTGATTTCAATTTCGCAGACGACGACAAATAGTGACCATTTTCTGCAATTAAAACAAAGGAAAATTCCATTTGTGTTCTTTGACCGTGTTTGTGAAGATATCGAAGCCAGTAAAGTTGTGGTTGATGATTTCAAAGGAGCATTTAAAGTTGTCGAACATATGATACAATCCGGATATACAAAAATTGCCCATCTCGCCGGTCCGAAATATCTCTCGATCAGCCAAGAGCGTATAAATGGTTATCGGTCCGCGCTTGGTAAATATAGCATTCCATTGAATGAAAATTTGATCGTGTACGGGGGGTTAAATGAAGAAGATGGAATTTGTGGTTTTCGAAAGCTTATGAATGCCGGTCAGGTTCCGGATGCAATATTTGCAGTTAACGATCCTGTCGCGATTGGCGCTTTTGAAGAAATAAAAAGGCATGGGATGAAAATTCCGGATGATATTGCAATCGCTGGATTTTCTAATAATCCTATTTCTTTTGTTGTGGATCCACCCCTTACGACAGTTGACCAGCACCCGTATGAAGTCGGTCGTGAAGCCGCCAGGATATTAATCAGTGAAATCGAATGTAAAACAGAGAGTGTTACCACAGTAAAAAAAGTTCTTGATACGACATTGATAATTCGAAAATCCACATGAGGATTGTGAAATATCGAACGTCGTCGATAACGTTAATTGGAATATGACAACAAGCGGTATAAAAAAGGATAAAAAGTAGAGATGAAGTTTTCAGCCATTGATTTTGTTGTTTTCTTTGGTTATATCTTCCTGATCGTGACCCTGGGATTGTGGGTTTCGATAGAGAAAAAAGGCCATAAAAAAGACTCCAAAGATTATTTTCTGGCCAGCAAGGCGCTTCCCTGGTGGGCGGTGGGGGCATCCCTGATCGCTTCTAACATTTCAGCCGAGCAGGTAATCGGCATGTCGGGATCGGGTTACGTGATCGGTCTGGCGATTGCCTCTTATGAATGGATGGCGGCGCTGACTTTGATTTTGGTAGCGAAATATTTTCTACCGATTTTGATGGAAAAAGGCATTTATACCATGCCGCAGTTTCTGGAGATTCGCTTCGATAAGCGCCTGCGGACTTTATTAGCCGTGTTCTGGTTGCTGGTTTACATTTTCGTCAATCTGACGTCGGTTTTATATCTGGGAGCGCTGGCAATGCGCACGATCATGGGCATTCCGCTCTGGTATGGAATAATCGGGCTGGCAGTTTTCTCGTCGTTGTACACGATCTATGGCGGTTTAAAAGCTGTGGCATGGACCGATGTTGTACAGGTTGTTGTCCTGATCGGAGGCGGATTGGTCACAACGGTTCTGGCATTGGACGCCGTAGCGCAGACAGCCGGTCTGAATGGTTGTGTCAACGGATTTCTGGAGTTGATCCGGCAGGCGCCGGACAAATTCGATATGATTTTGGATCGTTCAAATCCCAACTATGATAAACTCCCAGGTTTAGGCGTCCTGATCGGTGGGATGTGGATTGCGAATCTTTTTTACTGGGGATGTAACCAGTACATCACTCAGCGAGCGCTGGCGGCCAAAAACATAAGGGAGGCGCAGAAAGGTCTGGCTTTTGCCGGCTATTTGAAGCTATTGATGCCGCTGATCGTTGTCGTCCCGGGCATTGCCGCGTTTGTGTTAAAAGCCAATTTAGTGAAACCGGACGAAGCCTATCCCTGGCTTTTAAATGCCTATGTGTTTACGGGTCTTAAGGGACTTGCCTTTGCGGCACTGATCGCCGCCATCGTTTCGTCGCTTAGCTCGATGGTAAACAGCACAGCTACCATATTTTCAGTAGATATTTACAAACAGATAGTAAAACGGGATGCGACCGAGAGCCAGATGGTAAAAGTCGGACGGATCGCCAGTGCAATTGCGATGATTATTGCCATTCTGGTCGCTCCACAATTGAAGACTTTGGATCAGGCTTTTCAATACATTCAGGAATTTACAGGTTTTGTGAGCCCGGGAATTCTCTGCATTTTTATGTTCGGGCTGTTCTGGAAGAAAGCCACCGCCAATTCCGCGCTCTGGGCGGCGATTTTGACCATTCCACTCTCGTGGGGTTTTAAAGTGTTTTGGCCGAGTCTGCCATTCATGGATCGGATGGGACTGATCTTCCTGATTCTGGCCGCGCTGGTAATTGTTATTACCCTCATCGAGAAGAAAGGTGACGATCCCAAGGCGATTAAAATCGGCAGGAAACTTTTTTATACAGACACGAAATTCAATATCGCCGCCGTGGGGATCTGTGCAATTCTGGCGGTGCTTTATACTATTTTCTGGTGAGCAAATAAGAAACATGGTATAACCATAATTATTTATGAGGTCAATTGTGAAAAGAATTTTTAGAACATTAATGCCAGCAGCTGTTGCATTATTGACATTGACAGGCTGTAATGATGACAATAGATGGAAAGACAATCCGAATTCTCTGCTTTCTAAACCAGAAATAAATGAAGAAATAGCCTTGAAGGTCGAACGTCTTAATCAATTTATGGGTCGTGAAAAATTAGATGGTATGCTGTTTACACAGGTTCGGAATGT
>JBAZPZ010000053.1:0-13960 GCA_041645495.1 Fidelibacterota bacterium | reverse complement strand
ATATTTTTTAATGCCGTCACGCTGTTCAGGTTATTAAATCCGTTGGCGACCATGACGACGGCGACGATTTCCTGAACGCCGGATTCACCAAATGTGGCAATCCCGTCGCCATTAGAATCGACCCACGGTTCCATCGTAAAAGGTCCTGTGGTCATCATAAAACGGCGGTCTGCCGGGTTGGAGTCCAACCAGCCGTTTGCCGTTTCCGGATCGCCGGAAAACATGAACTTCGTAGGCGGATTTGCCGGATTGGTACCTGTTCCACCTTCTGTAATCGGCGTGCCATCTCTCCAGAAACCGCTCATGTAGTTGTACACATCCATGCCGGAACTTGGATTTCCTTGCGGAGTATCGTTGTTATTGTAGAAAATGAACGATGTCATTTTCAACATCTTGCTATTCTGAAAAATCCTCCCATCCGGCAGGGTAACGACATTGCCGCTCGAAGGAACGATAGGTCCTTGCAGAAAATCGATCCCGGCCGCTGGCGGCGCTCCACCATAATTCTGGTCGTTATCGGTTGCATTGTAGCAGTAACCGAGACCTAAGGTCGAATCGCAACCGACAAGATCATCGTGTGCACCTCCGAGATCGGGATCGGACCAGATGGAAAAATACGTGTCGTCCCAGTTCTTTCCGCTTTTATTGACGATTAACCACTTCACAAAGATCATATCGCCCAGTGCGTCTGGGCGGTTATATGCCCATGCGGTTTGATGGACTTCAGCATTCAGTTTTCCGGTTCCGTACTGGGAATGATCAGTCAGGTCATTCCAGACACTGTATATCATCTGGTCACCTGTCATTATTGGTTGACCGTTAGTGCTCATCGGCGCGCCCTGATCGGCAGGCCAGTTGATCCAGTCGCCATTACCGTCCGATAACAGTTGATACCACCGGTATTTCGGCGCTGATGCATCGTCGGCGAGATCGGTTGAAAGAATCAGACCGGGCTGAAATTCCGTCGCAGAATGCTGAACACCGGCGACGCGAATATCACCATCAATTTTCGCGCCGATAAATTGTCCGGCGGCGAAGATTGGACTGAGTCCGGAACCTTTCGGCCATTCAAGGCCCCAGTCACCCAGAACGTTATCATAGAGCCATGTGCCGTTGTTCCGGAAGACGCCGTTCATTCGGTTACAGTTCATCCATACATCGCTAACCGTTGTAGCTTTTTGAAGAGCCTTACTCCGATTTTTATCGGATGGCGATTGAATCGATTCGTTTCCGAGAGCAGTGCAGATAACAGAAAAGACGAACAGAATTGCCAAAGACTTATTCATTAATCTGTAGATTTTCATGACCTCTTCCTCCTGAAAAATTTCTTTTTTGAAAAAACAGAATTTCTGTGCTGTAGATTTAATTCTCAATTTCAATTCCAATATATAGCTGGAATATTTTATTGTCAATAGCCGTAATGAGAAAAAGTCCGATATGTGGACATATATACATTTTGTTAGTGAGAGTTAGTTTGTCTTTGTTGTGAAACAAAAATCTTTCTCTTTCCGGTTATTCTTTGCAATTTTCGGCGTGTTTCGTATAACCAACAGGAGATGGAAAAAATGTTCAGATTACCACGACCGTTAAAAGTCGGCGATACGATCGGTATCATTGCTCCGGCGAGCGCCGCTAAACGGGATAGTCTTCAAAAAGGGATTCAATATCTTAAATCTCAAGGCTTCAAAGTCAAAACCGCGATAAATCTCAGCCGGGGGAAATTTTACCTCGCCGGTTCGGACGAAAGCCGAATCGAATCGCTCGAGGCTTTTTTCCTCGATCCGGCGATTGACGGAATCATCTGCGCGCGCGGCGGTTACGGAGTCATGAGGATCATCGATAAAATCGGCTATGATAAGCTGGCCGAGATTCCGCCTAAAGTGTTCGTCGGCTATTCCGACATCACAGCCTTACAAATGGCTTTGCTGAGCAAACTCGGCTGGATCACCTATTCCGGTCCGATGGTCGCATCCGATATGGGAAAAGAGTTCGATCCTTTTTCGGAAAACTGGTTGTGGAGAATGGTAATGGCACATCCATATCCGATCGAGTTGAAGAATCCGCCGGATCGGCCGTTGACTGTTTTTCGCGAAGGCATCGCCGAGGGAAAACTCATCGGCGGCTGTTTTTCGCTGATTACGCCGCTTTTGGGAACCTCCTATCTTCCACTGCTGAAGGACGCGATTTTGGTCATCGAAGACATCGATGAAAAAACCTATCATCTCGATAAACTGTTTCAGATTGCCCGACTGCACGGCGTTTTCGATCAGATCGCCGGGCTCATCGTCGGCGATTTCGTGGATTGTCTGCCAAAGAATCCCGCCAAGTGCTTTACCGTCGAGGACTTTCTAAGAGATTTCGTCGGACAGTATAAATTCCCGGTCATCACCAATTTTGCCTACGGACACATCAAGCGGCGTTTTACGTTGCCATTAGGAATACGCGTGAAGATCGAAACGAATCCCGCAAAGGTGACGTTGCTGGGGAATTGACAAATCTCTGGCACGTTTCTTGTCTTTAATAAATTAAGTTTTTTGGAGACGAATACGCCGAATCAGACGGATGGAATGCCGAACGCAGGATTACAAATTTCTCAAAAAATAAAAACCGGAAACCAGATATGAAAAAAAATCCCGTCGTCACGATCAATGAAAAATGGTGCAAGAGTTGCGGCATTTGCGTCCATTTCTGCCCGAAGAAAGTGCTGGAAATGGGGCAATTCAATGCCGTCGTCGTACACCCGGAGCAGTGCATCGGGTGCCGGATGTGCGAAAATCTTTGCCCGGATTTTGCCGTCACCGTCGTGATCGAAGAAGAGACCAAATAAGATGAATTGGAGCAATCGTGGATAATCAAAAACCAAATATACGGATGATGCAGGGAAACAGCGCCTGTGCGGAGGGCGCTATCGCCGCGGGTTGTCGTTTCTTTGCAGGCTATCCGATCACGCCGTCTTCGGAAATTGCCGAAGATTTGGCGACAAAACTGCCCGCGATCGGCGGCAGTTTTATCCAAATGGAAGACGAAATTGCGGCGATGGGCGCTGTCATCGGCGCTTCCCTGACAGGCGTCAAATCTCTGACGGCAACCAGCGGCCCGGGCTTTTCGCTAAAGCAGGAAAATATCGGTTTTGCAGCGATGGCGGAAGTTCCCGTCGTCATCGTCAATGTGATGCGCGGCGGGCCGAGCACCGGATTGCCGACGCATACGTCGCAGGCGGACGTGATGCAGGCGCGATGGGGAACGCACGGCGATCACGAAATCATCGCGCTTTGTCCGGCATCTGTCAGGGAAATGTTCGATATGACGGTCAAGGCGTTCAATTTTTCGGAAAAATTCCGTACGCCGGTCATTCTTTTGCCCGATGAAATCGTCGCGCACCTGAACGAAAAAGTCGAACTGCCGGATTACGCTTCGCTGGAAATCGTCAACCGGAGCAAGCCGACCGTTCCGCCGGAAAAATATCTGCCTTACGAAATGGTTGAATCGGATGTTCCGCCGATGGCATTTTTCGGCGAAGGCTACCGCTATCACGTCACCGGATTGGCGCACGACGAGACGGGATTCCCGACAAACGATCCGGAGAAAGTGGAAGAACAAGTTCGGCGAATCAACCGGAAAATCGAGCGTTACCGCGACGAAATCGTCGAAGTGGAAGAACTGCTGACAGACGATATGGATGTTTTGGTTGTCGCTTACGGTTCGACCGCGCGAAGTGCCAAACGCGCCGTTATGATCGCCCGGGAAAACGGAATCAAAGCCGGACTTCTGCGGCTGAAAACGCTCTGGCCGTTTCCCGACAAAGAGATCGAAAAAATCTACCGGCGCGCTAACAAGATCGTCGTTCCGGAAATGAATCTCGGACAAATCGCTCATGAAGTCGAATGGGCGACCCGCCGGGAAAAACCGGTCGTCCGCATCAACCGGGTCAATGGCGAGCCGCTGACGCCGAAAGAAATCTTTGAAGGAATTAAAGGCTGATTATGGACTATTTACATTATTTGCGAAAAGATAAAATGCCGCATATTTGGTGCGACGGTTGCGGCAACGGCATCATCCTCAAATCGATCCTGCGCGTCATCGACAAACTCGGCTGGAATAAAGACGAGATCGCACTGATCTCCGGCATCGGTTGCTCCAGCCGAACGCCCGGCTACGTCGATTTCAACACACTTCACACGACGCACGGACGGGCGCTGGCTTTTGCCACCGGCTTGAAAATCGCCAAACCGAATCTGCATGTCATCGTCGTTAGCGGTGACGGCGACGCGACGGCAATCGGCGGGAATCATTTCATCCACGCCTGCCGCAGGAACATCGACATCTCGATGGTGATCTTTAACAACAATATTTACGGGATGACAGGCGGACAGGTTTCGCCGACGACGCCGACGGATAAAAAAGCATCGACGACGCCCTATGGAAATCCCGACGCGCCGTTCGACATCAGCCGATTGGCGCAGGCCGCGGGAGCGGCGTTTGTCGCTCGGACGACCGTTCAGCAATTTGCGCGTATGGACAAATTCATCGAAATGGCGTTCACGCACAAAGGCTTTTCCATCGTGGAAGTGCTCACGCCATGCCCAACCTCTTACGGAAGAAGAAACAAAGAAGGAAACGGTGTGACGATGCTGGAATATCAGAAGCAAAATGCTGTCACGATCGAACGCGCCGCCCAACTTTCACCGGAAGAATTACAGAGCAAACTCGTCACTGGCATTTTCGTGGATCGCGACCAACCGACCTATCTGGAGCGATACGGCAACGTCAGAGACAAGGCGCAGAAAGCAATCCCACAGGTTCGGGACGGAGAAAACCATGCCATTCAGATATGAAATCAGACTCAGCGGTTCCGGCGGACAAGGACTTATTTTAGTCGGAAAAGTGCTCGCCGAGGCCGCTGCTATTTACGACGGATTAAACGCGACGCAGAGTCAATCGTACGGACCGGAAGCCAGAGGCGGAGCCAGCCGGAGCGAGGTCATCATTTCCGACGGCGACATCGACTATCCCAAAGCCGAAGACATCGATCTGCTTCTCGCTTTGACACAGGAAGCCTGCGATAAATATGTTGGCGATCTGAAGGAAACCGGCGTTCTCATCGTCGATTCTCAAATGGTCACAAAACCGCCGAAAGGCAACTACAAAGTCGTTTCGCTTCCGATCATTCAGTCAGCCGTCGAACGTCTCGGCAAATACATGGTCTCGAACATCATCGCGCTGGGAATCATCTCCAAAATTTCCGGAATCGTCTCGGAAGACGCCGTTCTCCATGCGATTCGCGCCCGTGTTCCGAAAGGAACCGAAGACCTGAACATTCAGGCATATAATACAGGCGTCGAACTCGCCCGGAAGTGGCTCGACGAACATCCCGAAACCCGATAACCGTTTCATCAAAACCGGTGAGCACGATATCCGATCGCTCTGTTTCTGACCTTCTTGCAAGAGCGTCGGCGCTCGGCAATCATCATCTGAAACACATTTTCAACATCGAGCGGAATTTCGATTCTCTCGCCTCGATGATTGAAAAGAACGGACTTATCGACCAGTTCCGGCTCGGCGGTTTGTCGCCGAATCCCGCGCGGGAAATGAAACTGATCGTCGATTGCGCCGACGAACGGTCGAAAACGCTGGAAATGCTCGGCTGTTATTTTTCGCTTCAATTCCTTTTCATGAACATCAAGGCGCTCGACATTCTGCAAATGGACTTGTTCGAAGTGCCCAATAGGTACGATGTTTTTCGCTCGTTCGTTATTCGTACCGGCAACGATTTTCGGCTCCTGTCCGGCGCCTACATGACGACGTTGATGGATATTTTCCTGCCGCAGAAAAAACGCCCCGATTTTGTCGTCTGTGGCGTCGGCACGCGCGTCGATCAGGATGACATCGACATGGGCGTGATAGACGCCGGACCCAAAGATCGTGAAATCCTGACGGCGGCTTTTGGAGCGTTGAATACCGAAATGCTGAAATATGCCTGCGCGCTTCATTTCCATCTTTCCGAACATGTCGGCATCAAACGCGGCTACTCGGCTTCGGTTGAGGAATATCATTTGCTTCTCGACGAGCAGATTCAGGACGTCGTCATTCTCAGTGAAATGCTCAACGCCGTTCCGATTCTTGGAAACAATCGGCTGTTCAACCGGTTTGACCGGGAAATTCTCGGTCGGTACTATTTTCGTAAAGGAAAAGACAACAAATATCACGAAGGATTTTTGCGCGGACTACTCGGCGAAATCCGTGACCTGATGACTAACGAACCGCCGGAATCGACGCTGAATCCCAAACGCGATGCGCTGAGAATGCTCAAGGCAACGCTTTTTGCCCAACGAACCGCCAAAGGAATTCGCGGACACACGTCGCTCGAGGTGCTCGGAAGCCTGATGATTGAAGACCGGGACAATCATGAAAATTATCAGCGCGTTTATCAGGCGCTGACATTTTTTGAGACTTTCCGGTTTTTGTATATGCTGTATGTAGTCCAGGAAGAGGAGATTTCATTCGAATCGGATGAGAATTCCGAAAATCTTAGAAAAGTCGCCTTTGCCATGGGATACGAGGATAAAACATATGTTAACGCGCAAGCGCAGTTGATGGTGCAATACCGCGATCATCAGCGAATCGCGCGGACCGGCGTCGAAAATCTCATTCGGGAGATCACGCGTCACCTTGATTGCATTACTGTATTTTTCCCTATGACGCATCCCAAACTCGACGGCGGTTATCGCGGCAATATTGCGGTGGATTTTCTGAAAACATCGCGGTTTTTCCGAGGAACACGGTTCTGGGAAGACATTCATTTTTGGATGGACAAAGACGACGAGTCGATGCTGAGCCGGTTTGTGAACGATTTTTTATCTCTGCCGTCTGCCAAACAGAAAGCGCTTGTCCGGTCTTATATTCATTGGAGCAACCAGACGCCATATCCGATTTTGGCGTTGATCACGATCCTGCTCAACCATCGTCCGCAGTTGGCGAAAACGCCGCTTTTCCGCGATCTGACCGACGGTTATATCCACAGTTTGGACGACACACTTCAGACCGTGACGCGCCTGAGCCAGATCGTCAATTACGCGCCGCAGAGGCTGAACGATTTCATCGCCAATTTATCCGAGGAGCATCTGAAAAGATTCGCGGAAATCGTTCGAAATCCGATCTGGCCGGCCGACGTCGAGAAATCCCGGCAGGCGCTGGATTCGCTTTGCCGGATGTATCTGCGGAGCAGTTATTATTTCAAGCGGTTCATTCATCGCGTCTTCCGGAATTATTCCCATTTCATCGGCTATCTGAACCGCGAGGGCGAAGTCCGGAATTTGGCCGACGGATTGTATCGAAGTTTGGACAACATCGATACACTCTGGGAAAAGCTCGATACGTTGGGCGATTATTACGATTTCGAATTTATGCGGCTTGGTGTCAGCCTGATCGACGGCACATCTTTGGAAGAGATCAATCGGGAATTCACGCTGGTTTCAGATATTTATATTAAACGGTTGTTCGACTACTGCCGCGAAGAAGCGGCGAACGAAATGAGGAAACCGGCGCCAAAAACGCAGGATATTCTGGCCATTTTTACCGCAGGCGGACATGCGCGAAGTCAGGCATTTGACGATGATTACGACCTGATCATTCTTCTCGATTCCGACGACCCGGAAATTCTGGAATTCTGTGACCGCATTATTCTGAAAATGAACAAGCGCATCATCCGGCGGTCGATCATGCCGCATTACCGGTTCGCCGACCGATTCAAACATTACGTCACGACATTCGGAAATATCCGGGAATTCTTCGATCATCCGGACGATCACGCTTTTATCGATAAATCGCAATTGCTCGGCGCGCGGATGATTGTCGGGACAACGCATTTCTACGATACTTTCATTCGGGAAATTATCCGGCCGTACATCTTTTCGCAAAAGGAAGAATATACCCGGCATCTTCAGTCAGAGATTGCTTCCCGGCAGACGAATGCATTCGATCGACAGGCAATCGACGTCAAGGAATCGCCCGGCGGACTACGCGATACGGAAAACTTTCTCTTCATTCTGAAAGCGCGGTTCGAGATCGGCAGTCCAATCTCGGCGACATTGATCGATCGATTATCGAAATTTCTTCCTTCCGAAAAAAGTCTGAAGATGAAAGCCCTGTTCCATGATTATCTGTTTCTCAAGCATGTGCGCGATCTGTACCGGCTAATGGTTTCCGATGACGATCGTCTACAAAAAATCTATCTGACGGTCATCTGCCCATCGCTTGCCAAATCTTATCGAACCGACGTAATGACAGGCGAGCAACTGTTCGACCGAATTCAAACCATTCTTCGGCAAAATGCCGACGGCATCGCGGAGGTTTTAGCGGTGAATGGCGATCGGGTTAATTGGGTAGATTAGGTAGATTAGGTAGATTAGGTAGATTAGGTAGATTAGGTTGATTGGGTTGATTGGGTTAAATAGGTTGAATGGGATTTGTCAGCTTCTGGTTTGTCTCTTAGAAGATGGTCTTAAAAAAATAAAAACCGGCCGTTCCGTTCGGAAACGATCGGCTGAAGATTGTAAAACGAGATTACAGGTTGGTAATCTTCAGTTCGACGAGAATGTCGATCGTCTCTTCCGGCTGAATCCGGATAGGAAACCACGGTATGATGACCGAACTCTGATAAACGCGCTCGAATCCCGCCTCGGAAAGCGAAACGGTCTCGATTGGAAACCGCCAGAAATCGACGGGAATTTGCGTCGTGATTTCCGCCTTGAATTTATCCCACTCATTGACGACGCCCAGCGTTTGGATGCCGGGCTCGATGCCGATGGAATTCAACGTGCCGGGTTCGAGTTTCTTCTCGCCGGAAATATAGTAACGATCCGGTGAATCACCGCCCAGTAAAGCGAAATTGAACTCGGGACCGAACCGGAATACGTTCTCACGATCGCCGGTGTTTGTCAGATGATACGCAACGTTGAGCGACGACTTTCTGAAAGTCACGACTTTTTTGATCGAGAATTTCTGCCAGTTGACCCAGCCGTCGCGAGAAAAGACGACGTTTTTCTTTTTCTCGTCAATCGTCGCGTCGTATTTCCCGCCGAGAAAATCGCTGTCTTCGTAATATTCACCGTTCCGGAACTGGTCGAGACTGACCGCCGGATGGATGATATGATCGACGAGATTTTTCCGCGGGTGGAAATCGTACTTCAGATATTTTTCCAGACCTTTTTCCTTGGAAAGAACGAGGTCGTGAATGCTTCCCGCTGTGTTGGAATTCTCTTCCTGATCCGCGAGGAAAACTTTCCGGTGGTACGATTCGCGGTAACGGCGGATATTGTTCAGCAGGTTGAAGGATTTGTCGAACAGCGACAGCTCTTCCATAACGGCGCCGCGATGAGGCGCAAATCCAGCGTGAATATTTCCGTTGGTGATTAGGATTTCTTCCATTCCGTCCGCGTCAACATCTGTCGATTCGGCGAGGAATCCGCTCTTTTTTTCGATCCTGTTCAGCAGATTTTCGCTCTTTAGGAGTTCGGAATAAATCGCGTGCCGAAGATGTGGCAGGTAGAGTCCGCCGAAGATGCCGTGCCAGTAAGCGCAATTGCACATGCCGCGCCAGAGATGTTCGCGCGCGGTATTCAGCATAGCGAGTTCTTTCGTCGCGAAGTCTTCCGGATTCAGCGCATGCAGACGATCGGACAGCCTCTGCATTTTTTTCTGCATCCAGTTGCCTTCGTCATACTTGAAAAGAAAATTGCGCCAGAATCCGCCTTTGATGAAAGGGCGAACTTCGTCGATTTTTTTCTTTTTCTCGAAGTCGTGAACCAGATCGCTGAATTTTTCGCCCTGTTCCCACGGCAAAGACCATTCGCTCATCTCGAAGTATGAAGCCGTCGGCAGGTAAATGCGCCCTTTCGGCGGATGCGCATCGTACCATTCCGAGAACGTCAGCGTCTTGAGCCATTCCTTGTTTTGCAGAAGAATATCGAAGAATTTTCTCAGCCAGTTATTGTCGAAAACGGCTTCGCGCGTGCCGGGCCAGACGCCGAATTTCTCGCCGTCGTCCGCCATGACGACTACGTTGTTGCCGTCTTCGGTGGTGAATTGTCCAAGATGATCGATCGTGATCTGCGGATCCTGAAACGGAATCGCATAGCGTAACTTTTGGCTGATGGGGAAAATCGAGAGCGTTTTGCCTTGCTCTTCCGTGATGAAATGTCCCGTCAGTTCCTTTGCCTGCTTTCCGGTGCTCAGAAAATGGTAATCGTCCACCGTGATGTACCGGATTCCCGATTCCGCGATCGGTTTGGCGAGCGACGGTTCCCAGACGCGTTCGGTCAGCCAAAGTCCTCTCGCTTCGTAGTGAAACCGGTTTCGGATGAAATCGTTCATCATCCGAATCTGCCCGACCTTATCGACGTCGGGAATGACGGCGAGTACCGGCTCGAAGAAACCGCCCGAGATGATTTCCACGTTTCCGCGGGCAACCAAAGTCGCGACCTTATCCAGATATTCCGGATGATGCGCCTCGAACCATTCCAGCAGACAACCGCTGAAATGAAACGAGATGTGGATTTCGGGATATTCCTCGACAATTTCCATAAAAGGCAGGTAACTGTCGTGATACGCGGCTTCGAATACAAAGTCAAAGTTGCCGACCGGCTGGTGGTTGTGAATTCCGAATATAAAATTAACGGTTTTCATGAGCGATTTGCCAGCGTATGATGCTTAGAACTTGCCCATCTTTTCGACGAGTTCGACGACGCGGCTGGAATAACCCCATTCATTGTCGTACCACGAAACGACTTTCACGAAGTTTCCACCGATAACCTGCGTCAACAGCGAGTCGAAAACTGAAGAGTGAGAATTGTCGATGATGTCCGTGCTGACGATGGGATCAATGCAATATTCCAGAACGCCTTTCATGGCGCCTTCGGCGGCGGCTTTCATCGCGGCGTTGATTTCTTCCTTCGTTGCGGCTTTTTCCAATTCCACAGTCAAATCAACGACTGAGCCGTCCGGAGTCGGAACGCGCATGGAAAAACCATCTAATTTCTTATCCAACGCCGGAATGACGAGCCCGATGGCTTTTGCGGCGCCGGTTTTCGTCGGAATAATCGACATGGCGGCGGCGCGGGCGCGGCGCAGGTCTTTGTGCGGGAAATCGAGGATAACCTGATCGTTCGTGTAACTGTGGATCGTGTTCATCAAACCGCGTTTAATGCCGAAATTGTCATTCAGAACCTTGACGATCGGAGCGAGGCAGTTCGTCGTGCAGGAAGCATTCGATACGAAGACGCAATCTTTGGTCAGCATCTCGTCGTTGACTCCCGGAACGATCGTGGCGTCCACATCTTCTTTCTTGTCGGCGGGAACGGTCAGGATCACTTTCCTGGCGCCGGCTTGAATGTGTTTCATCATTCCTTCACGACTGCGAAATTTTCCGGTCGCTTCGACGACGATATCGACGCCCAATTGTCCCCACGGCAACATTGCCGGATCTTTTTGAGCGAAAATCGGATACTTTTTTCCATCGACGACGATAGCGGTTTCTTCGGCCTGGATTTCGCCCGGAAATTTGCCATGGACGCTGTCGTATTTCAGTAGATGCGCCAGTGTTTTTGCATCCGTTAAATCGTTGATGCCGACGATCTCGAGATCGGCCTTTTTGTAAGCGGCCTTGAAAACTAATCTACCGATTCTTCCAAAACCATTAATTGCTACTTTTGTTGACATATGAACTCCTTTTTAAATGGTTGAACCAAAAATTTTTCCAAAAAACAAAAAGTCAATTTCACAGGTGTTGAATTTAATTTCCAGCCTGAACAGTTCCAAGTTTTTCCGCACCGACTTAAAATAGTAAGAAATTGGAGTGTAAAAAACCATTTGTTTAACGTTTGCCTGCTTCTGTAATCATATCCGGTTTTCTATTTGTCCGTGGGCGAATCGGTCTTCATCGCCTGAGGAATGGCGTAGCCTGCCGCGCGGATCTTCGATTCGTTTTGTCGCAGAAACTTCTGAATGGTTTCCATCGGGACGATATGCGTGATTCCATATTGGATTTCCACCTGTTGATTGACAAATAAATCGCCATGATACGGCAGATGATCATCGTATTTCGTCAGATCGAAATGCTCGGGTGGTTTGACCTTTAAATCGTACTCCGCGGCAGCCGACCGCGCGATGCCGACCCACTCAAAATTCGGGACGCCGTCCCGAACAGCGAGAACAATTCCGCCGCTGAACCCGCGATTGAATAACGCATCGAGTAAAAAACTGCCGTCCTTTCCGCGGTTCGGATCGCTGACAATTCCGGTCGTTACCATTTTATAACCGCGGGGAAAACCCAACAAATAGACAAAACTTCCCCATTCAAGTTCTTTTGCCTTGCCAGACGGATAGTTAAAAACCGGAATGTTATGGAATTTGCCATCGGTAAATTTTTGACCCAACAAGGCGATGTCCGCGTTTTCATCCGAGGCAACGATCTCAAATTCGCCGGAACTCGGCAAGTCGGATGCGTAATTCGTCTGTTTTTCTTTAAACGAAATGCTCTGGACGAACTCTTTCTTCAGGTTATCGCTGTTCTGATATTTGATAATCGTATCCGGAAAATCGATAATGTGCGCGCAAGTTAATAGCAGAAGTTTACTGCCGTCATTAAAAATGATGCATCCCGTTCCGGAGGCGGTTTTGCTGAAATAAATCTGCTGAATCGTTTTGTCTTTTAGCGTATTCTGATTGATTTCTGTCGGACGGATGCGGCTGTTTTCCGGGAAGACAAAGGATTTGTAATAAGCGACGGAATTCAGGAGTTTGATCGATTCGACGATGTCCTTTAATTGACGGGAAACGTCCCGGTTGGGAAACTCCGAATCGTACCGCCCATCGGAAAGAATAGGAATTGCCGTTTGGGTCATGTGTCCGCCGCAGGAAATCCATCCCAACCACAGTGAAACCAGAAAAACCGTTCCTCTTGACATCCTCATTTCAACCTTTTCCCGATTCAATATTACAGTAACAAGATAAGACGAGAAAAGAAATAAATCAAATCCCTATTTTTTGCCAAAGATTTTTCTATCAACAGACGATCTTTCCTACCGGAATTTTTCTTGGAAATCTGTCGATTGATTGATAATTTCACAGGCTTTTTTTCAGGGTGCATAGCTCAGTTGGTAGAGCATCGGCCTTTTAAGCCGTGGGTCGTAGGTTCGAATCCTACTGCACTCACTTCCAAGCCTTCCGTCGTGAAAACCAAATTTACGCTTTGCATTCATTTGTCAATTAGCGAAAGCAGTGTTGTAAATCTTAGCATATTTTGGTAAATATTCTCCGTCGGTAACTTCGGTATCCGAAACAGTGTACCGAAATCGCGTATCCAAATCGACGGGAGACGCGCTTTTCTCAGACGTTCCGAAATCCCTATCAAGCAATGAAACATCGAATAAAGCGTAACACTCAGTCGTTTTAACCGACCTATGCCCAAGCAAACGACTAACCCGAAAAATGTCTCTTGTCTGGTAATAGGTCATCGTCGCAAAGGTGTCCCGAAGGTTATGGAAGTCCCGACAGTCGCCGCCCCTTGTCTTGTAAAGCCCAAGGCTAATTAGAATCTTGTGAAATTTCTTAGATATACAGTGATCATCCCGCTTGTCGGTTTGCGCCTGTGTGTAAAACCGCGTTACCGCTTCACTGATAGGAATTGACCGCGCGTCGCCGTGTTTGACCGGATTGAACGTCTTGATAAAACCATTATCCAAGTAACTTGACCGAAATTCCATCAGCCTTAAACCGGTCTGCCAGTGAAGGTAAATCCGCGCAAGTAGCAACGGATCGCTTTTCGCTTTGCCCAAAATCAGATTCATTTCAGCGTTGGAATAATACATCGCTTCTTTGCGCTTGATCTGAAACTGTCTGATTTTGAAAGGCAGACGCTCTAACCGCTTATTTTCAACCGCCCAGTTTAAAAAGGCTCTAACGC
>JBAZPZ010000052.1:0-14142 GCA_041645495.1 Fidelibacterota bacterium | reverse complement strand
GGGCAGGCAGAACAAGAAACATAACTCTAAATTGTATTTTTCTAAGTTTAAGGCAAGGTTTCGTATTCACTTGCGGTTAAGGATAATTCCGAATTTGCGTATTCATTGAAAATGTTGAGTATTGTTTTTGCAAACGGTTAAATTGACTATTGTTGATTTGGCAGGTGATTGAAAATGATATTGGACAAAATTGAAACAAATCGGATGAATTTTTTTGTTGGGAAGTTATTCGCGATCGTTGTTCTTATGATTTGGGGTAGTGGTTGTTCCGACGGAAAATCGGTCGCTACGTTTGGCACAGACAAGATCACTTTAAATGAATTCCGCGCTGCCTATACAGACGTTCTCCGTCAAACGGAAGAAGTTGATTCCGATTCTTTGCGCGAGTGGTTTTTAGACGGGATGATCGACAAACGGCTGTTGGCGTCAGAGGCGCTGAAATCCAGTGTAACGTTTGACGAATCGTTTCAACTGCAACTCTCGGCATATCGGGATCACTGTCTGAGGGAGGAATATTTCCGGTCGGTGATTCAGCCAAAAATCAAGATTTCCGATACCAGTCTTGATGAGATCGGCGTTTATCTGCGTCAGGAACGCCGTTTTCGGAGACTTTACTTTCGTGATAAAGCCTCGGCGAAACAGGCGTTCCGTCTGATTGAAAACGGCGCCTCGTTTATTGTTTTGGAGAATGCAGTTCCTTATAACATCAACCAGCCGAAATTCGACGGCGATTTGGGTTGGCTATCGTGGGAAGAGATGGAATTTGACGCCGCGATGGTGGGATTTCGCCAAAAACCGGGCATCGTAACGCGACCGATTCACACAGGCTTCGCCTGGTCGATTCTTCAAATAACAGGTGTTCGGAACCGAAACAGTTCTTCTGTTAGTTCTGAAATTGCGAATCGCAAGTTTATTCGTCGTGTTATCGAAAGGAGCATCGGCGAGCAATTTTCTTTTGACTATGCCCGGTCAATGCCGCTCAAATCCATGCCGCGGATCGAGTCCCGGACATTAAACTGGGTTTCGGAGAGAATCGCTTTCGGTTTGGCGCGCGTTCCCGCTTTGGGTGATTTAACAAGGGATATGCAATTAAGCGATGCGGAACTTGCACAATTGGAAAAAACGGTTCAGCCACGGCGGAACGATGTCCTTGCAGAAATCAACGGACAGGAAATGACCGTTGTGCAGTTCGTCCATGCGCTGAGATATGTTCCGTACTCTGTTACTTCAAAAAGCGTCGTTCTGGCGATGGATTATGTCATTCGCGATGTTCTACTGACCCAAAAGGCAAAGGAGATCGGATTGGAAAAAAAATCCGGATCGATTCCGATCAAGTTGCAGCTGTTTGAAGAGAATTACATTCAAGGTCAGTACAGGATTCGGCTGATAGCGGACAATGCACGTACGATTGGAAACAGTACGGAAGAAGGCGAAAAGGTTGTCCGCGATGCAATCGACCGGTTGCGAAAGAGTGTTGAGATACGGAAAAATTCGACACTGACGAACCCATTTAAGTAATTCAAATCAGAAGAGAACGATCGATATTAGATGAATTTTAAATTTGAGAACCATTCATCAAATAAGATAAATAGTTCTCGCGGTGAATGATATCGAACTTAGAATCCGGATAGGATTTTTTCCACTCGGATGAAATTTTTCCTTTTCCCGGACTCCATTTGATTTCGTAGGCATACAATTTCCCTTGTCGTTCTTCGATCAAATCGATTTCCTTTTTATCATAGGTTCGCCAGAAATATGAATTCGTTGATTCGTGAGAATATTCATGTTTTTTCAACATTTCAGAGACGAAGTAATTTTCCCAAAGCTCGCCAATATCGAAACGGTTTGCGATTGGATTGAAATTTCCTATAACTGCATTGCGGATTCCGCAATCATAGAAATAGTAGCGCGGATTTTTTGAAATTTCTTTCCTGAGGTTTCGGTTGTACCCGTTGCGTCGAAAAACAACGAAGGTCTTTGCTAAAAGGTCAAGATAACGATCGACGGAATTCTTGCTCATGCCGATTTGCCGTCCTAACTCGTTCAGAGACATTTCTTTTCCGATCTGAAAGGCAATCAATTGCAGAAGCCGAAAAAGTTTATCTGCGTGACGGACTCCTTCCAACTCTAAAATGTCCTTAAAGAGATAAGCGTTCACGAGTTCTTTGAGATAATCCTGATTCCGACGATAATCAGACGTCGTAACGACTTCAGGATATGAGCCGTAAAGCAGACGTGTTTCCAAATGAGCATCTGTTTCGGGTCGTGTCTCGATCTGCGAAATTTCCATCTGTGCAAGAGGAAACAGGTTGAGTGTATATTTTCTGCCGGTCAACGGCTCGCCGATATCTTTGGCAAGTTCAAACGAAGAAGAGCCGGACGCGATTATTTTCATTTCAGGGATGGAATCGATGATGATTTTTAAATTCAACCCAACTTGTTTGATATATTGCGCTTCGTCGACTACGAGCAATTTGTGATCGCCGACGAAAGCGCGCAGTTTTTCAATAGACTGACTTTCAAGATATTGTCTGGTAAAAATGTCATCTCCCGTAACAAACAAATATTTTTCTTGAACTGTCTTAAGGAATTGTTTAAGCAGGGTCGTTTTTCCCACCCTACGTGCACCGTACAGTACGATTACTTTTCCCGGAATGAGTAGTCGAGCCAATGAGTCAATCTGTTTTTGTGGTATGTAAGTCATCATATTTTCCAAATTCTGTCAACAAACTGACCAAATTTATGGAAATTCTGTCAGTTTGAAAGGAAAAATTTTCGATTATTTTGAATTTGCAGGTTCGGACATGCCAGCAAGTTCGACGTACATTTTACGAAATTCACCGTTGGATTATTGTCGATAATTCTGGAAATTTTCTCGTGTTGAACAAAGAATTTGAACAGGATGATGAAGTGAACAGTGAATAGCCAGGCATAAAAATCGCTTGGTCGCTTCCTTCGTTCGGGATAAATTCGCTGGATTTTATGAATAGAAAGATCGTCAATACCGTCGTTTCCAATCTTTATTCCGAGCCGTCTTTTCGCTCGGAAATGGTCACGCAAGCATTTCTCGGCGAGGTCGTCGGAGTGCTCGATCAATCGGACAAGTGGTTTCGGATCGTTTGTCCCGACGGATATCGCGGCTGGATTCGCTGGAATACAATCGTCGATAACGATTTGTGGGAAGCGAAAGATGGCAAATGGTTTACGCCGAATGATTCGGTAGCGAATGTCTGGACGACGCCGGAAATGACGAACATTTTCCAAAAAGTGACGCTCATGAGCCGGGTGCAATTGGTAAGGGATGATGGAAACGTAGTTCTCATTCAATTGCCCGACGGAAAAACCGGCTGGATGAGCAATCGACCGTTGACAATTTTCGGCAAATCGATGCGTGACAAAATCGTCCAAACCGCACATCGTTTTCTCGGCATTCCATATTTCTGGGGCGGAAAAAGTCCGTTCGGGACGGACTGTTCCGGACTTATGCAGTCGGTTTTCGGACTGTGCGGGATTTCACTAAAGAGAGATGCGGGTGAACAATTTCAGATGAAATCTCTGGTGGAAATTGAATTTTCTGACGCCGAAACGGGCGATCTTTATTTCTTCGGAGAAGATGACAAAATCGGTCATGTCGGTTTATCGATCGGAAACGGAAAAATCCTGCATTCTTCCGGCTGGGTTCATATCGACAGTTTGATCGAAACGGCGGTCGATTTCAACGAGCAATTGAAGCAGACGTTTCTTGTATGTAAATCGATCAGAAATTTGGTGCGATAATGGAAAAGTCACTCATTCACCGAAGCGTGTTGGTTTTGAATCAGACTTACGAGCCGCTTCATATCTGCGATGTGCGGCGCGCGATAACGCTGTTGCTTCAAAACAAGGCGACGATGGTGAAAACGACCGACCATCAATTTCTCCGAACGGTCTCGATTAATTATCCGATCCCGACGATCATTCGCATCCAAAAGTACGTTCACGTTCGCCATTGGGAAGCCGTTCTGAACAAGGTGAATATTTTTCGGCGCGACGGACTCATTTGTCAGTATTGCGGGGCAAAAGGAGTTCCGCTGACTGTCGATCATATCATTCCCAAGTCGCAGGGCGGTGCGGATTCGTGGGCGAACTTAGTCGCCGCGTGCATCCCGTGCAACAACCGGAAAGGCGATAGGACGCTCGAAGAATCCGGCATGAAACTCCGGAAGAAACCGTTGAAGCCGCACAAACTGCACACGTTACAGAGATTTATAGAGTCGCCTGTCGAAGAATGGCGTCCGTATTTATTTTTAGATTAGAGTTGGAGAATCATGGAAGAACCTCGAAAAAAAAGAATCCTTAGTGGCATGCGTCCGACGGGAAAAATGCATCTCGGCAATTATGTTGGCGCGCTGGAAAACTGGGTCGCTTTACAGGGAGAATATGAAAATTATCATTTGGTCGCCGATTATCACGCCCTGACGACCAATCCCGATACGAGCGGATTATTGACCAACACGATCGAGATGATCTGCGACTGGCTTTCGGTCGGAATCGACCCCAAACGGAGCCCGATGTTCCGGCAGAGCCAGATCAAGGAACACACGGAACTGCATCTGATCTTTTCCATGCTCATCACGACGGCACGGCTGGAACGAAATCCGACACTCAAAGAGCAGGTGAAAGACTTGAACCTCGACACCATGATTTACGGACATCTCGGTTATCCGGTTCTGCAGGCGGCGGATATTCTGATCTACCGCGCAAACCTCGTACCCGTCGGTGAGGATCAGGCGCCGCATGTCGAGATCACACGGGAACTGGCGCGGAAATTCAACCTTCAATACGGCGAAGTCTTTCCAATTCCGGAGATCAAAATGACTCAGTTTGCGCGGCTTCCCGGATTGGATGGCAATAAAATGAGCAAATCGGTCGGCAACACGATCTTGCTGTCGGATTCTTCGGATGAAGTGCGGACGAAATTGAAAAAGGCTGTCACCGATCCGCAGAAAATCCGGCGCGGCGATCCCGGCAGACCGGAAGTTTGCCTTGTCTATACTTATCAGCAGAAATTTAATCCGGAGAACAGCGACGAGATTTCCGTAACCTGTAAAACCGGCGCGTTGGGTTGTGTCGATTGTAAGATGAAATGCGCGAATGCGATTGCGGCGAAGATCGGACCTTATACCGAAAAACGCAATTATTTTCATTCGCATCAGGACGAGGTCATGGATATTCTCATCGACGGCGAGAAACGCGCCCGGGCGGTTGCGTGCGAAACGATGGCCGCCGTTCGGAAAGTGATGTCGCTCGGTTAACATGCGTCATTCTGAATGAGTTACAATGTCAAACTGGATGTCTTCGAAGGTCCGCTGGACTTGTTGCTCTTCTTTATCAAACGCGATGAAATCAATATCTATGACATTCCCATCTCTTACATCACGTCTGAATATCTTCAATATCTGGAACTCATGAAGAGCATGAATCTCCAGCTCGCGGGCGAATTCATTTATATGGCATCTTTGCTCATGCGGATCAAGGCGCAGATGCTTCTGCCGCACGATACGAACGAAAATCTCGAAGAGATTGAAGACCCGCGCACCGAACTGGTTCAGATGCTTGTCGAGTATCAGCAGTTTAAAATGGCGAGCGAGACGCTTCGGAATCTGGAAGAAAATCAACAACATTTTCATCCGGTTTTCGCCGCCCCGGAAACGCCGTCTATCGATCCCGACCTGTTTTTGTGGAATGTCAATTTGATGGACTTGGGCGTGATGTTCCACAAATTGATCGACACTTTGCCGAAACCGACCTATTATGAAATCGATCAGATCAGGATGAGCATCGGTCAGCAGGTTCGGTTTATCTATTCGCTGTTTGGGGAAAAGAATCGTCTGAGATTTTTCGAAATCGCCAAACATCTGAAGAACCGTGTTGAAGTCGTCGTGACGTTTCTGGCGATTCTGGAAATGGTCAAATCGGAAATCGTCCGCGTTTCTCAAAAGGATATTTACGGAGATATTTGGTTATCGAAAATCAAAACCAAGGGTCAGGATGCTGTCGCCAACGCATAAAATCATAGAAGCGCTCTTGTTTGCCGCAAGCGAACCGCTGACGGACGAGCAGGCAAAAGTCTGCCTTCAGGAAGAGACCGATCTCGCACAGATCGTTGATGAAATCAACATGTATTACGAACTGGAAAAATCGCCCGTTTGGATTCAAACGCTTTCAGGCGGATATCGGCTCATGACGCGCTCGGAATACGATCCGTGGATTTCGCGCTTATTTCAATCGAAAGGCAAACTGCGACTCTCGCGGCCGGCGCTGGAAACGCTTTCCATCATCGCCTACAAACAGCCGGTCAACCGGACGGAAATCGATTCGATTCGCGGCGTAACGACGGTTTTGAAACCACTCATCGAAAAAAACCTGATCGAGACCAAGGGAAGGCAGGACGGCCCCGGACGCGCTTTGCTGTACGGTACGACTTCCTACTTTTTGGAATATTTCGGTCTCGCGACGATCAAGGACTTACCGAAAATCAAAGAAATAGAAGAAATCATGCATGACGAACCCAGTGAATCAGTTCCCGAAAGAGAACAGACTTAATAAATTTCTCGCTTCCTGCGGGATCGGTTCCCGCCGGGCTTGCGACACACTGATTCTCGAAGGCAGAGTCAGGTTGAACGGTTCGGTTATCACCGAACTGGCAACTGTCGTTCGGGAAAACGACAGTGTTGAACTCGACGGCAAACCGGTTCGTCCGGAAAAACCGATTTACATTCTGCTGAATAAACCGGCTGGTGTCGTTACAACATTGAGCGACCCGGAAGGAAGGAAG
Source organism: Fidelibacterota bacterium (assembly GCA_041645495.1). Lineage (GTDB taxonomy): Bacteria > Fidelibacterota > UBA2242 > UBA2242 > UBA2242 > 0-14-0-20-45-22. The sequence goes on along the minus strand of JBAZPZ010000052.1, from coordinate 7,325 downwards.
CATGTCGGCGATTTGATCGGGACGGCCGAAAAAGTCAAGCCGGTTGGACGACTGGATATGTACTCGACCGGCGTTCTGATTCTGACCAACGATGGCGATCTGCATTTTCGACTGACACATCCGCGATTTCGGATCGTGCGCACTTACGAAATTCATATCGAAGGGAAAGTCGGTACTGAAATCCGGGAGAAAATCCGATCCGGAGTCGAACTGGAAAAGGGAAAAATAGCGACCGGCAGAGTCATCGAAATCATTTATAATCTAGGTGAAACCGTCGTACGGATCGATTTGATGGAAGGAATGAACCGGGAAATACGCCGGATTTTTGAAATCCTCGGCTATCGCGTCCTGACCTTGGACCGGATTCGTTTTGCGGGAATCAGTTACGGACGTCTAAAAACAGGCGAGTGGCGTTTTTTAAAACCGGATGAAATTCAGAGACTGAAAGAAAAATGTCAATTATGAAATTCCCCGGAGGGAAAAGGTTTGTTTTTGTCTCGTGCGGATTTAAATTTACGGGCTTTTTGAAAGGGTGAAATGGGTATTGTAGTCGCAATCGACGGACCTGCGGGTTCGGGAAAAAGCAGTACGGCGAAAGAAGTTGCCAAAAGACTTGGTTTTACTTACGTCGATACGGGAGCCATGTATCGCGCGATCACATTGCTAACGATTCGCAAAAAAGTGAGCCCGGAAAATTCCGAACAAGTAATTTCTTTGGCGAACTCGGCCGACATTCGTTTTCGATGGGAAAACGGCACCTTGCGAACTCTCCTGAATGGCGAAGATGTCAGCGACGAAATTCGTTCGGCGAAAGTCGCTCAGGCGGTCAGTCCGGTGAGTGCGATCGCGGGCGTTCGTGAGATCATGGTCAAACGCCAATGCGAAATGTCTCGTGAAAGCAATATCGTCATGGAAGGCAGGGACATCGGCACAAACGTCTTTCCGAAAGCTGATTATAAATTTTATGTGACGGCGGATGTCGAAGTTCGCGCCCGACGACGCATCGGAGATTATCAGAAAATCGGTCAGAATCTGAGTTGGGAAGAGATCGTTGAAGAGATCAAAAATCGCGACCGGATCGATTCGTCGCGTGCGCATTCCCCATTGAAAAAAGCCGATGACGCGATCGTGATAGACACCACCCATTTGACCTTTGAAGAACAAGTAGAAAAAATTATTGAAATCGTGAAAAATCGTCCAGAAATGGTTCGATAAAAGGTTCGGCTCGCGTGAAAAACCGCGGGAATATCCGAAACCTGTCGTGTCCGTTCAACCCTTAACCTAAGGAAACGTTTGATGTTTGAAGAAGAAAATGAATTAACCCCAACCCCAGCCGAAGAGACTGCGGTTCCGGCCGAGAGCGTGGAAACACCGGTAGCTGAAACCGAACCTGCTTCCGTTGTAACATCTGCAGTCGATTATGTCACCGAAGAGATCAAGATCGGTCCGTATTCGGAAAAAATCCGGGTGTACAATCTTCAGGATTTAAAAGACGAGGCAGAAGTATCCCGCACCGAAGAACAACTGAAATACGAAAGTTCGATTAAAGATATTTCGCAGGAACAGCGGATTATCGGAACCGTCGTTTCTGTCCATGAAAATGAAATCCTGATGGACGTCGGTTTCAAATCCGAAGGCGTGATCTCGCGCGACGAATTTGAACAAGGTGAATTGCCCAAAGTCGGCGATCAGATCGAAGTATTTGTCGATACGCTCGAAGATGAAAACGGACAAATGATTCTCTCGAAGCGCAAAGCGGACTTTATGCGCGTCTGGGAACGGGTTCGTCAGATATACAATAACGCCGAAACCGTCGAAGGTAAAGTGCTCAACCGCATCAAAGGCGGCATGGTCGTGGACATCATGGGCATCGACGCATTTCTGCCCGGCTCACAGATCGATATTCGTCCCGTGACGGATTTCGACAATTACGTCGGGAAAACGTTTGAATTCCGGGTTGTCAAACTCAACGAACTCCGGAAAAACGTCGTCCTGAGCCGTAAGGATATTTTGGAAGAAAGTCTTAAGGAAAAACGCGACGACCTGTTGTCGAAGATCAAAGTCGGAGACATTCTGACGGGACGCGTCAAAAACATCACAGATTTTGGCGTTTTCGTCGATTTGGGCGGTTTGGACGGATTGCTTCATATCACCGACCTGTCCTGGGGCCGCGTCAATCATCCGCGCGAAGTCGTCAATCTGGACGACGAACTGACGGTTAAAGTCATCGATTACGATTCCGAGAAACAGAGAGTTTCTCTCGGCCTGAAGCAGCTTCAGCCGCATCCGTGGGAAGGAATCGAATACAAATATCCCGTCGGCACCGTTATCAAAGGTAAAGTCGTCAACATCGCCAATTACGGCGTATTCGTCGAGCTGGAAAAAGGCGTTGAAGGACTCATCCACATTTCGGAAATCTCATGGACGCAACACATCAAACATCCGAGCGAAATCTTTTCTTTGAACGAAATGATCGAAGCCAAGGTGCTGAATGTTGACAGTCAGGAGAAAAAAATCTCGCTCGGTTTCAAACAACTGGGACCCGATCCGTGGGAATCGATCGAACAATCCTATTCCGTCGGCGCCATTTATAAAGGCATCGTCCGGAATTTGACGCCTTACGGCGCGTTCATCGAACTGCAGGAAGGAATCGACGGATTTGTTCATATTTCCGATATGTCATGGACGAAAAAACTGCATCATCCGCGCGAAATCCTCAAGAAGGGTGATGAACTGGATGTCAAGGTTCTCGAAGTTTCCAAAGATAACCGGAAAATCAGTCTCGGTATGAAACAGGTCATGGAAGATCCGTGGTCGTCTATCGAATCGTTGTACGTCGAAGGCGCAATCGTCGAGGGTGAAGTCGCACGAATTACCGATAAATTGGTCATCGTCAATCTGGCTTTCGGTCTGGAAGGAATTGTTCCGCTGGGACAGGTTCCGAAGAAAGACCGGAAAACGGCCGGAAAAGGCGTTCAGATCGGCGAAAAACTTCAGCTGAAAGTTCTGGAAGTGAACAAAAGCGAGAAGAAAGTCGTTCTCTCTCGCGAACAGGCTATGCCGAAAAAGCCGAGGACTGATGCAGAAGCTTATATGTTCCAGCAAAGCGACACCGGCGACAAGATCGAGATTCCTGAAGCGATTATCGAAAAAATAGCGGAATCCGAAAAGGAAGCGGAACCGGCTGAAGAACCCGGTACGGAAAAGAAAAAAACCGTACGGAAAAAGGCCAAAGCCGCTGAGGAATCCGAACCGAAACTGGAAGAGCCAGAAGAGAAGCCGAAGAAAAAGAGCGTGAAAAAAACCGCTGAAAAAATAGCGGAAGAAGTGCCTGCTTCCGAAGCCGAAACAGCAACGGAAGAACCGAAAAAAGCCGCAAAGAAACGCTCGACCAAGACGGCTAATAAGGAATCCGATTCACCGGCAGACGAGCCTGAAACCGAAAAGGCGGAATCTCCCGAACCGGAATCCAAATAGTCTCCGGAATTCGGTTACGATAATTAAAAACGAAAGGGGCTTGATAATTTCAAGCCCCTTTACTATTTTCTGACTGTATGAACAGACCTATTGGAAAAGAAAATCACGGAAAAATTGACAAGCGTGCGTTGTTTGCCGACATCTGGAAACGGGTGAAACGCTGGTTCGTCACGGACACGAAAACGAAAATCGGCGTGTTTCTCTTCTCGTTTATCGTCTGGCTTTACACGCTGTTAAGCAATGATTACAGCTATACGTTTTCTTCGCGTATCGAGATTCGGAACATCGAAAACGGAAAGACACTTAAAAGCAAAGTGCCCGAGCGGATTTACGCCAATTTTACGGGAAGAGGCATCGATCTGATCTATCTGAATCTGATCCGGAAATCGTCGTTCAAATTCGTCGTTGATGTCGGCAATATTCGTCAACGATACGATTTTCCGCTCAGCGAGTACTTTTACGAAAATCCGGATAAAATCCTCAAACCGCGAGGCGCCCACATCCGGTTTAACCATATTGTCTCTCCGGAGACGCTTCACGTCGAACTCGATGTGCTCGGTGAAGCGAAAGTGCCCGTCATTCCCCGTCTTGAAATCGAGGAATCGATGGGCTACATCAAAACTGGAAATCCGGTCGTCATACCCGACAGCATTTGGATTTCCGGCCCGAAGGAGTATGTCGATCAATGTTCGACTCTCATGACAAAAGCGATTTCGCTGAAAGACGTCTCTGCGCCTTTCGATAAAGACGTCAAGATCGACCTGTCCAAACTGACCGGCCTTCATGTTCCGTTCAAATCGGTTCATATCTATCAAAAAATCGAGCAGATCAGCGAGAAAAGGATCGATGAAATCCCGGTCATCGTTCTCAACGTCCCGGAAAACATGAACGTCGAAGTCAGCCCGACAATCGTTTCGATGACGGTTCAAGCGGGAATGAGCGCTTTGAAAACGATCAAGCCGGAGGATATCCGTGTGACGATCGATTTTCAAAAACAGTGGAAAGCCGATCAAAAATTTTACATTCCCGAAACGACTCTGCCGGAAAGCATCATCGCATCGGAAGAAATGATTCCCGCAGAAATCGAACTTCGCGTCTTTCGGGAAAGGAAACCGTAAGTGAATTTACTCGGAATCGAGAGTTCGTGCGACGAAACGTCTATCGCCGTTTTACGGGACGGTGACGTTTTGACTAACATCATCTCGTCTCAATTACTGCACCAAAAATATGGCGGTGTCGTCCCTGAATTCGCTTCGCGAGAACATATGCGTCTGGTCGATGTCCTGACGCGCCAGGCATTGAAACAGTCGGGCGTTCCGCTTTCCGGGATCGATGGAATTGCCGTGACGCGCGGCCCCGGTTTGATGGGCGCATTGCTCGTCGGACTCAGTTATGCAAAAGGACTTTCGTACGCCGCTGGAAAACCGCTGATCGCCGTGAATCATATCGAAGGCCACATCATGGCGAATTTTCTGACATATCCGAATTTGACGTATCCATTCCTTTGCCTGCTCGTTTCGGGCGGACATACGCAGATTGTGAACGTCAGGGATTTTGGCCGTTATGAAATCATCGGTAAAGGAATCGACGATGCGGCGGGCGAGGCATTCGATAAAGCCGCCCGAATTCTAAATCTCGGTTATCCCGGCGGTCCGCTGATCGATAAAACCTCGAAAAGCGGCGATCCGAAATTCTACCATTTCCCGCGGGCAAAAGTGAAAAGCGAGCGATTCGATTTCAGTTTCAGCGGTCTCAAAACGTCCATTCTTTATTTGGTAAAACAAAAAGGCGATGAGTGGGTCGCCGAACACCTGTCCGATCTTTGCGCGTCTTATCAGGAGGCAATCGTCGATGCGCTGAAAGTCAACACCTTTGCCGTCATCGAAGAAACGCAAAGCCCAAAATTGGTATTGGCGGGCGGCGTCGCGGCGAATTCGAGATTAAGGCAGGTTTTTCAGGAAGAATCGGACCGGCGCGGCATCGAAATCTATTTTCCCGCGCTTCAATATTGTACGGACAATGCCGCTATGATCGCCCGAACCGGATTGGAAATGATGAAACGCGGACAATTTTCCGACTTGAACGTTTCCGCCGTCCCGAATCTTTCCTTAACCGCCTGAACGTTCATGACCGACTTTCAACTGCAACTCCAGAATCTGACGCTTTGGGCAATTCCCGTCCTGCTTTTCGTCGCTTTGGCGATGTTTCTTTCCTTTCGGAAAATCAGTGGTGAAACGCCACAGCGCGGACGACTCGTCCTGCTTGTTCTTCGATCGATCTTTTTTATCTGGTTAGGTTTTTTGGCGCTCAAACCGTTCGTCAGTTGGAATAAAATCCGGCATCTTTCGCCGACGGTCGTTTTTTGGATGGATAATTCCACCAGCATGAAAGCGCAGAAGAATTTCAACGCAGATACAATTCTGACTCGGTTTGAAAACCTTCAGGAAGTTTTGGAAAAACGCGGCGCGAAAGTCGTCATCGAACCGTTCGGTGCGGACATTTCTACAGATAAAAACGCTCTCGCCGATTTGTCGTTCGACGCATCGGGCACTGATTTGTCTCAAGCCATTGCGCATTCGCTCGAAAAACATGCCGACGAGGCGATTTGCGCCGCCGTTTTGCTTTCGGATGGCGTCTCAACTCAGGGCGAGGAACCGGGCTTCATCGAGACCGGCAAACGTTTTCCGATTTATTCTGTCGGGATCGGCGACACGGCGCGTCTGGCGGATGCGTTCGTCGCAAATCTGGATGTTCCTGCGACGGCGAAAGTCGGCGATACGATTCAGGTTTCCGCCGAGATTGTTCCACAGGGAAATGGCGGACTCGCGCAGGTTTTTTTGAAAGAAAACGGACGCACGGTTCAGAAGAAAACGGTCGAAAGACATCAGGAATCGTTCCGCCGGCAAATCGCGTTCGCACATGTCCTGCAAACGCCGGGTGAGATTTTACTTTCTGTCGAAATCGACACTGAGAAAGACATCAATCCGTACAACAATTCCAAAACGGAAGGCATTTTCGTAAAAACCACCGATGAAACCGTCGTGATTTTATCGTCCCGATCGAATGTCGAATCGACATTTCTGAAGAAAACGCTGGAAACCGACGAGCGATTTCACGTCATCAATTTGGTCGAATCGTCCGACGGCTGGATTCCGAAATCCGAATCGAAGGTTTTTCGGGATAATTGGACAGCGCTTGTTCTCATCGGCTATCCGGCAGGGAATTCGGACGATAACCGGATGGCGGAAATTCGGCGGCGGATTCAATCGGGTCGAACGCCGGTTCTCGTGATGGACGCCCCGTCGCTTTTGCCGGATCGTCTGAATGGATTATTTGGCGAGAAACTGCTGGTCGGCACGCCCGAAAATTCATCTGTCGCAATTTCTGTTCAACTGACGCCGGAGAGCGAAGATCATGCGATTTTCCGGGATACTTTTTGGGGAATGGATCCGAAAGCGATCGTCCGTGATCTGCCGCCGATCGGTCAGCGATTCAAAAAACTGAAATTGGCGGACGGTTTTGAGACACTAATGACGGCATCGACACTTGCAGAAACGCCTGTGCTCTCGGTGCGGGATTTTCAGGGAAGACGCATCGCTCTGTGTACGGGATTCGATTTGTGGCGATGGAGTTTTATGACTACCGGCGCCCGGCAGATGGATTTTTATCAGGAAACGATTCTGCGGCTCATGAACTGGTTGGCGGATACGTCATCGTCGAAGAATGTCCGGATCACGCTGGATAAGTCGGTTTATCTTTCGGGTGAAATCCCGGAAATCAGCGTTTTGACGTTGGATGGCAGAGGCAAAATCCGGCCGGAAACGGTTTTACAATCGGATGTTATCGAC
>JBAZPZ010000051.1:0-14146 GCA_041645495.1 Fidelibacterota bacterium | reverse complement strand
AAGTTTAGCTCGGTCTTACAATCTGAAATCTTTTTATATACCATATTTGATGATTGAATAACATAGGAAGTATCCGGCACTTTTAAAATTCCTATCCGCTCGGTCCATGCGTGGTTTTGGATTACAACTTTATATTCTTCCTTTTTCTTCCAGATTCCGGATTCCAATCCATCACCCTCAATTTGGATTTCCAGTCCGGGCATCCGGTCCATGGCGATCGAGCGGTAGATCCGCCGAAATATCGATTTCCAACCGTCGTTCGTGCTGGCTACCGAAAGCATTTCGATTGGATATGGTGTGAAAAATACTTTGCCTTTGCCGATGCGGTTTTCGATTAAAAACGGCGCGCCGGACATATCTTCGCAGATCACTTTCCCACCGACTTTCAGGATCGGACAATAACTATATTCCGGCGATGCGTTGTTCAACGGAATTTGAAATTTTTCACCTTCGACAAATTCGCCCCAATTTTTCTTCACGCCAACGGTCAGTTGGACGACTTCTGGAAAATCAGGAACTCCAAACTTGCAGTCCATTTCGATGCCCGCGAGCAGATGCCAGTCCAGAACCCAACTATCATTGGCAAAACTAAAATAAAATGTGCCGCCCTTCCGGACATATTCTTCGATCTGCACACACATTTTTTTTGTCATGACTTTTAACCGTGGCGCAAACAAAACCGGGATTTCGTCGGGATTCAATTCAAGTTCGTGCGAATATGCGCCATCCTTCTCAACCTCCTGAACGGGTTCGATGACCATCCGAACACCCAGATTGGCTCGCTTCAGTAGAGAAAACGTTTCCAGATAGAGATCGTACCACTGGAGAAATTGAGGCTTGTACTGGTATGGATATTCGTAATAATAATTGGAAGGAATCAATAATCCGACGTTTCGCTCGATCTTGTCGAATCCGTTCGGAATAATTTCGTTTAGAATTTCCTGGAATTTTTCAAACTCCTGCGCCGCTGGTTTGTTTGTTTGATCCATTCTGACGATGCCGAAACGCTCTTCGTAGGCATGATGCGAGTACGGTCGCTTTTCGGTAAAATCAAAATCATTCAAACACCAGCTGAGGACTCCTTGAGCGCCATTTATCAAGGCGCTCCGGAACACCGATCGATAATATTTCGCCTGATTTTCTTCCGAACAAAGCGTCGTAGAAGTTCCGAATTCTTCCACAATGACCGGTTTTCCCCATTCTTCGGCTAACCGCAGACGAAACGCCGTCGTGAACGAATGCCGCCAAGCACTCATCTCGCGTGGATAGTAATGCAATCCGACAAAATCCTGAAACCGGTTCAATTTTCTCAGGTGAAATCCGGTCTGTTGTCCGATGATCTCCGGACACCATGCGCCATCACCGATGCTAACCGGTCGGTCTGGGTCGATTTTCTTGATGACCGAGATAATCCGTTCCACCCAGCGGGAAACCGCTTCCGGTGGCTGATTGCCGATATAATTCGGTAGTTCGTTCGATAGCAACCAGCCGAATATGCCTGAGAAATTCTTGATCTCTTTGACGATTGTGGTAATATATAATTCGGTGGCTTTGATGATGCGGGAATCGGAAATGAAATCGGCGCCCTTTCGCCATGGAACGTCCCAATCCTCTCCGGACATGTGGCCGACGATGAAAGTCGGTAGCGTGAATATTTCTCTTTCTTCGTATAAACTCATGAAATATTTCAGCCGTTCGAGCATGATCGGATTGACCCGATCTTCCATATCCATAAAAGCGGGCATATATAAAAAGAAACGGCAACAGTTCATACCGAGTTGTTTGATCCGGTCTGCGTCGTCAGCCAATTCTTTTGGATTCCACTCCGTCCACATGTTCAGAGCGGACGACGACGGCCAGTAATTGATGCCGAGCAGAAAATGATCGGTGATTTCACGATTTTTAATATTCAAACTGATTTCCCTGTTTGTACACACTGGCACGATTCACGCTTTCCTGTTTCTCAATTCTTTCATCAGGTAGTCTCCCGCTTGACGAGATATGTACCGATTGTTCTGACCTGCGGCGGCTCAGACGGGTGTTCAATCACCTCATTGAGCAAATTGAACGCTTCTTTGCCCAGCGACAATTTTGGCACATTGACTGTCGTCAAACGGGGCACGCAAAAGCAGGAAGTCGCGATGTCGTCAAATCCGACGATCGCGATGTCGTCCGGGATTTTGATCTGTCTTTTCTGGATTTCCTTCAACGCACCCATCGCCGTCGGGTCATTACAACAAAAAACGGCATCCAGATCGGGATTTCGTTCCAGTAAAACGGCAATTCCTTTTTCTCCGATTAACGGTGAGGTCTCAACATTTTCCGCAAAAGTATATTTTTCCAGCGTTCCGTTGCCGATCAAATTATACGCTTCCAATGCGTCCTTATAGCCCCGATACCGTTCCTTGATCGACGGATGAAAATAGGTTCCGCCGACGAATCCGATATGTTTTTTACCGGACTGCGTCAAATGCTCGACCGCGCTGAACGCGCCGTGATAATTATCGATCTGAACACAATTGTAGTTTTTTCCCGGGATCGCATAGTCGATCAAAACAAACGGAATCCGTTGACGATCCAAATATTCCACCAGTGTATGCGGAACCCGGCCTGCTAACGCAACGCCATCAACGTCATTATATTTCAGAAAACGAGGCACTTCTTTTTTGGGATCGAATTCTTCCTTAACCGTCGTCAGCAAAATATAGCTATCCGATTTTCGGGCAGCGTATTCCATTCCGAGGAAAATCTGACTGTAGAACATTTCCACGTCGTAAAAATGCCCTTCCCAGATGATGAAACCGATGTTTCCACTTTTTCCGGTCGCCAGTTTCCGGGCAGAGCGGGAAGGTTTGTAATTCATCTCCTGAATGGTCTGCATGACCTTCTTCCGGGTTTCTTCGCCAACGTAACCTTTGTTGTTTAAAACGAGCGAGACGGTCGAGATCGAGACTTCGGCTTTCTGAGCGATATCTTTAATCGTTCCCACAATACCTCATATGATTTCTAAAAACGTTTTAATATAAAATATGATATTGAAAAAGCAAAAGCATTTTTTCAACTTTCTTCGCCGTCACCTCCGATCACCGAACATCAGATCGTTGATGCTGGTGTATCATGCAGGAATAAATATTACGGTGGAAATTATCGTCGCTTTTTAAGACGGTAAATCCGGAACGACCGGCGGATCGATCGGAAAGAATCCAATTATTTATCTAACAAAAGACATCGGTTTTTTATGATTAAAGATACCATTTGACGCCAAGCGTTGGCAGAATGAATAATTTATCCGCCTCGAATGTATCTTTTTTCGTGTAGGCACCGTTGAAATTCCGGCTGATTTCGATCTCGCCGCCGATCAAAATATTATTCGTGATCTTAAACCAAAATTGCGGCTCGCTGAGAAAGGCTATCTTTTTCGACGAAAAACCTTCCAAATCGGTATTCCAGACATCGATGAAGCCTGAAATCTCGGCCTTTTTGAAATTATAAAACCAGACCGTCGTCAACTGAAAAGTCAATCCTTTGGTATTGAATTCTTTCCGGATCAGGAAATCGACCGGCAGGCTGAATTTTTTTCCGCCCAACGCATATTGAACACCGCCCAACCAGATCGGATTGATCGAGAATTGTTGGTTGGTCAGTCCGTCGTTGTACTGAATCGTCGCCGCCAGTTTGGGCACTACAGGGATTGTGAAATATCGCGCGATTTCCCAGTAGCCCATCGATGCGTTCCGCACGTCGCCTTTGTTTTCATAATTGAAATCGATAAACGTGAACAACGAACCGAGTTTATCCGGTTTGAAAATTTCCACCGTTGTCGTAAAACACTCGCGCCTTAAGTCATAATTCAGCTGGATATTTTGCGCAAAAAGCGCCGACATCAGCAGAATGACGCACACGAATAGAAATGCAGATTTTTTCATAGTCCCCCGCCTCTGTAAAATGATTAGTTTGTACCGGATTGATTAACGATTCTTCCATCGGTCTCAGATTGGATAATCGGCTGTTTTTGGACCGCATCGATCAAAACATCGCGTCCGATGACCGGCGTATGGCGAATATCCACGGCTTCCGGTTTCAGTCCAAAGAACCGCTCGAATTGCCCGATGATGAAGTTGTTGGTCGCGATCGTATAGATTTTCATCGGATCGATCGGTTTTCCGTTTACTTCCGCTGAGATCAACTGCTTTTGCTGGCTGTTGTACACATACCGCAATCCTGAAATTTGAATAAAATCCCGCGGATTCTCGATGCGCCACCGCAGGAGTTTCGTGAGTTGTTCGCCGGTCAGGCTAATGATCTCGATGGAATTATCAAACGGCGAAATTTCCCACAAATCGCGAACCGTGATCTGTCCGACGTTCAATCCTTTGCGAATCCCGCCGCTGTTCATCATCGCAATATCGGTCTTGAAATAATCGCGGGTGACATCGCAGATCCAACTGCCGATGTTCGATTCGCCGCGATCGTTGCGTTTCCATGAAATTTTCAGATCGCCGATGACACGATCCATTTCTGTTCGAATGTTCGATTCCAGCGAATCGACGACATGCGCGACCGCCGGGGAAGACACAACGCCGCCCAACCGCGTTTCGATCAGTTGATAATCGTACGAAACGATGCTTTTGCTGGCTTTGTCCACTTTCGCATTCAATAAACCGACATACCGGCCATTTGAGCCGGCCTGACAGATGAGAATGTTGTTGACGACGGCCGGTTTCCGGATCGGCGTGTGCGAATGCGCGCCGATAATCACATCCACATCGGAGAGATTTTTCGCAATCAATGAATCATAATCGTAGCCGTTATGACTCAGAACGACGATCAAATCTGTCCGGGCGTTCAGCTCACGGACATATTTCATAACTTCCGTCGCGGGATCGAGAACGCCGATTCCTTTGACATTTTCCGGAAGCGTGCTCTGCTTCATGGCTTTCAGAACAAAGCCGATGACGGCGATCTTCAAATTTCCGGAGCGAACGATTGTGTACGGCTCGGTCAGCAGTCCTTTTTTCGTGGAATCATACAAATTGCACGAAACGAACGGGAATTGCGCCGCCGAAATCGCCTTTTTCAGGTTCACCGGACCATAATCGAATTCATGATTTCCAATCGTCATCGCGGTTGGTTTGATGCGGTTCAGTATCGAAATCTGCGACATGCCTTTGGTCAGTGAAGAAACGGGCGAACCTTGAAATTCATCACCGGCATTTAAGGTTAACGCACCCGGATAGACCCGTCTTAGCGAATCGATATAGCCGGCGACATTGGCATAACCGCCGACGTAAGTTCCTTTCGGAACACCGTACGTCGGTTCAAAAGGGAGATTCGAGCTGTGAAAATCGTTCCAGTGAATGATCACCGCCGAATCAGTCATACCGTCCGACGATTGAGCGAAAACCAGCGTTGTACCGGCAAAGAGTAAAACGATCCGGAACGATAATGGAATTAAGCCCGAAGAAGACCTGACGATTTTCAACCTGTTTTTCCCTTCTTTATCAATTTTTCAATTTTCGATGCGTGAAAATTTGTCCAAGCGGACAGGTAAAAACAAGAGAATTTAAAATTTTCACTTTGTAATCCGGGTTCATTTCTTTATCATTTAGCGGTTTTCACCTGTTTCGAGTTGATAGTATAGGACAGAAAAATGATCAGAATGGGCGTCATCGGCGCCGGCCATCTCGGTAGATGGCACCTTCAAAACATCCAAAAGATACCTGACGCAGAATTGGTCGGCTTTTATGACACCGATCCGGCGCATTCGGCGCTCATCGCTGGCGAAACCGGAGCCATTTCGTTTTCATCCTTAGCGCAATTGCTCCGGACGATCGACGCGGCTTCGATCGTCGTTCCGACTGTTTTTCACTACGAAACCGCGCTCGCCGCCATTCGTGAAGGCGTTCACATTTTCTGCGAAAAACCGTTTATGCTGACAGTCGGTCAGGCGGACGAGGTGATCCGGCGCGCCCGGGAGAAAAAACTCATCGTGCAGGTCGGCCAGATCGAGCGTTTTAATCCGGCTCTCACCGCTTTGAAAAATTACCCGATTCGACCGTTGTTCATCGAATCGCACCGGCTTTCGCCGTTCAATCCGCGCGGCACCGACGTTTCGGTCATTTTAGACCTGATGATTCATGACATCGACATCGCCCTATCACTCGTCGATTCGCCCGTCCGCTCGATTCATGCCGCCGGCGCTCCGGTTTTGACCGACAGCATCGACGTTGCCAACGCGCGGATTCAGTTTGAAAACGGCTGCGTCGCAAATCTGACCGCCAGCCGCATCTCGGACGAATCCGTCCGGAAAATGCAAATTTTTCAGGACAAGACCTTCATTACCGTAGATTTCCTGAACAAATTCTCCGAAATTTGCTGGCAGGCAGACGATTCCGGAAAAAATCCACCCGATACTATTTCGGTTCCGATTCCCGATGCATCCGGCAACATTCTAAAAACCATCTTCCGCAGGAAAATCACGCCGGAGAAATCCGACGCGCTTTTTGACGAACTTTCCGTATTCGTCTCGGCGATCCAAAACGGAACACCGCCGTTAGTGACAGGTGAAGACGGCCGAAAAGCACTCGACATCGCGCTGAAGATCGAGCAGGAAATTCAATCCACCTTAAGGAGTTTTAAATAATGGATGTTCGGAAATTTTTCTTTCGTTCACGCGGGTTTACGCCGATTCCTTTCATACTGATTCTCATTCTTCAATCCGATTTGCAACTGTGGTCGATATTCGTCGGTGGTGTTTTCGCCTTGACCGGCGAGTGGATTCGACTGAATGGCGTACGCGCGGCCGGCGGCCGAACCCGGACGCGGAATGTCGGCGCTAAAGAGCTCTGCACATGGGGATTTTTTTCGTACGTACGAAATCCGCTTTATCTCGGAAATATTCTGATTTACACGGGAATGACTCTTTTCGCAGGCGGTGATTGGCTGGCACAACTACTCGTTTTTGGACTCGCTTTCTTCATCACTCAGTACGCGCTGATCATCTCGCTCGAAGAGGAAACGTTGAGAGGAATCTTCGGAAATGCCTATCGCGAATACTGTGCCAATGTGCCCAGGCTTTTCCCACACTCAAAACCGTGGAAAAAAGATCAGGACATCAAATTCCTCACCTGGGAAAAAGTACTGAAAACCGAGAAAACGACGCTGATGGTTTTCGGCGCGTTTTTACTTGCCGTCATTCTCAAGCATTTCCTTTTTGCCTGATATGCCTAAAATTTTCATTTCAGCGGGTGAATTATCGGGCGATATGCATGGCGGTCTGCTCGTTTCCGAGATCAAACGCCGACGCCCGGACATCACGATTTCCGCCATCGGCGGCGACAACATGGCGAACGCCGGCGCAAAACTCCTTTTCCACATCCGTGAAACTTCCTTTATGGGCTTTACGGAAGTCGTCAAGCATTTGCCTTTCATTCTAAAATTATTCAACAAAACCGTTCGCCATCTTCGGGAGACACAACCCGACTTGGTCGTTCTCGTTGATTATCCCGGTTTCAACCTCAAACTGGCAAAAGCCGCCGCCAAACTCGGTATTCCCGTCGTCTATTACATCAGCCCGACGGTCTGGGCTTGGCACCAGTCACGCGTCAAAATCATCCGGAAGTACACCAAACAGATTCTGTGTATTCTGCCATTCGAAGAAGATTGGTATCGGACGCATAACGTTTCCGCAAAATTCGTCGGACATCCGCTTCTTGACCGAATGAAAATTCCAGCGGAGCCGATCATCGATAAAACCGAACCTTACCGGTCAGCAGACCCGATCCGGATCAATCTTTTCCCCGGCAGTCGAAAACAGGAGGTCGAACGACTTTTACCGGACATGATAGACGCCGTTCGTCAATTGCACCAAATTTATCCAAATCTGAGCGCGTCGATTTCAGTTGCGCCGCAGATCCATAGCCAACCGTTTCGTGAGCGGTATCCGGACGGCTGGTTAAAATGGATTTCCGGCAAAAATGAGGAATTGATGCGGAACGCCGACGTCCTGATTATCACTTCCGGAACCGCGACGCTGGAGGCAACATTTTACGGAACGCCGATGATCGTCGTCTATAAAATGTCTCCGCTCAACTATCGGCTCGGAAAACTGCTCGTCCATGTGTGGTCGATCACCATCGCCAACCTCGTCGCCGGGAAACGAATCGTTCCGGAACTCGTTCAGGAATTTGCGACCGCCGAACAAATTACGGCAGAAGTCAAAAAACTTTTAGACAATCCCGATATTTTAAACGAAATGCGCCGTTCCCTGCGGGAAGTATCCGAACGGATGGGAAAACCGGGTGCGTCGGCTCGGGTGGCGGAAGCAGTGCTCTCGTTCCTACCGGAGAAAACTTAAGTTCTGGAACCAATGAAACGACTCGCCTTTAAAATCCTGCTCTATCCGTTTTCTCTGTTATATGCGGGCGTCATGTCGCTCCGCAATTGGATGTTCGATCGGGAAATTCTCCGGGCGACCGCATTTCCGGTTCCCGTCATTTCTGTCGGAAATATTACCGTCGGCGGCACGGGAAAGACGCCGTTCGTCATTACATTGACGCAATTGTTGATGCAAAACGGCCACAGGGTCGGCGTTCTGTCCCGCGGCTACGGACGGAAAAGCAAAACGCAGGAGATCGTTGCGCCGACGGAAAGATCATCGATGAATCCGGATTTTTCCGGTGACGAACCGCTGTTAATCGCGCGAAAATGTCCCGGCGCCGTCGTCATCGTGGATGCGGATCGCGTCAAAGCCGCCGAAACCGCCGTCCGACGATTTTCCTGTTCCGTTCTGGTGGCCGACGACGCGTTCCAGCACCGTTTTCTCCGTCGGAATCTGGACATTGTTTTATGGGATGGATTCGACGCGCCGCAACACTCGGCAGTCATTCCCGCCGGACGTCTTCGGGAAAAAATGAGCGGCATTCGACGCGCTTCGATGCTGGTTTTGACGAAAAATAATGATGTGCCGGAAAGTTCTCGCAAATTTTTCCGAAAGATCGCACCGAACGTTCCTCAATTCGTCGCGCCACTGACCATCCGGAAAGTATATCGGTTCGACAATCAAGCAGAAATCGACCAACTCAATCTCAAAGACAAAACCGTTCTGGCTTTCTGCGGGATCGGCAACCCGGAACGATTTTTCCAAACGATAGACAGTTTTCATCCGAGAGCGACGATCCGGAGATCGTTCGGCGATCATTTCCGGTATCAATCCGTGACCGTTGCCGCTTTGCTCGAGCAATTCGAGCGCGAACAATGCGACTACCTGATCACGACTGAGAAAGACGCCGTCAACCTCGCCGCCGTTTCACCGAAAATCCCTAACCTGCTCATTCTCGAAATCGGTCTGGATATAAAAGATGCGGCGCCGGAAATTCTAAGCCGAATTCCGACGCCGAAAATTGTGTAACATCTGTTACTTCTTCTAATATTTGAGAGTGATCAGATAGATGACTCCGATGAGAGCGGCGATGGATACGCCGTTCCAGAAAAAGGAGAATTTCCGTCCGGACGGATTTTGAAAAACGTGAATTTGAAATTCCTGCAAAGTGCTCCACCCGTGCGAATCGACGACTTCCAGGACGACGTCGTTGACGCCTTTTTGCGTCTTTTTCGGCGTCCAGACCAGCATGCGCGATTCCGGATCGAACGTCGCTGTTTTCGGAAGGCGAATGGTTTTATAAACCATCGCGTCGCCGTTCGGGTCTTCGGCTTCCAATAAATATTCGTATTTCATGCCGGTCAAGGCGACAGGCTTGGGAACCGACAAAATCCGCGGTTTGATGTTGACGAAGATATTCGCTTTCTGAATATCTTTTGCGATACCGTCCGAGACGCGAATCGAAAAAGAGTGCCGATTGATCTGCACTTCCGTCGGACGCCATGAAACGACACCCTGCGGCGAAATAACCATTCCGTCCGGCGCCTTGACCAGTCCGTAGGTCAACTTGCAGTCCGTATTCAAATCGGTCACTTTCGTCTCATACTGCCATAAACCATTGACGTAGGCAATCGTGTCGGGTGTCGAAATGATATTGGGCGGATAATTCACGTAAATCTGAGCGTTCTCTTCTGCCGAGAAATATCCGTCGGAGACGGAATAGGAAAGCGACTGAAAATCGAATTGATCTTTAGCGGGCGTCCACTCGACAAGTCCTTGTTCGTTCATTTTCAGGCCGTTTGGCGATTCCTTCAACGTGAACGTGTACCAATAGCGACGAACCGGCGGCGCATATTTGGGAGTGCTCATGTTCAAGGCGTTGAAGAAAGAGCCGAGAATCTCGGCGGCAGTCGGCGCCTTTCCCAGAGCGGTTTGAAAAACGAATACTAATTTATTCTGATCTTCAAACACATCGAGTATGAGGCCGGATGCGGATTTATTCGGAGCCGATTCCGCCAGAAAAGTCTTTTTGTAGCGCACGATCAATTTGCTCAAATTTCCGCGGACAGCGTCGTCCAGAATCGCCGTCTCGTAGATTCCCGTCGTTTTCCAATCTGTAACGCGCGGCGAAACGCTGTACCACGGGACGAAAAATCCCTTGTTGTTATCTTTGATCGTCGGCTGATAGGAATATGGTTTCCCGATAGTAGTCATATTCGGGGCGATCGACTCGATGCTGACGGGATGATTGACGAACAACGCAAAATCCATTCGGGCGGCATCGTAACCGTCGGAAACCTCAATGGCAAAATCGTACCAGTCCGCCTGGTCGAACGACGGTTTCCATACAATTTCGCCGTCCTGATTGATGATGGCGCCGGCGGGACTTGAAATGAACCGTAACATCAGTTGCGCATTCTCATTGTCGTCCTTCGTTTCGATTTTACTGCGGAACGTCTCGCCGATCTGAACAATGTCCCGGATCGGAAGAACTGTCGCGATCGCCGGTTTGGCGTTAACATAGACGCTAAAACTCTGGCTGACCTTTTTACTTCCCCATGAGAATTGAGCGGAAATCTTGTGCAAGCCCAACTGAGAATCGGCGGGAACCCACGTAAAAGCGCGATTTCCAAGGTCGAATTTCATTCCCGGCGGCATTTGGATATTCATGTTCAAATCGGTGACATCGCTAAGCGATAAATCCGAAATCGTGATCGTGTTTTGAACGGCTTCTCCGGGGTGAATGACAAAATCCGGCTTGACCGTTTCTTTCCGTTGAACGGCCGGAGAGGCACTGCCCCGGTTCGGCAACGGCGACAATCCGATTTCTTCGCCTTCGAGGCCCTGAAGTTTTCCCATCAATCGCTCCGTCTCAGAGATGGATTTGGCGGTTGGCGCCTGAGCAGAGGTGTCCTTTTTCGAGAGTGCAAAATCGATTTCGTCCAGTACTTCGTCAACGACTCCGGTTTCGGCGATCGGCGACAGATCTTTGATCGCCCAGTAAAATAGACCATGTTGATCCAAATTCGGATGAATATAAGGAATGACAATGGAGCCGGTTGCTTTTCCCGCTGACGACAAAACCGGCAGAATTGCCAGATAACGCACATCTTTGACGAGCGGATCGGAAATCGTCTCCGTATCGTAGGAAGTCAGGTCGGTGATGGAACCCGAGACATTGAACTCGAATTCGTTCAATTCCGACTTCGGAAATTGCTGAAACAGAATCTGATCGAGTCCGTTGGAGTTCAGGTCCATGATGGCGGCAGTCGTCAGTTTGAATTCCTTCGGGAAGAGGAGATTGGCTTTGAGCGCATCGTCTTCCACATACAGCACTTGCACGCCGCCGTTTTTCAGCGGAATGAGAATTTCGTCAAAACCATCGCCGTCCAGATCGCCCCAAACAATTTTGGCAAGGTCGGCGTCGCATCGATCGATGTTTTTAAGCGTATATGAATAGGCCGGCGCAGACTTGAAATCGTAGCGATAAACCTCGACTTCCAGTTTCTTCTTGCCACCGAAAATCAGTAAATCTTCTCCGGGGAACGTGTCCAAATCCGCCGAAACGGCGCGGAATTGCAGAAAGCCGAGCAGAACTTTCAGGCTGGAAGATTGAAACAGAATTTGCGCATTGGTTTGCGAAACCTGGCCGTTGAATCCGATGACCGAGACGCCTCGGCCCGGCCCGACGGACGAAATGACGAGGTCGTTCTTCCGGTCGCCGTTCATGTCACCCGCATCGATAAAAAGCGGTCGCGGACGCGCGGATTGGTTCTCGGCAATGTTGATAACGGCGGTCGGTTCTTTGGCAAAACCGTCGGCGTATTTAAAAATGTAGAGCGAACCCGGATTTTTTCCCGAAATGATTTCCGAAATGCTGATGACGGCTGCGATTTCCAGGGAACCGTCGCCGTCCAGATCGCTCACGGTGATGTCGGTAAAATCGCCGTTCAGATTTTCGGGGATCGCGAATTTCCATAGTATATTCAAATCTCCGGAAGCCGTCGATTCGAGATGCACCAAATAGGTCGAACGCGGGACATGATTACCCTTGACATCGATCTGCGACGCGATGCCGATTATATCGAAAAAGTCGTCGTTGTCAAAGTTAAAAGCGCCGGCTGTTTTCATCAAAATTGTGTTGTTTTGGGCGAACGGATATATATCCGGTTCACGTATCTGAGACCAACTCGGGATGGAAAGCGTCAGGAAAATAATTCCGGCGGAGACGAAGTGGAAGGGTCTTTTTACATTCATAATCCGTATCCAAGTCTTTTCATATTTTTACATCATTCCAATTCTGCATGGAATATATTGGCCTCTCGTCTAAAAATCAAGCAAAAATTCGGTAATCCAATTTCCGATTAATTTGAAAGGCCGTGCCTTACATACAGCATTTAAAGAAACATTTGAATTTCCGGATTCAGGAGGTTACCGTTTGAAATGCGAATAAATATACTTAAAATTCCGCGTTTTTACATTGCGATTTCGCACGTTTCTTTCTCATCCATTTTAAAGAGTTTAACCGTCTCAAAAGGTCACAAATGAAAGTCTTGACAATCAATTCCGGAAGTTCATCGGTCAAATACCAGATGATCGATACACGCACTCAACAATCGCTGTGCCGCGGTCTCGTCGAACGCATCGGCATTTGCGGAACAAGCATGTCACACACCCGCGCCGATGGACACAAAACGAAAATCTCTAACAACATCACCAATCACCAGACAGCCATCGAGGCGATATTGAAAATTCTCGTCGATCCGGAACACGGCGTCATTGGCGATTTAAGCGAAATCGACGCAGTCGGTCATCGTCTGGTTCACGCCGGTGAAAAATTCAAGGAATCCGTCCTGATCGACAACGAGGTTCTGGACAAACTGTACGAATGTATCGAATACGCACCGCTTCACAATCCGCCGAATATTAAAGGAATCGAAGCCGCGCTGGGTAATTTGCCTGAAACGCCGAATGTCGGCGTTTTCGACACGACTTTTCATAACGCCATGCCCGATTATGCTTTCATGTACGGAATTCCATACAAGTATTACAAACAGCAGGGAATTCGCCGGTATGGATTTCACGGATCGTCCCACTTTTTCGTTTCCCGGCGTGCCGCCGAGATCGTCGGAAAGGATTACCGCGATCTGAAAATCATCACCTGTCACCTCGGAAACGGAAGCAGTATCGCCGCCATCAACGGCGGAATTTCCGTCGATACGTCGATGGGATTTACACCGCTGGAAGGCGTCATCATGGGCACGCGGTGCGGCGACATCGATCCGGGATTGATCTTTGCCATCGCCGCGCGCGAAAATTTCACGCTCGACGAAGCGAGTTCTTTCTTCAATAAACAATGCGGTTTGCAGGGAATTTCCGGCCTCACCAGCGATATGCGCGAGATCGAAGCCGCCGCGGAAACCGGAAATTATCAGGCGCAATTGGCATTGAACGTTTTCTGTTACCGGATCAAAAAATATATCGCCTCCTATATCGGCGTTCTGAATGGCGCCGACATCATCGTTTTTACCGGCGGGATCGGTGAAAATTCGCATATCGTCCGCAGTCAATCGACGAAAGATATGGATTGGCTGGGAATCGAACTAGACGAAGCGAAAAACCGCACGATCCGTTCGACGGAAAGCACGATCAGTTCGGAGAAATCCCGCGTCCGCGTCATGGTAATTCCGACCAATGAGGAATTGGTCATCGCCATGGAAACCGAACGCATCGTCAGCCAACATCGCGACGTCCGGAAATAGAAGC
>JBAZPZ010000050.1:0-14258 GCA_041645495.1 Fidelibacterota bacterium | reverse complement strand
TATTGAGGTATGGCTATCAATTCTTTTAGTATCTCTTTCTCTTTCATGACTCTCCTCCTTAATCATTTTTAAAGGTGAAATATATCAGATTATTTAGACATAGTCCACACTTATTCCAGAAGAGCCAGTTTTCAAACGTTAAATTTTCATCACGTGGTTTTGATGGATAAATCTTTCATCTGCCGCTGATACATTTCCCATGTTACAAAGAAGAAAATCACATCGGTGATCGGAAATGAAAGCCAGATTCCGGTCGTCTTGAACAATGGCGGAAGAATCAGCAGTAACGGGATAAGACAAATCTGCCGGAATACGGCAAGGTAAAGCGCCTGTTTGGCTTTCCCGATTGACTGAAAAAGTGTGCCTCCGGTGATGATAAAACCAAGCAGTGGAAGCGACGATACGAAAATGCGCATCGCCGGAACGCCACGTTCGATCAGTTGTTGGTCGGTTGTAAAAAGGCTCAGGAGAGCTTTTGGAAACAGGAACAGCCCGAGAAAACCGAGAATTGAAATACCAGTCGCGGCTTTGTTTCCGAGATGAACGGCTCGTCGGGCTTTGTCAAAACGCTTCGCGCCGAAATTATAGCCGGCGATCGGTTGAACGCCCATGGAAATGCCCAACATCGGCATCATCACAAATGCCACCAACCGGTTGATGATTCCAAAAATAGCGATATACACATCGCCGCCGTAAAATTTCAAAGAGTGATTCGCGACGACGGCGATGAAACTCGATGACACCATTCTGAAAAATGAAGCGGAACCGACGGCGACGATTTCGCGCATGATTTTCCGGTCGATCTTGAAATCCTGCCGGGACAATTTCAGAATGCTTTTACCCGCCCCAAAATAATAAACGAGATAGACGACGGTGACAGCCTGAGAAAGAACCGTTGCCCAGGCGGCGCCTTTGATTCCCCAGCCGAACCAGAAAATGAAAATCGGGTCGAGGATCATATTCAGCCCGGCAGAAATCAGCATCGTCGTCATGGCGACCTTCGCCTTGCCTTCGGCGCGAATGGTTCCGTTTGTCGCCATCGCAAAAGAAAAAAGCACAGACCCGAAAAGGATGATGCTGGCGTAATCTTTGGCGTACGGAAGAATCGAGTCAGTCGCGCCGAACAGTTTCAGCAGTTCGTCGATAAAAATGTTGCCCAGCGTAGCGAAAATCACACCGATTACGATGACTCCCGTCAGAACGTTGCCGAAAGTTCGGTTGGCGCGCGGCAGGTTTCCTTCGCCGAGACTCCGCGAAATAAGCGATGCGCCGCCGATTCCCAGCATTTGCGCGACCGCGCTCATAACCATCTGGATCGGGAAAACGATGGCGATTCCGGCGATTCCCAGCATTCCGACGCCGCGCCCGACGAAGATCGAATCCACGACGTTGTACAGCGATTGGACAACCATTCCGATCATCGCCGGAAAAGACAATTGCACCAACAATTTTCCGATGCGGTCGCCGGCTAAGATATGATTATTTTCTTTCAAATCTATTCGTTCTGCGAATTAAATGATTTCATTCTTTTTCAGGTTTCCGACAATCCTATGGATCAGAAGGAGAAATGCAGGGAATTTCTCAGGCGATTTCTTTGATAAAAACCCGGCGACGTTTATGCTGATGCATATCGAAGAACTTCCATTGCGCCTGAACTTTCAGGTTTTGCTCGAGTTCCGGATTGGTTTCCACATGGACGATTCCGTTCCGGATGAACGTCTTGCCGATTTCGCTCAGGATCAGCGCGTTAACGCCTTTGCCCTGATATTCGGGAAGAAGCCCGATCAGATACAGGTCTGCCATATCGTTCTTTTTCAGAGCGCGAAGCAGGTGAATGAAGCCGAACGGAAAAAGTTTGCCGTGCGATTTTTGCAACGCTTTGGAAAGCGACGGCATGGTGATCCCGAAGCCGACTACGCGGTCGTTTTTATCAACCACGACGGACACGAAATCCGGGCGGATGAATCCGAAATATTGCTTGGTGCAGGCTTCCACCTGTTTTTGTGTCAGCGGAACGACGCCGTAAAGCCCGGAATAAGCCACATCCAGAACCTCAAAAATGTGCGGCGCGTAGGGCAGTAATTCTTTCACCTTTTTTATTTTCAGCGTGCGGAGATTCAATTTTTCCCGAACATTGGCGGCGATTTCTTCGATCTTTTCCGGAATTTCCGTGGGAACCGATGACTCGAACTCTACCCAATCGACGTCTTTTCGATAGCCGAGCTTTTCGAGATGAACCGGATAATACGGATGATTGTAATTAGTCACCATTGTGCCGAGCCGGTCGAATCCTTCGACCAGCATACCTTCGCGGTCCATGTCGGTGAATCCGAGCGGACCGTGAATGGCGGTCATGCCGGTTTCCTTTGCCCAATTTTCGACGGCTTGCAAGAGCGCTTTGGAAACTTCTTCATCATCGATAAAATCGATCCAGCCGAACCGGATATACCGGTTTTTCCATTTTTCGATGTATGGATGATTCAAAATTCCGGCGATCCGGCCGGCGATCTCACCGTCTTTGTACGCCAACCAGTAGCGCGCCTCGCAGACCTCGAACGCCGGATTCTTGTCTTTCCGCAGAGTGTTTATTTCGTCGAAATCCAGTCCGGGCACCCAACAGGCGTTTTCACGGTAAATGGAATGCGGAAACCGGATGAATTTCTTCAGTTCCCGTCTCGTTTTCACTTCACGTATCTCAATACTCATTTAACAACCTCATCATTTCTGAAAACGATCATCGATAAGAAAGGCGAAATTTAGGAAATAAAACTAACTCTTAGATGTTTTATTTTCCCGGTTGGAAGTCATCAACGAGGCAAACTATTGGATAAAAACCAGATGCGCGCCCATTGTTTTGGCTACTTGCGTTTTCCGGTTGTGTAAATAGAGAAACTAAAATTCAAGCCTTTGGCAGATGTCACCCAGAGTCCGTGATTCAGTCCGATCGCCCAATCGAGATGCAGAAAGCCGGTGTGATAGCCACTGCCGAATGTCAGTTCTCTATGATCTCTGCCGCCGAGCGAGATACCGACGCGCACCGGCCATTTGGGAGATCGGGTGATCTCGGCGCCGATGCACCATTTCCATGCGCCAAACGAGAAAAGCCTGTTCTCGAATCCGGTTACGAAATCGCTGGAGATCAACGTTTTTTCATCGAATTGTTTCGCAACGCTGAATCGCGCGAGCGTCGGGTAACTGATCGAGAATTTTGTCGAGTCGTCGATGGATTTTCCCTTTCCCGGGAAAATATTCTTATAGGCGTCTTTTTTGAAGAATTTATCGAAACTTGCCTCGTTGATCTGGAATTCGTATTGAAAATATTTCCCGTTCCATGGGAGAATTTTTTCCGGATCGGCAATTCGCGAGAACAGCGTTCGTTTTCCCCAGTAGATTCTTCCGAAAAGATTTGTCAACGACAGGCCGAACCGGTAGCCGTCTATTTCCTTCGTCGAGAAACCCAAATCCATGGCGAAACCGCGTCCGCCGATCGACTGCTGGAAGAGATATTTCGCCTCGCCGTCGATGTAATTTTTTCCCTGCTCGAAGTAAGTATTGATGTAGCCGTAGGACGAATCCGGATTCAGGCCGATGTAGCCGATGCCTTGCAGATATTTGAACGTAAAGCCGAGCAAAAAGTCCTTCACTGGAAACGCCATGGAATAACTCCATTGAGACATGAGCAGAACTTCTTCGGAAAATTTTATGTCCAGGCTCTCGCCGATCGGATTCCCGTTGAAAATGAATCGGACAAGTCCGCGCGGCAGACCGAGATCGCCGATGGCAATCAAGTCCGAAGTGATCGCCTTGTTGTCGAAGGAATAATTGACGAATGGAAGAGCGATATGCGCATCCGCGAAGAATCGCCATCCGTCGGAAGGAATTTCGTCGAGGAATTCCTGCTTCAGCGCACCGCCGTTGGCTTCCAGATTTTTCCCGTTGTACTTATGATATCCATTCAACGACAGAAAATTGCTCGAAAGGCTCAGATTCAATCCCGTCCAGACGCGGTAGGATTTGTATTGATGCTCAATGGCGAGGTTCGCCGGATTGTAATCGATGCAAAAAACACCGCGGGAAACGGAGCCATAAGCGCCGCCCATCGCCACAGCGCGCGGATCCCGACGCGTCTGCCCGCTAACCGTCGTTGCCAATGCGAAGCCGAACAACAAACACGAAACGATCACTCGCGTACGCATCGCCGACTCATTTTCTCTTAGATAGTTGTTGTGGTTGAACGACCGGCTTGGGAATAGTATCCGGTTCCTGATCCGAGAAGAATTCGCCGGTATCGAGTGTCAGTGACATCAGCGCCAGAACACTCACCTTATCGTAAAATCCGACGACGACGAAACTGTCCGTTCCGTCTAAGTGAATTCTCGGACGGATATAATGTGTCTGATCGCTCATCAGAAACTCGAGTCGCGACGAATCCAGTTCGCTCGTGTGGCGCCGGTATCCGGGAATTACCACACGTCCTTCGGCGTCCATCTTCATCGGCGTCGGCAAATCGATCCGCATCAGCGTATCGTATTCGATATGAACCAAACCGGTGTCGGTCATTGTGAACAACGAATCGTTGACCTGGAAATATCCCGAATCCAGCGAATCGATGCTCAGCGGAAAATAATCATAATTCGCGACGAGGATTTCCAGACTTCCGGTCATCGGGAAATCGTTCTCCACGTCCGTCATGATCGACGCCTCGATGAGTCCGGATCGAATCCTGTCGCGTGTCTTTTTATCCATCGGCGAAATCTTATTGGACTTGACAGGAATAAAAGTCATCGGATTCATTTTCAGCCGGAACGGCACGACGATCTCGTATTCGCCCCAGAAACTTTTATTGACCTGAAGTTTCGACGTGTCACTGGCCGGAATCGCCGCTTCGCCCGAAACGATAATGGAGTCGGGAACCATATTGAAAACCGGTGCGATGTCGATGTTCAGTTCGGATTTAGCCACAGGTTTTTGATCGGTTGCTTTCGATATTTCTCCGTCGGCCGAAATCAATTCCGGGTTCATTCCGCTCCGGAATCCCTGAATAGAAAAACTCAGGTTCGTCTGCGCTTGAATCTCATTGAAAAAAGTAAGATTCAGCAAGACCTGATCGAAGTCAACGTCGCCGAATCCTTTCGGGACATTCCGGATCGTCATCGGCGGAATCTGGAATGTTTCGTTGAAGAATCCGTCGATCTGGTTGAATTTGATGGCGGAAATTCCGACCGACACGTTCATATAATCGTCGCTCATGTTCAGCGGAATGGTTACGACCGTATCTCCGGGATCGGGCAGAAGGAGAATTTGTGTCGAGACCGTGAATGAATCGACAATGGAGACGCCGTCCGGATTTCGAAGCGTATCCAGATCGAACCGCTCGTAGGTCGTTCCCGACTGCCGGGCGTTCATGACGGTATCGATCGAAAGCACGCCGGTTTCACCGTAGAAATTTTGAAAGTCGATGCGCATTCCCACATTGAGCGGCGTTTGGTTGTTTAACGACAACGCGATGACGTTCGTGTCAAGCGTTCCGGTGGTTGTCTGTCCGATAAAACCGCGGATGACCGTATTGTTTGATGGCGGAATCGCTTCGCCTTTTGTAATCGCGATGGGTTTGGGAATGCCGGTGCAACTTTCGATCTCTTCGACCTCGAAACGCGCGCCGATGCGCATGTACGGATTGGTTCCGGCGAGAATGGTAACCGGCTGACCGTCACTTCCGGCGATGATGGCCGTATAAACAATCCGAACGGAATCCTGAAGACGTTTTCCGTCGAGATTTCCCGGAACGCGGTCGGAGCGCGTCTCTCCGCTAGGGATCGATTCATAGAACGTAGTGACCAGCACTTCACCGTCCCGGTTCAGCAGTTGGAGTTGGACGGAATCCAGATCGACAAGCAACTGGTTTTCGATTTCTGTGCTGAACGTGCCGCGACCAATCGTGATATAATCGACCCGCTCGAAATAAGGAATTCCGTACCGGTCGAAAACCGGAAAGGAACTTTCACTTTCCGGAAACGCAGTCCGTTCGATAAAAGGCAGGACGAGGTCTTCCGCCTGCGGGAGCGGCAGTTCGAATTGTTCGGAAAGTTTGATTTGCCGGGAAATCGAGATGTCGATCGGTTGGTTCACCGAAGAGATTTGAGAAAAATCCTGCCGCATATTGACGGGATCGGCCGCCGGGATCATGAAGATGTCTTCGGTCAGCGTCACGGTGTCGAGCAAACCGCCGAATTTGAAATAGATCATATCGGCGGAAGAGTCGCCAAAAATGAAGTTGGTCGAATCGACCAATCCGGAGATCGGGAGTGAAATTTCGGTCAATGGCAGATTGAGTGTTTGATAGAATTTCGGCATATCGGGCGCAGGAAACGGATCGTAGGTACAGCCAGCCAACAAGCCGACGACGATAATTATTGCTAAAAACCGGGAAATCTGTCTGCGATTAAACAATTGGCTGTTGGTCATTCGTCAAAGTACCGAAGTTTCTATTTCTTTGTTTTGCCGGTAAAATAGGCGCCGAGCGAAAAATTCAATCCCTGCGCCGTGTGAATCCAGATTCCGCGGTGAAATCCGATCGACCAATCGAGATGCGCGAAGCCAAGACTCAATCCCGTGCCGAGATCGATTTCGTATCCGCTCAAACCGCCCAGCGCGAATCCCATGCGGAACGGAAATTTTTTAAAGTAAGAATACTCGACGCCGACCGAAGTTCTCCAGCCTTTCCAGTAATTCAGGCTTTCCTGAAAGGAAGCCGCAAACTCCGCCGCCACCAGCAAGTCCGGATTGACATGTCTCGCCAGTCCAACGCGTAAAACTAACGGCAAACGCGTGCGGAAAACGGTCGAATCCATGACGACTTTCCGATGGCTGACGAAATAATCGCCGTACGAACTGTCGCCTTCGAGAAAATTGTCACGGTTGACATCTTTGATTTCAAAAGAATAATGGTACGACTCGCCCGCGAAATCCAGATCGATGTCGCTGTTTTTCATGTAGCCGTTCTTGATCATCAGGCCCATCAGACCCAGCGGCCAGTCCTTCAGGGTTTTGGAAACCAGCGTTTCGGTGTTCCAGCGAATGACCGAACCGATATTGATCAGGCTGATTCCTGCCTGCCAGCCGTTCAAATCCTGAAATGCGACACCAAAATCGACACCGAATCCGCGTCCCTGCGTCGATTGCCGAAAAATGTAGTCGCCAGAGCCTTTTAAGATGAAGTCGGCTGTATCGACCATAACGGAACCGGTTCGATGATCGGGATCGAGTCCGTAATAACCCAGGCCCTGATAATATTTGAGGGAGAAACCGAACGCCATATTCTCGTACGGAATTCCCATCGAGTAGGCATATTCGAGAGCCGTCAGAGCGTCGCATCTCAAATCCAGCTGGTAATCGACGCCCTTTTGCAAATTCCCGAAGATCAGATCCAGCGCCGGTCGGGAAACGTAATAATCGGTGACGTAAAGCAGGTTGGCGGTAAATGCCTTATTCCCGGACGAAAAACTGACTAACGGCACAGGCATGTTGAGGCCGATGGAAGAGCGCCAGCCGTCTTCTGGTAGTTCGGATAAGAATTCCTTCTGCAGTTTTTTATTGTCGGCCGTCAGGTCTTTTCCGCCATATTTCGCGCTCGTCATCAGCGAATAGAAATTGTTGGTGGCGTAGCTGTTGATCCCGAACAACGTGATGTAAGATTTATATTCGGACGGCAGAGCCAGATTCGCGGGATTGAATCCGACGCTGAATACGCCGCGGGAAATTGCCGTGAAGGAACCGCCCAGCGCATTCGATCGCGCATTGTCGTAGGATTGCGCCGACGCCACGCTTGCGATCGTCAAAACGAGGGCGATCGCTATCAGCGATCTCTGCATTGGTCTTGATATTTTATCGACTGCTTTCATTCCGAGTTTGTCGTGTCCTTCCACGACCGCGACATGGCGACGGGATCGAAAAGCAGATTCAAATAAGTTTTCAGGCGAATCGATTGATCGCTCTTCAATCCGGTTTTGACGGAATCCGAATTGACGAACCGGAACACCGGCTCGATATAACAGGAATCTTCCATCAGCGCAATCGCCGTCGGGCTCGATAAATAAACCTGCGAGGTTGTGCCGGTGCGGACCAACTCGCCGTCTTCGTAGGTCGCTTCCGTGAATTCCACAGCCGCCAGCGTATCGACGACGACGATCTGCGTATCGGTTCCAAAATGAAACCATGCACCGTTCGCCCAGCCAAAACCGGTCTTTGCCAGCGTCGAATCCGTCGGAAAGAACGGGAAGTTGCCGATCAGGATATATAAACTTCCGTGAAATGGCGACCGGTTCTCGATGAAAATGTCCATTTCCGCGCCGTTCTGCGCTTTGGTGATATTCGACCGCGTGGAACTATCGGTGATGAAAAACGTTGTCGGTTCGGCGGCAGCGAGGAAAACAACCGGCGGCAACGTGAAGATCAGCGGCGCAGAGATTTCATATTTCAATCCGATGTTCTGATTCAGAACTTGACCGGCAGAAAACCAGTTGTTCGGTAGAGAGGCTTTGACGGTGAATCGAAGGCTGTCGGGCAGATTGGAGATTACGTCGGGAATTTGCATGAAAAAAGTATCCGCGCTCAGAGCAAAAACCGAGTCCAGTGATGAGTCGGGTTTTCCGAATTTTTCGCCCGAAATCGTTGTCCAGATTTTAGTGAAATCGTTCGCCGGATCATCGATGATGAGCCGGACGCTTGTCGAATCGAAGATAATATCATCGGCGCCCGCCGGACTGTTGTAGAAAAGTTGCGTGGCGTGTTGTCCGCTGGCAAAGACGGTTCCGTAAAAGTTATCCAGATGGATCGGCGAGACTCCGATTTTCACCGAAAGATGCTGACTCAATGAAGAAACGGGAACCGACAGCGTTCCCTGAACCTCGACGGTGACGTCGAATTGGAGAGAATCGATGGTCGAGTGACTGTTTATTCGGACGAGCGAATCGTTCGAAACGTCGATTTCGGTTTTCTGGAAAAGGGAATTGACCGCCAGCGCCAGCGTATCCCGAAGCGTCGTTCCGTCTGCCGTGTTTTCAAAATTCCGGCAGGCGAAAATCACCCGGACGTCGTTCGGAAACGTATTGCTGAGCGAAACGGAGAGAAACAGACGATTGACATTCGCGCCGCTCTGATTATCGATCAAACCGGTTTTAATCAGCGCTTTTGAGTCGTCGGTCTTTCGACGGATCGAGAACTGAAACGCCTTGACGCTCTGAATCGGATTGATCCGGACATGTTTGGACATCTCGATCGTCGAAGAATCTTCTGATGAAGGCAATGTCCAAAAACTGTCCGCTATCGAGATGGCATTCGGAAACGAATCGGCCGAAAAATAGAACAAATTTCCGGAAGTGTCGGCAAAAATCGAGTCTCCGGAGTTTTTGTAAATCAGGTCGGAAACGTTGTATGTTTGATTCAGCGCAGGGATAATGACCTTAGAATCCCATTTTTTTGGAAGTTTTGGCAACGTGGGAAAGTCAAACTCACAACCCCATATCCAGCAGAGAGCAAGGATATTCAGATAGAGTAAGATTTTTTTCACTTCTCAATTCCTATGGGAAATTCCCTTCTGAGAAGCCGGAATGTTCAGGTTCCTTCGTTGTACGCCGTCTGATAACGAATCTGCTCGTCGGTCAGTTTGTCGATGGAGACGCTCATCGTTTCCAATTTCAGTCCGGCGATTTCCTGATCCTGCTCCTCGGTAATGTCATAGACTTTCTTTTCCAGCCGGGCGCCGTTTTTCGCGACGAACATCATCGCCATGAACTGATTGGCGAACGACATATCCATCACTTCGGACGGATGTCCTTCGGCGGCGGCGAGATTGACCAGACGGCCTTCGGCCAGAACAAAAATATGTTTTCCGTCTTTCAGCGTATGTTGAACGCAGTTCGGACGAATTTCTTTCTTGGAAACCGTCAGCGTTTCGAGTTCTTTCAGATTGACTTCGCAGTCGTAATGGCCTGTATTGCAGACGATCGCGCCGTCTTTCATGACCTCGAAATGCCGCTTGACGATCACGTCCTTCATGCCGCTGGCGGTGATAAAAATGTCGCCGATCTTAGCCGCAGAGTCCATTGGCATCATGCGAATGCCTTCGAGGATCGCCTTCAACGCGGCGGTCGGTTTCACTTCCGTGGCGACGACGTTTGCGCCCATCCCTTTAGCCCGCATAGCGACGCCCTTGCCGCAATGTCCGTAGCCGGCGACGACAAACGTCTTTCCGGCGAGTAAAATAGAGGTCGCCCGAATGATGCCGTCAATGGAAGATTGGCCGGTTCCGTACACGTTGTCGAAGTCCCACTTCGTCTCGGCGTCGTTGACGGCGATGATCGGATAGAGCAATTTACCATCGTTGCCCATCGCTCTGAGGCGATGCACGCCAGTGGTCGTTTCTTCCGAACCGCCCAGCACCTGCTTGGCCAATTCGGGATGTTTGTTGTGAATCGTGAAAACGAGATCGGCGCCGTCGTCGAGTGTGATCGTCGGCTTTTGAAGCAGAGTCTGCTCGATGCACCAGTAAAATTCATCGGTCGTCAATCCGTGCCATGCCCAGATCGGAACGCCTTCGGCATACAAAGCCGCGGCGACTTCGTCCTGAGTGCTCAACGGATTACATCCGCTCCATGCAACCTGCGCTCCCGCGGCGATGAGCGTTCGGATCAAAACCGCCGTTTCTTTGGTGACGTGCAGACAACCGCTAATGCGCATTCCGGCGAGCGGTTTCGTTTCGCAGTATTTCTTTCTCAGCGTCATCATGACAGGCATGTGCGCTTCCGCCCATTCGATTTTCAGGCGGCCTGCGTTGGCGAGTTGAATATCTTTAATTTTTCCAGTCATTTTTTATCTCCGAAATAACGTTTCAATTCTTCGGCTTTGTCCTTCTTTTCCCACGTGAAATCTTCGTCTTCACGGCCGAAGTGACCGTAAGCCGCCGTCTTCATGTAAATCGGGCGTTTCAATTTTAGATGTTTGATGATCTCCGCCGGTTTGAGCGGAAAGACTTTCCGAACTGCTACCGCCATTTCGTCGTCATCGACTTTTCCGGTTCCAAACGTATCGACACGTACCGAAACCGGATCGGCAATGCCGATCGAATATGCCAATTGAACTTCGCACCGGGAAGCCAATCCCGAGGCGACGATATTCTTGGCGACGTAACGCGCCATGTACGATGCCGACCGATCGACTTTCGACGGATCTTTTCCGGAAAATGCGCCGCCGCCATGACGACCCATTCCGCCGTACGTATCGACGATGATTTTGCGTCCGGTCACGCCGGTGTCCGCTTCCGGTCCGCCGACGATGAAAATGCCGGTCGCATTGATGTAATATTTCGTTTCGGGCGTCAAATATCCCTGACAAACCGGTTGGATGACATGCTTCCGTATGTCGGCGACGATCTTCTCGTGCGAGACTTCCGGATTGTGATGAACGGCGACGACGACGCTGGTGATGCGCTGGGGTTTATCGTCGATGTATTCGACTGTCACCTGCGATTTGCCGTCCGGGCGCACCCAGTTCAGAATGCCTTTTTTCCGAACTTCGGCCAAACGCATCGTGATCTTGTTGGCCAGGCTGATCGGCAATGGCATCAGTTCGGGCGTTTCGTCGCAGGCATAACCGAACATCATGCCCTGATCTCCGGCACCTTGTTCGTGTTCTTCGGTTTCATTCACGCCAAGCGCGATGTTCTCGCTCTGTTCGTGGATGGCGGTGATGACCGAGCAACTCCGGCAATCCAGTCCGAAATGCGGATCGGTGTAACCAATCTTCTCCAGCGTTTGCCGGACAACGGTAGGAATATCGACCCAGATTTTCGTGGATATTTCACCGGCAACCATGACCAAACCTGTCGTCGTAAGCGTTTCACAGGCGACGCGGCTGTCAGGATCTTTCACAAGCAGAGCATCGAGAATGGCGTCAGAAACCTGATCGCAGATTTTATCGGGATGTCCTTCGGTTACGGATTCGGATGTAAATAAATATTTCTTCATAAAACTCCTTTAAAAAAATCTCATTAACATAATCAACGGCGGTTATAAAATCAACTCAAATTCTGACGGGAAAAGTCGCCCAGATCAAAAACACCGCTGATACCTTTAGCCTCGGCGTTCACGCCGATGAGGCTGTTGTTCAAATTTACGTCTTCCAGAATAGCCTTTTCTGAGATGATCGAATTGGCTACGACCGAGCGAATCAGTTCGGCGTCGGCACCGACGCTGACGTACGGACCGACGATCGACTCGCGGACGACCGCGTCCGGATGAATGAAAACCGGCTGAATGAGAGTCGTGTCCGGATATTGTTTTCCGGACGGTTCAAGATTCGCCAGCAGATTACGGTTGGCTTCAAGCAATGCCTCACGCGTGCCGCAATCGTGACACGCCGCGATCATTTCCGTCTTAATTTTTTCACCCTGAGAAAGCATTACCTGAAGCGCGTCCGTCAGTTGATATTCGCCTTTGGTTGTGATGTTTTTTGCGATGATCAGATCGACGGCTTTTTTCAGTTTGGACTGATTTTGAATGAGATAAATCCCGGCGATGGCGAGATCGCCGTCAAATTTCCGTGGCTTTTCGACAAGCCGGGTTATCCAGCCGTCTTTCAGTTCGACCATGCCAAACCGGCGAGGATCATCGACTTTCATGACGCCGATGACGTTCTCTTTGTTTTTTGCGAAATCGGCGAAATTCAGGTCGAGAATCGTATCCCCGAGCAAAATCAGAGCCGGTTCGTCGGAATTTTCCAGTCCCAAACCGACCGCGTGACCCAGGCCGCGCCGTTCGGTTTGATGAACGAATCGAAAATTCAGGTTGAAGTTCGACGTCGAGTAATCGATGACCTGTTGGGCTCTGTAACCGACAATAACGGTTACGTCCCGGATGCCGGACAAAATGATCCGGTCGTAAATATGGCCGATGATCGGTTTACCGGCGACAGGCAACAGAACTTTCGGTTTGGTCAGCGTCAGCGGTCTGAGTCGTTCACCGACGCCGGCCGCCGGAATAATGGCTCTCATTTCGGGTTTCTCCGGTTATTCATAATCCTTTTTCAGGTAAGATTCGAGGTCGTTTTTTTCCGCTTTTTTCCGAATGGTCGCTAATAGTTTCTTTTGAAATTCCTTGGCGGCGTTTTTGCCCATGTATTTCAGAATGTGGTTCAAGGCAATGACTTCGGCGATGACGGTGATATTTTTCCCGGGATAGATTGGCAACCGGATATGCGGCGCCGCCACGCCCAGAATTTTCGTGTTTTTCTGTGTCGTCCCAACTCGTTCGTAAACGCTGTTCTCGTCCCAATCTAAAAGTTCGACCAGCACTTCGACGCGTTTCTGCTGGCGAATCGCGCGGATTCCGAAAACGCTCTTCACATCAACGATTCCCAACCCGCGGATTTCGAGCAGATGCTCGTTGTTTTCCATTCCCGTTCCGATGATGACGTTGTCGGCGCGGCGGATGATCTTGACAAGATCGTCAGCGACGAGCCGCTGGCCTCGCTCGACGAGATCGAGTGCAATTTCGCTTTTTCCGATCCCGCTTCGTCCCGTCAACAAAATGCCGACGCCATAAACATCGACCAGTGAGCCGTGAACGACCGTTGACGGCGCCAGATGCCAGTCTAAATAATCCATCATCTGCGAAATGATGTGGCTGGTTGTCAGCGGCGTGGACATTAGCGAGATATTGTTCGTATTGGCGAAGGAAATCGCTTCGGGGAACGGCTTGGTGCCGTGCGCAAAAATAGCGGCCGGAATTTCCGACGAGAATATTTTCCGGAAAATAGTGATGCGTCCTTCTTCGGAAACGGTGTCGAGATATTTCTTCTCCTTCATCCCGAAAAGCTGGATGCGGCTTTTGTCAAAATAATTCCAGAAACCGGAGAGTTCGAGTCCCGGTCGATTCATTTTCGATGATTTGACCAACCGCTCCTGACCGACGCCGTCATTGATCCGGCTAAGTCGCAGTTTCTTGCGATTATCTTTGAAAATCTGTTCGACTGTCAAATGGTTTTCCATCAATGAGAAATCCTCTTATCTTTGAACTTACGTAACTGCCGACCCATTTTTTCGACGGCGGAATCGATCGACTTCACCATGTCGTTCGTGCATTCGGTGGCGATCATGTCTTTGCCGGAAACATGAAGGGTGAGCGTGATGGTCTCTCCGTCCTTGGTTTTTTCAAGAATGACTTTGCATTTGGAGATCAGGTGTTCGAATTCGCCGAGGTGGG
>JBAZPZ010000049.1:0-14749 GCA_041645495.1 Fidelibacterota bacterium | reverse complement strand
TCGCGGTTTTTGAGATATTTGTACAAAAACGACTGGCCCTCGTCAAACGGCGTTTTCAAACTCAGCGCCAAGCCTTCGCCCGGATGAAAAACCAACCGGTCTTTGTTGACATTGAATTTGGACGAGAGAAACGGCACGAAGACGATCGGAAAATCCAGACCTTTCGACGCATGAACCGTCATGATCGTCACGGCGTCTCCGGTTTCCGACGACAAATTCGCTTCTCCCTCGCGCACTTCAATCGACCGATAAATACCGATTCTCCGGATAAAATCGATTGGTGAGATGTTACCCGCATCGCTCCACTCCAAAGCTAATCCGCAGAGTTTTTGAACATTGGCGACCGCCTGATCGCCATCGGCCAACGAACCAACGATTGTCAGATAATCGGTCACCGAAATGATCTTCGTCAGGATTTCCGCCGTCGTCATGCCGGAAAGGCTTTTCTGAAGATCGGAATAGACGGAAAAAAACCTGTCCAAAAGGGCTTTTTCTTCCGATTCCAGATGAACCGGTTTGGACAACGTTCCCGAAAAATACTGCCGGATTCCTTCAAACAATCCCGATTCGGAATTGAGTTTCGTCAGCGTGAAATCGCTGACGCCAAACATCGGTGACCGCAGGATGGCGATCAGCGCGACTTCATCGTAATAATTCAGCATAACTTTAAGGAAATTGACGATGTCCTGCACTTCCCGGCGGTCGTAAAATCCGATTCCGCTGGCGACGTAGAACGGGATTCCAAATTTCCGAAACATGGATTCGATTTCTAATTGGTGCGTTCGGGAACGCA
Organism: Fidelibacterota bacterium; assembly: GCA_041645495.1. Lineage (GTDB taxonomy): Bacteria > Fidelibacterota > UBA2242 > UBA2242 > UBA2242 > 0-14-0-20-45-22. Next base: position 13,956 of record JBAZPZ010000049.1, on the reverse strand, counting down.
ATAAAACGACCATATCGCCGAATTTCGCATCGCGCCGTGGCTCCGCTTTGATTTTCACTACCGGTTTGCCGATTAACTCGCGGATTTTTCCCGCGACGAACGTTGCTTCCGAAAGTTCAGATGTAAATGCGTCGGCGGAGACAATCGCGTCTTCCGTTTCTTCCTCGTTTCCCGAGGCTTCGTCATCTTTGACGATCAGAAATTCAACGGGAATCAAATCGGCGCGTTCAGTAAAATACGGATCGATCGGAACAGGATAATTCGCCTCAAAGGTTTCCTTCGGCCGGTCTTTTCCCAGAACGAACGGAAAAAAGTCGTTGAAAAATGCCATCAGCCCGGGAACGCTTCGGAAATTGAGGTCGAGTCTCAGCGGCGTTTGTTCGTTTTTCAGACGGTTGAAAATTTCCACCTCCGACCCGCGAAACCGGTAGATCGACTGTTTTTCGTCGCCGACAAAAAAAGTGACGATCTTCGGATTCAATTCGCAGATCAGTTCGATGATGCGGTGCTGAATGGGGTTGATGTCCTGAAATTCATCGACCAGCAAATGGCTGAATCGCGAAATGTACCGTCGGATTTGTTCGCTTTTTCCGGAGAGCAGACGAACCGCCTCCGTCTCCAGGCTTCCAAAGTCGATCCGCCCGGACACGAACATAGTTTGTCGATAGGAGGCAATATAAAGGTTGGCAAGCATAACGAAATTTTTCAACAGGCGGATGTGCGCTCGCTCTGTTTCCTCGACTAAGTCGAACAGGTTTTTTTCGATGGCTTTCCAGCGCTCGCCCAACTGCGACCGCAAACTCCGAACTGTTTCGAGATCGCCCGACCAATTTTTTTCATTGCCCTTGGTCCGTCCGTCGAATGCCGCTTTCAAGTCCTGTTTCAGAGAATCGATTGACACTTTGTCGGTTGCCCATTCCGACTCCATCTTGAAAATCAAATCGAGACAATCCTGAAGTTTGTCGCTGTTCTTTGGGCGGGAGAGCGCTCGCAATTGAGCAATGGCTTTTTTGTTCTCCGGGTCATCGAAAAATTCCGAAAGTATCTGATGCGTGATCTTTTGGTAAAGAATTTCCATTTCCTGCATGAGTGCGTCGTCAGAAGTTGTACGAATGTGCTCCATCAGTCCGGCGCATTCCGCGCGCTTGTTCCAAACCGCATTCAGCAGAACGTCGATCTGAGACAGTTCCATGACTTCCAGCAAGGCGGGAATTTGAGAACGATCAGACTTCAGACTGTCGTTCAAGAATCTCTCCGTAAAATCGGCGCGTTGTATCTTTTCTTCGGTCTCGTCTGAGATCGTAAACAGCGGATCGAGTCCCAGCAGGAAAACATTATCGCGAAGCATTCTTCCGCAGAAAGCGTGGACGGTGGAAATCGGCGCGAGATTGACCTGATCGATCAAATTGCTTCGAAGTTCCTGCGTGCAGACAAATTCCGGTTTGGACAACTCGGTTCGAATACGTTCCTTCATCTCGTTGGCGGCTTTTTCGGTAAAAGTGATCGCCGCGATCCGGTCGATTCCCGCCGCGCGATTATGAAGAATTTCCAGATAGCGATTGACCAGCACGGTGGTTTTTCCCGTTCCGGCGGCGGCACACACGATCAGCGATTCATCGATCGCCAATGCCGCTTTCTGATAATCACTATGATTCGTTTCGATTCCCTTTTCATTCATTCCGGATACCTTCAAACATCTTGGAAAAACTTACAAATTTCGATAAAATAGCCCGACTTAAAATATGAGGATAAAGTGCCGTTATATCAACCTTTCAGTTCCCGACTATTCGGGATCACTTTCTGTCTGTTTCTGGTCGTGATCCTGAGTTTTGTTGCGCTTAGCGAAGTCATTCGGAAGCGATTCCGGGTCTCAGGCGAACACACTCGACAGATCGTCCATATTGGCGTCGGGCTAATGGTTATTTTGAGTCCCGTTTTATTTCTGTCCCAGACTCCGCCCGCCGTTCTGGCGCTCATTTTTATCGTTTTGAACGCGGTGGCGCTGAAACGGGGCGAAATGAAGGGAATGCACACGACGGCGCGCATTTCATGGGGAACGGTTTTTTTTCCGGTTTCGTTTCTCGTCCTGATTCTCCTGTACTGGAAATCTGACCCGATTATCTTGATCGTCAGCATGTTGATCATGACAATTTCCGATCCGCTGGCGTCGATCATTGGAACAAGCGGTAAAAAATCCACCGAGTTTCGCCTCTGGCAAGATAAAAAATCCGTCAAAGGCTCGGTTACCGTTTTCATCAGCACGTTTCTCATATCAACAATCGTCCTTTCGGTTGCCAGAGCGATCGCCGGCGAGCCGGTTCCGGGAACGCTCAACCTGATTTTGATCGGCGCGACCGTTGGGATCGTCGCAACGCTTTCCGAAGCCATTTCGTTCGCCGGTTCCGATAACCTGACGTTGCCGCTTTTCAGCGCATTGCTCCTGGACATCATGCAAAAGCACACATTGACCGGTCAGTTTATGGTTCTCGGCTGGATTTTTTTCTCGTTCTTCCTGGCCTACGCCGCCCTGAAGCTCAAAGCTCTGACGCTGGGCGGAGCCGCGGGCGCAATGTTGCTGGGCTCCATCGTTTTTTCCATCGGCGGAATCAACTGGGTGATCCCAATGGCGACGTTCTTCGTGTTATCCTCTATTTTGTCAAAGATCGGTAAAATCAAAAAAACGCTTCTCAAAGGCATGGTCGAAAAAGGGAGCAACCGCGACATCATGCAGGTTTACGCGAATGGTGGCGTTTCGCTCGTCATGGCAGTGCTCTATTTCTTCACGTCGCAAAACCTTTTTTACCTTATGTTTCTCGGCTCGCTTGCGGCGGCAACCGCCGATACATGGGGAACCGAGATCGGTATCTTTTCAAAAAAACTGCCGCGCCACATTTTGAACTTTTCGAAAGTCCAACCGGGAACTTCCGGCGGCATTACGGCGCTCGGAACTTCCGGGTTCTTCGCAGGCGCAGGCATATTGACATTGAGCGGTATTTTTCCACTCAATGAATCGGTCAGCGCCGCTTTCCTCATCATCACGATCAGCGGAATTCTCGGCGCCTTCATCGACTCCATTCTCGGCGCAACCGTTCAGGCGCAGTACAGATGTCCGCATTGCCAAAAAACGACGGAAAAAACCGTCCACTGCCGTAAATACGAAACGCTTCTCGTTTCAGGCAACCGTTGGATCGATAACGACGTCGTCAATCTCGCCTGCACGACTTCCGGCGCCTTGCTCGTATGGCTCCTTTATTCGCTCTTCATTTAAAAAAACAATAAACGTCGTTTACTCTTCGACCGATACCGTTTTCCGAATCCGGCAGAGGTCGAAGTATTCGCAGACGCCGACCTTGCACCGCTTCACATCGGACGGTAAAAGATCGAAATTCCCCTGAAATATTTGATTCAACAAAACGTTAATTTTCACGAGAGTCTGTTCGAGGAGAGATTCTAATTCATCAGATTTGATGACGGAAGAACGTTGCGACATCTTTTCCGTTAGCGTCGGCTTGAACCGTTTTCCATCCCGAAAAACATACGTGTAGGCGCCGGTTACGGATTCCATATTCAGCATTTGGCGTGCCGCGATTAAATAGAGCGCCAGCTGGAAATAGACGCCTTTTTCGACGCCATCTTTCATCGAAAAAGCAGACGCGGTGGTCCGTTTGTACTCGACGACCTCCAGCGAATTCCGTTCCCGATTGACGTCGATCCGATCGATCTTCCCGGAAAATGCGACATCTTTCCGACAACCATTCGATTCGACGGAAAAGGCCGTATCTTTCAGGTCAAACGTCTTTTCCAGTTCCACCGGACGATAGTTCGTCTCCGAAAACTGCAGTTCCGAGCGTACAAACGCCCGCAAACCGCTTTTCAACGTCTCCATTTGGTTCCGCCAGACGATATCCGTCAAAAACCGGAATTTCGGTCGATAAGTACGGTCGATCCGCAAAATGATTTCCTCGATCAATTTTTCAGAATCCGATTCGAGAAACTCAGCATAGCTTTTCGTCCCGTTCAAATAAGTCCGCAGGAGCAATTCCAGCGCAGAGTGAATGAGATGTCCGTCAACCAGCGGCGTCACATCCATCGACGGTTCTTCCGGCGAGAAGATTTTCCAGACATTTTTGCATAAAAAATAGAACGGACAGCGGGCGAATTCCTGAATCCGCGTGACGGAAAATTGATCGTGAATCAAGTCCCAAAACGGCGCATAATTCGCCAGATGACCGCTCCACTCGTTCTGTATGTGTTCCTGCCGATTTTTCTCGATGGTCATCATTTCACCGATCAGTCGAATATTGTCTGATTTTCCAATTTTTCCGGCCAGCGTGAACCGATCGTTTTCCGGAAAATCCGGTGAAAACATCGCCGCTTTGACATCGTCAACCGAAGCAAACTCATCCGGTTTTGGCAGAACCTTATTCGCCGGAATCGTCTCAAACCGTCTGCACTCTTCAGGAAGCACTAACAGCAGGTCAGATAAAAACGGAGACGCAGGAAGTTGTTTCCCGCCGAAACCGGACAACGGAAACGTGAGGAGCAATTTCTCCGCGGCAGTCGAAATTGTAAGGAAAAACAGCCATTTTTCCTCGTCGATATTGAGCAACATTTCCGGTAAAATGATTCCGCCAGCGACTGAATTCAGTTTTCTGCGGGTTTCGTTGGTCAGCATTGGATTTTCGTGGCGCACCTGCGGAAACTCGCCGTCGGTCATTCCCAGAACGATCAATCCATCGAAATTCTTTCCGCGCGCATCCATAACGCTCGAATAATAAAGTCCGGTCTGATTTTCATCGCCGGAAGCGACCGCCGGTTCTGACTCAAAAAACCTGCGCATCGCCTGAGAATAATCGACGAGAGTTATTTTGTTGTCTCCACCGGCGATTTTGCCCATCAAACCAAGCAATGCAGAAATCTGTTTGACCCAATCGGCTATCGGTTTGTTTCCAGACTCCGGAAAAAATTCCCGAAGCATTTTTCCGAACGACTCACTGAACTCCGACCACATCGCCGATGATGGGACGGAAATATCTTCTAAAAAACGTTCGAGAACGGACTGGCGGGATTCCATTTTTTCAGCGAGATCGTCTTGCGAAACGCGATCGAACTCATCGGATTCGGCTTTGATCGTCGCCCGCCACCGGACAAATTCCAGCCGGTTTTTGTATTGCGCAAGCCACTCATGCTTGCCAAACGGAACGCCCAGTTCTGCTGTCAGTCGCTCCAGATCGTTGATCGCCTCTTTCCCGTAGCGATTCTGAACGGCCTCATGCCGAAAAATGTCCAGCACTTCGGACCGGATAAACCGCTTTTCGTTTACCGTGGCGATCCTCAAAAGTAATTCCGCCGGGCTGGTCTGAATTACGCGCCGATCCGCGCTTTTCACCGGTATTCCAAACCGTGGAAAAATGAGCGTAATCAATCCGGAATAATCGTACGAACCACGAAATACGACGCCGATCTTTTCGCTTCTCATACCGTCGCAAATCCAGCGTTTGACCGTCCGGGCGGCGGTTTCGACTTCCCGCCAGCGCGTGGGACATTGAACGACCTTCAGATCGTTGTCTTTCCAGTCGTTCACCCAACTCACCGGTTTCCCGAGAGTTGTCGCGCCGACGCCATCGAAAAACGATCCCGTTCGGATGGATTCCAAAATCGGAGATACGACCGCCTCTCTCTGTGTTTCGATCGTATTACTGCCCGGAAACAGACCAGTTTGATTCCGAACGTAGCCATAAACCGCGCGTTCGTTGTCAGATGGAAACGTGATGAACGTCTGAGAAAATCGATCCGCCAGCCGATTTACCATTTTCTTCTGAATAGGCGTGAACTCATAAAATCCGTCGATCAGGAACAGATCGCCATTCGGAACGCCGGTACGGTCGTTCAGCATTTCCCACGCGCATAAAATTTGCTCGTCGGAACTCAATCTTAGGCTGTTTCGGGTTCTCCGACGGATTTTTTCGTACAAATCCATCCACTCGGTCAGCGATGGCTCATTCAGTGATCGAATCAGCGACCTGAGTTCTTCGTTTGTCAATCCCGCGTTCCTGATCTCGGAAAACGTTTTTTGTAAAAGCGCAACCGTTCCCGCATGACAATCAGAACCGGATGTAAGGCTCAGTTCCGTGCGGAGATTCAACCAATCTTCGGCATTGCCGATCTGTCGATAGACAAAACCGGTCTCATCTAAAATCCGGTCGGCGAGCGAAACGAACGTCCCGATAAATAATTGTCCCGGCAATGTTCGCCGAACTTCTGCCAGAATTTGATCTTTGAAAAATCGGATATGATGCACCGACGGTAGAAGACACGTAACTGTTTTCCCGGAATTGAGCGCCTCGATTGAAAGCCGGATGACACGAGCAGTCTTTCCCGAGTGAAGCGGTCCGACGATACTGGTTATTCCCAACATGACGAGGAAATATAGAAGATAATTCATGAACAATCAAGATGATTTCCATACCGGAATTCCGCTTCCTTCAGGTTATTTGAAAGATAAAAATGGTTGGGACATGGAGCGAATATTGGTAATTTACACATAGAAGTTGACATTTGATTTTCACCCTCACCTTTCGGAGAAAAATGAACGTAGAAATCAAAATTGTGAAAAGCCGGAACGATCTGACGACTTTTGTGAAGTTGCCGTGGGCGATTCACCGCGGGCATGAGAAATGGGTGCCGCCGATTCTACACGATGAATTTCGGTCTTTCGACATAGCAACCAATCCCGCTTTTTCTGAAAACGATACCGTTTTAGCGCTCGCGTGGCAAAACAATCGACCGATCGGGCGAATCGCCGGGATCGTTCACCGCCGGTACAACGAATCGACCGGAGAAAAGACTGCGCGCTTCAGCTATCTGGAATGTGAAGAGAACATCGAAATCGCGAAAGCCCTGCTGGATTTTGTCGGGAATTGGGCAAAAGATCGCGGCATGGCGAAACTCATCGGTCCGAAAGGATTTTCCAATCAGGATCCGAAGGGATTTCTTATCGAAGGATTCGAGAACGAACCCTCGACGGAGGCTTTTTACAACTTTGAGTACGTCGTCCGCTTTCTGAACGAACTGGATTACGTGAAAGAAGTTGATTATGTGGTCTATAAAATTCAAACACCGGAAAAACCGCTGGAGTTTTACCGAAAAGTTACCGACCGGATTTCCAGACGAACGGATTTTCAGGTCGTGGAGTTTACCCGGAAAAAGGAGTTGCGGCCGTTCATCATTCCGGTTTTCCGGTTGATGAACGAAACTTACCAGCATCTGCCGGGTTACGTCATCCTCAGCGAACAGGAAATGCTGACGCTCACCAAGCGATTTCTGCCGATTATCGACCCGCGGTTCGTCAAATTGGTGACGTTTCAGAAACAACTTGTCGCCTTTATTATCGGTATTCCGAATATGAACGCAGGACTCCGGCGAGCCAACGGTCGTCTTTTTCCATTCGGACTTTTTCATATTTTGCATTCGCGAAAAACCAGCCGCCAGCTGGACTTGATGCTCGGAGCCGTGAAACCGGAATTCCGAGGCAAGGGCCTCGACGCGCTGATGGGAGCCGCCACGGTGCGCTCGGCTCATGACGCCGGTTTCGAATATCTCGACACGAACCATGAACTGGAAGGCAACATTCAGGTTCGTTCGGAAATGGAACGCGTCGGAGGTGTGATCTATAAACGCTACCGAATTTTTCAAAAATCTTTATAAATAAATACAATTTTGGCAGGTTGTAATGAATATATAATTGCGAATTCGGAGACGCTTCGACGGGAGTCCGACGAAATATCTATTGGAAACGAAAATATTTTATTTTAATATAAGCCGTTCTTTGAAATGGCTGGCGAAATATTACGGACATATACTATAAACACTCAACAACATCCTTAAGCGAAAACGCTTGAAGGATTCTCTCATGTGTTAAGTAATGTTGTATTGCAAGGGGTGTGAGTTGCTATTTTGCTTTTACCTCCCAAAAAGAAACATTATGGCGCAATGAGAACCGAAAAAGGAGATTAGAATGCAAGGTAGCAAACTTTATGTAGGAAATCTGAAGTATTCCGTGACCAACGAATCGTTGGAAGCAATTTTCGCCAAATATGGTGAAGTTAAAAATGTAAATATTATCGAAGGCAAAGGCTTCGGATTTGTCGAAATGGGCACACCCGAAGAAGCCGAAAAGGCCAAAGAGGGATTAAACGGACAGGAATTCGACGGTCGCACACTGCGCATCGACGAGGCTCGTCCGCCCAAACCGAGACCCAAAAGAGAATTCTCGAATAACTAAACAAACCAAAACCCGATAAGTATATTTGCCAGCCATTTCCGGGAATTTTTAATACTTCTTCCCAGAACATTAAATAAACATCTATTCCGGAATCAGGAGTTTTTTCGCGTCAGTTCCTCGGCCGTTTTTCTGATGGCGATTACTTTTGATCTGGAGATTTTATAAACGAATGGTTTATCCGCCGACTTGATGAAATAGCTTTCACCGACTTTCCACCCGATCAGTATCGTTCCGATCTCATTTCCGCGTTCAAAAAGCGAAACGATCACCTGCGGCTGGTCGAGCCCATATGGATCGAGCAATCCGGGTGAATAACTAACGAGTTCGTCGGCAGTCAGTTCGGCGATTCCATTCAGCCACCGCTCCATTAGCTTTTCATCTGCTTCGGCATTACCCAGAGAAACGAGTTTCCAGTTAACCGAATCCGATTTCTCACAAACATAGGATTTGTCGTCAAATTTCCAGATGACCTTGTCAATTTTCCTTCGATCCCGAACATTCGGGACGATATTTTTATCCTGCAGATCGAATGAACTTTTATGCAGATTATCTGTCAACCAATTCTCGACAGTAAAAACCGGATCACGGAATCTTTCTTTCGCAAAGGACGCGCCAGATTCGTCTGCCGGATTCTTCGCGCCGAGAGAAAAAGTAGATTGAGCCGGCGATCCGCCGCCGAACAAATGGATTGTCAGCGATGGTAACGACAGACCATATTTCGCCAGATTGATCGGCTTTTCGTTCTCAAACGACTTCGCTTTGGTATTTTGAAGTCTGTTCAAAAGCGACTGAACTTCATTGTTGTCAGCCCGGACAGTGACCGGCGAGACAATATTCCAGACATCGCCGGTTTTTTCCAGCGTTGTTTTGCCTTTGGTTTTTGAGATGATTTCGATCCGGCGAACATCCGCGGCGACAATGTGCATGATTTTTTTATCACGAAAATCGAACGATTTTTTCTGAACAAAGGTCATCAGAGACTTGTTGGTGGTGAAAATATCCGGCTTGTCGGGATATTTGACATAAACCGAAGTACCGGTTGGATTCTCGTCGCCGATTAGCAGTTGCTGTGGAGCGGCGCCTTTTCCTGTCAAGGTCACTTCGGCGCGCGGCGAGTCCAATCCGAACGGTTCCAGCGCCGTCAGAGTGTCCAGAATTTTCCGGTCGATTGTAGATTCCAGAATCGAGGTGAGATTCACTGAGAGAACCGTTGTATCACAACCTGCACTGATCGGTTTGACGATTGACCAGACATTATCCGTTTTCTCGCAGACGATCGTATCCGATTCCGATCGAATTTCCAGACGTACGACGTCATCTTTGGAAACCGAAAACAGAAGAGTGTCGCTTCGTTTCTTCGATTCGCGCTTCTCGCCGCCCTTGATTTCAATAAAATAAATCAGTACGAATAGCAGAACGAAAATACCAGTCAAACCAGCCAGATTCTTCCATTTCACGGTTATTTCCTCCTGATAAAAACCATGATCCCGATTCCGAACGCGATTGCCGGTAAAATGATGACTGTCAGCCAAAAAACGGTTTTCGTCTGAGCGGGACTCATCTCGACGAGGCGAATATCCGGCGCTTTCGGTCGGATCGAAATGAGGTCTTCGTCGGATAACAGCCAGCTGACAATGTTCATGAACAGGTCACCATTGCCCTGACTCGGGAAATAAGCATTCGAGGCAAAATCCGAGTCGCCGACCGTTACGATGCGCGCTTTGGTCTGGCCGTTCGTTCCCGGCGTTTTGAGTTCGACCGTTGTCGCGCAAATCACCGGAATCGAGCCTTTCACGCTTGCCGATTTAATATCGACTCGTCCGCTTTTGAGAACCTGATCGACGTTGGAAACGCCGTAGCTGTTCGCGCCTGTCAATGCAATTTCTTCAACGGAAATGCCGGTCGCGCCTTCCGTGTTCATCGCATTGATCGACCGCACCATCGGGAAGAAGGACATGATTCCTTTCATTTCCTTCACGATTGGATGGCTCGTGTAATTGGAGACCAGCGGAATTTCCGGGCCGGCGCCAAAGAGCCGTCCGATCCCGCTGATATCGATCAGCAGATTGTCACCGACTTCGACATACCAATTTTTCATATAATCGATCAGGCCGGTGGAAGGTCGCGGATCGAGGAGAAACAGCGCGCCGCCGCCATTGTTGATATGTTTGGTCAGCAGGGCGAGTTCCGAATCGAAAAAGTCTTTTTTCGGACCGGCGACGATGAGAACGGAAACGTCCGCCGGGATCGAGTCGGCGCCCGCCAACTGAATCTCGGAAACATCGTAATTCTGTTCGGTAATTGCCTCTTTCGCTTTGGCAAAACCGTCGCGCTCCGACGAATTGATGTCACATTCGCCGTGTCCGGTGACGAACGCGATTTTCTTGTTGCCTTCGCGGGTGACTTTGATAATGGCGTTAGTGATCGATTCTTCGGAAGCGCTGGGAATCTGCTCTTCCTTGCCTTCACAAAGAATGACAAGATAACCGTAATCTTTCACCTTGTATTTTTTCGCGATCGTCGGCTTTTCGTCCGGATCGACAACTTCCCACTTCAGCCGTTTGGTGTAATGGGAATATTCCTTCAACCGGTCTTCCACGGAATTTTTATTCAGGTCTTTCGCGAAGGCGTAAATTTCGATTTCTCTATTCAAGCCTTTCAGCACTTTGATGGTCTGATCGGACAGGCTGAACGTTCCCGTCGTCGTGGAATCGACGCGCCAGGTATGACGGACGAGGAAGAAATTCACGAGAATCAAAATCGCGATCGTGACGATAATGACGAACGCCATGTTACCACTGTAAATCAACCGGCGGTCTTTGAAAAATTTCCGCACATCCAGCCGGATCAACGCATAGACGCTTCCCGCCAGTCCGATACCGATCAGCGTCAGCGATTTCCAGTTCCAAACATTGACGATGGAAAAGAGAATCAATCCGAAGAGCAGAAGCGCGATTCCGGCGGTTAAAATCCATTTATTGAGTTTTAGATTGTCGATTTTCATCATTAACCTCTCCACTTAGAAGATTCGACGGATTGGTATGTGCAGAACAGCATCAGAAAGGTCAGCGACAGATAAAATACGAGATGGCTTGTATCGAACACGCCTTTGGAAAAGTCTTCAAAATGCTGAACGATGGAAATGTACCCGAAAAAGGGACCGAATATCTTCCCGGCGAAATCGGCGGCAAATCCGATGACCCAGAGAAACATCGTGCCCGCAAATGTTCCGACTGCCGCCACGATCTGGTTTTCCGTCAACGACGAGATGAAATTTCCGAGCGCGACCAATGCGGCGCCCATCAGCAGCAAACCGAGATAACCGATAAGAACCGGCATCAACTGCGGTTTTCCCCAGATAAAGAGGAAAATCATGAATAGGAACGTCACCAGCGTCATCACGACGAACAGAAAATAAGTCGCGAAGAATTTGCCGAGAATAATTTGCCAGTTTGTCAACGGCGAGGTCAGCAGAAGTTCCATCGTTCCGCTTTTTTTGTCCTCAGAGAACGATCGCATGGTGATCATCGGAATCATGAACAGGATGATGACGCATGTGTTCAACAGGAACGGCCGGATCATCATCAGGTTGACGTTCAGCGGAACGTTCTGGCGTTGCATCATCGCCGCGTAGCTGTATTGAAGGAAACTGGTCAGCATCAGATAGAAAAATATGCCGGTGACGGCGAGAAAGAGCCCGATAACCACATAAGCGATCGGCGAAGAAAAATAAGACCGGACATCCCGTTTGAAAATCGTAAACATGTTTCCCATTTTAGTTCACCTCTTCTTCTTTAGTCGTCAGTCGGAGGAAGATTTCTTCCAGACTCAGCCCGGACGTCTTCATTTCCAAAAGTCCCCAACCGTTTTTCACGATGCGAGCCGCCAATTCTTTCCGAACATCGAAACCGACGGTCGATTCGACAACATATTGAGCCGTATCCGGAATCGCGAGCGGCTGAACGGCGACAGATAGGACATTCGGCGTTCTTTCGAGTTCGTTCTGAACGTCCTGAATCGCGCCTTCGATTTCCAGCAAAATCGATTCACTGCCTTTGAGCCGCGCAGTCAGATTGTCCGGCGTGTCCATCGCGACAACCTTTCCTTCGTTGATGATGACGACGCGGTTGCACGTCATGCTGACTTCCGGAAGAATGTGCGTAGAAAGAATGACCGTATGTTCGTGAGCGAGACTTTTGATCAACTCGCGTACTTCGATGATCTGCTTCGGGTCTAAACCGATGGTTGGTTCGTCGAGAACCAACAGCGGCGGGTTGTTCAACAGCGCCTGCGCAAATCCGACGCGCTGTTTGTATCCTTTGGAAAGTTTGGAGATATGTTTTTCCAGAGCGTCGGTAATGGACATCCGTTCGGCGACGCGATGAACTTCGACGTCGATCGTTTTCTTGTCAACGCCTTTGATCGCGGCGACAAACCGCAGATAGTCCACAACGCGCATATCGGAATAGAGCGGCGGATTCTCCGGCAGATAACCGATCCGTTTTTTGACTTCAAGTCCCTGATCGAACACATCGAAACCGGCGACTTTGACCGTTCCGGATGAGGCAGGCATAAAACCCGTGATGATTCGCATGGTCGTCGTTTTACCGGCGGCGTTGGGTCCGAGAAAACCCAATATTTCGCCTTTTTCGACGGTAAACGAGATGTCGTCCACCGCGCGGACGCTCCCATAGTGTTTCACCAGATTTTTAACTTCAATCACTCGTTCCTCCTGTTAGAAAGTACTCACGTTTCGTTTTATCGACAAATTTCCATGCGCTGTTCCAAACCGACGGAATCCGATCGGCAGCCGGAATTTGGCGAGCGAATTTGATGACGTCCAATTCCTGAAACAATGCATTGACTTCCGCTCGCGTTGCTTCGTCGGAGTCCGTTTCGCATAGCGCGATGATAATCTCGGTCGTTGTCAATTCCAACGCCCGAATAAAGTATCTTCGTTCGATATATTCACGGATGATTTGCGAAATCTCGAAATAGTACAGCGTCTGTTTTTCGACAGTCGTAAAAGATTTTTCTTTCAGTTGCTCCAATTTCCGGAAAGCCGCGACATGCGGCGCTTCGAGAAACCGTTCGTCGAGCGCCACCTGTGGATGCTCTCGCTTCCACTTTTGGTAATACCGCCAAGCGCCATAACCCAACCCCGCCAGAATGATCAGAAAAACGAGCAATTTCAGCGGTAGAGCCCGGCGGATCGGAAACGGCGGTTTGATGTCTTTCAGGTTGGTTTCTCCGGCTGGTAATACGGAAATGACGCGAATTTTCTGCGGATCGGTCGTAAACGTCATGACGGCGGTTGTGTCCGACGGTGACTGTGCGCGAATCTCAAGCGGCGGGATCGTCACGATCCCGGTGTCGAAAACCGCCAGTTCCAGCGTCCACGTCTGCGTCAAACCGCCAGCAATTTTCTCCGGTTCCGAGAAACGGTTTCCGACGACTTCCGTCTCGCCCAGTGTTTTTTCGATGAACGGAAATTGAAACCGCGTTCCTTCCGGATACGATAGACGAACCGTCATCTGAATCCGGTCGCCGATCGTAGCGATTGTCGTATCGGTTCGCACCTGCACGGTGATCGGGATCGCTTCGGAAAAACCGGCGACGACGAGCACGAAAACCGATAAAACTACGAGAACGATTTTCATGTCGTTCAATCT
>JBAZPZ010000048.1:0-15129 GCA_041645495.1 Fidelibacterota bacterium | reverse complement strand
GTTCTTTCCGGTAAGATCACTTCATCGAATCCGCCCAATCGTTCGGATTGGATTCGCTTCAGGAAGGAAAACAATTGCGATGCATTGACAATCATTCGATGACCTCCATCCGAAACCTCAGTCCGGTTCCGAATCGTGTTGACCTTTGCTTTTCAACTGTTTGATGAGTTCGATGAGTTCTTCGGATTCCGTTGCCTTATCAAAAAAGTAGTCGGCGCCTTCTTCCGCGCACTTCGTCCGATATTGCGGATAAGGATAATCGGTAAAAATCACAGCGATGATTTCAGGCATGGATTTTTTAATGGTTTTCAAGACGTGAATTCCGCCTTCGCCGGGCATCCGGATGTCGATGACCATCACATCCGGAGCGGATGCGTTGATTCTTTCAATTGCATCATTCGTCGTCTCGGCTTCTCCAATGATCTCAACGTCGGGAATTTCACCGAGCGCCGTAGCCAGATGAGTTCTCAGGATTTGCGAATCGTCGGCAATGAAGATTTTAAGGCTCATAAATTACCAGACCGTTGCAACCGAATTGTCGTTTTCATCAACTTCACAAAATCAAGTTAAGAGGATATTGTTCAGTTGTAAATCAGACAAACACTGATATTTTTGTAGGATATATGGAAATATACGCCGATTGTGCGATCTGGCGAATCGATCGAAGACTGGGTTCGTGGGCCCCCCGGGATTCGAACCCGGAACCGACAGATTATGAGTCTGGTGCTCTAACCATTGAGCTAGGGGCCCATATTTTCATTCCAAGAAGCGCATAAAGTTATTTCCGGGATGCGTTTTTTACAAGGAAAATGGTTTGTATTCTCTTCGCATAAACCATTGAGATAATTCCGTGAATTCATCAACAGTCAGCATTTCTGCCCGACGGTTCAGATCGATCGGACAATCGTCCGTTCCTCGCTCCTTTAACATAACACTAAGTGCATTCGACAAAATTTTCCGGCGTTGATTGAAAGCCGTTTTCACCGTTTTGATCAAATATCTCTGAAATTCCTGATCGGAGTCAATTTGCCGGATCGTCAATGTGATAACAGCGGAAAATACTTTCGGTGCGGGACGAAATACGTGCGGCGAGACAATGAATTCGAGTTTTGGAATAGTAAAATAGTTGGATAAAACGCCCAGAATTCCGTAATCCTTTGAATTTGGTAGAGACGTTATCCGCCGGGCGATTTCCCGCTGAACCAAAAAAGTCACGTCTTGAACCTTTTCGACGTTTTCAAATATTTTAAAAACCAGCGGACTCGTGATATTGTACGGGATATTTCCGACGATACGCAGTCGGCTGTTCGGCTTGGATAATGTGGAAAGATCGAACTTCAGTGCGTCGGCATTCCAGAGATGGAAATTCGGGAAACGGCCGAATTTCATCTGTAATTCCGGGATCAGATCTTTGTCGATTTCAATCGCGTGAATTTCGCTACCCGATTGAACCAGCAAATCGGTCAGTGCGCCTCTTCCCGGCCCGATTTCAACGATAATGTCTTCCGGCTTGGGAGAAATTACTGCGACGATTTTCCGTAAAATATTGGGATCGATGAGGAAATTTTGGCCGAGTCTTTTCTTCGGAAAACCAGTCATTGCGGAAGATTGAAAAACCGACATGCGGTGTCGGTCGTCTGATTCTCGATTTCTGTTACGGAAATCATCTTGATAGCGGCGATTTTTTCGGCGATGAGCGGAATGTTCGCCGGTTCGTTGACTTCTCCGCGTTTGCCTTCCGGCGGCAGATAAGGCGAATCGGTTTCCAGCATCAATCGATCCAGCGGGACGGTTCTGATGACCTCTTCAATCCTTGGAGTTCCATAGGTCGCGTTTCCAGTGAAGGAAATGTGAAAACCCATCGCAAGTACTTTCCGGGCAAACACGACATTTGAAGAAAAGCAATGCAAGACGCCGCGAAAATAACCGCAACGCGCCAAACAACGTTCCAGGTCGTCCTCAGCCAGCCGGTTATGCAAGATCAACGGCAGATTCAACGATTCAGCCATTTCGATCTGCTCCGCCAAAAGAGCCATCTGTGTATTTCTCGGTCCGAAATTCCGGTAGTAATCCAGTCCGATCTCACCGTACGCGACGACTTTCGGATGACGACAAAGTTCCAGCACTTCTTTCTGCCAGCCATGTCTGAGTTTTTCCGCATCGTGCGGATGAATTCCGACTGTGATATAAATATTATCGAATCGCTCCGTCATCGCAATAGCGCGTCGGGACGACTGTAGATCGGTTCCGACGCAAATGATCGGACTGACGCCTGCGGATTTCGCGCGTTCGATCACGGCGAGGGCGTCTTCGTAGAGCGGTGAATATGTCAGATGAGCGTGGGTATCGATGTACATGATGATCGTTTCACTTTGTTTAATTTATCCGATCGTCGCACCCGGAGCGATTTCCTCGGAAACCGTAACGAGCGTCAATTTCCCGCTTTTCCTGGCGGCGAGCAACATTCCGTTGCTCTCGATCCCGAAAATCTTCGCGGGCTGAAGATTCGAGACGACGACGATCGTTTTTCCGACGATCTGTTCCAGAGAATAATGTTGTGCGATTCCCGCGACGATCTGCCGGTTTCCGTTTCCGGTATCGATCGTTAATTTCAACAGTTTTTCAGAATTTTCGACCTTGACGGCGGTAAGTACTTTTGCCGTCACGAGTTTAACTTTCGAAAAATCTTCGATTGTAATCAATGGAACTTCCGGAACTGCTAATTCCTTCTGAAGCGGCTTTTCGGATTCTTTTTTCGGATCGATCCTCGGAAACAGGATCGGCATTTTTCCGAGCGTACCGCCAACTTTTAGCATTCCCCATTCAAATTGTGAAGGTTGATTGGTATCCGTCGGTAGAATGTCCAACAAGATACGACTTTTTCCCGGCATTACCGGCTGAAGTAAAAGCGCTGTGAGGCGAAGCCCTTCCGCCGCTGTATAAAGTACGGTTCCGGCGGCAACTTTGTCCGTTTTAACCAACTGCCACGGCTGACGAACTTCCATGTATTTATTGAGCGAGCGGATAAAAACGATGATCTCGTCGAGCGCCTCGTTCAAACGGAATTCGGCGATCAGACTGTGAACACGCCCCGGCAAGAGAGTCGCCTTATTGATAATTTCCCTTTCATCGTCAGTTTGTATATCGGGAGCCGGAATGAGACTGTCGAAGTTCTTTTGAATCAGCGTTGAAACGCGACTGGCGAGATTGCCGAAATCGTTGGCAAGTTCGGAGTTGTAACGCTTGACAAACATCTCTTCACTGAAATTTGCGTCTTGCCCCAAAACCATGTCTCTCATCAGAAAATACCGCACCGGATCGACTCCGTAAGCATCGATCAGATCGAGAGGCTTGACGATATTTTTCAGTGATTTGGACATTTTCGTATCGGCGACCATCCACCAGCCGTGTGCAAATATCGTCTTCGGCAAAGGCAGGTTCAGCGCTTTCAGCATCGTTGGCCAATAGACGCAATGCGTCGTGACAATGTCCTTTCCGATCAGATGATAATCCGCCGGCCACCACTTGCGAAATTTTTCCTCATCCTGACCGTACCCAACAGCCGTCACATAATTCAGCAACGCGTCAAACCATACGTACGTTACGTAGTCTGCGTCGAACGGTAATTCAATTCCCCATTTCAGGCGTGATTTCGGACGGGAAATGCACAGATCGTCCAACTGATTTCGCAAAAATCCGAGCACTTCGTTTCTGCGACTTTCCGGCTGGATAAAACCGGGATTTTTCTGGATATAATCGACGAGCCATTCCTGATAATCGCTCATGCGAAAAAAGTAGTTTTTCTCTTTGACGAAATCCGGCTCTTTCAGGTGTTGCGGGCACTTTCCGTCAACGAGTTCTTTTTCCGTATAAAACCGCTCGCAACCGAGGCAATAATGACCGCCGTATTCCGCCGAATAAATGTCGCCTTTTTCATACAGATCGGTCAGCGCTTTTCGGACAGCGGTTTTATGAAAATCGAAAGTCGTCCGGATGAAATAATCGTTTGTGATTTCCAACCGTTCCCATGCCTTTTGAAAGTGAACGACCATATTGTCGCAATGCGTCTGCGGATCGATTCCTGCTTTTTCAGCGGCCTGCTGAACCTTTTGGCCGTGTTCATCAACGCCTGTCAGGAAAAAGGTTTCGTCGCCTTTCATCCGGTGAAATCGAGCCAGAACATCTGCAAGAATCGTCGTGTACGCATGACCGATATGCGGTTTATCGTTGACGTAATAGATTGGCGTTGTGATGTAAAAACGGTTGTTAGTTTCCATACGGAATCGGGGTTGAATTTTAAAATTTATTGGACAATTTTGATTTTGGAATTGAAATCGGTTAGTGGGAATTCCTCATAGGTATCGTCTTCGAGTTTTAGTGTGACCGTTTTTTGGAAAATATCGATCTTTTCGACTGTTCCGGATTTTTCCTCACATTTTACGCTGGTTCCGTACGGCGGGTAATTGTTTAAAATTTCCGCATAAGTTTCGTGCTCGAACCGGTAACAGCATTTGAGTTTCCCGCAACAGCCGGAGATTTTGGACGGATTCATCGGCAGGTTTTGTTCTTTCACGAACTGCGTGCTGATAGGTTCGAATTCGTCGATGAACAATTTACAGCAGACGGGATTTCCGCACATCCCGATACCGCCCAGGCGTTTGACTTCCTCGCGATCGCTGGTCTGTTTCATCTCGATACGGGTTTTATACTCGGCGGCGAGCACCTTGACAAGGTCACGGAAGTCTATGCGCTCTTCGGCGGAAAAATAAAATATGATCTTTTTCCGGTCAAACCGGTACTCGACCTCTAGCAGTTTCATTGGCAATTTCAGGTCGCTGATGCGACGCTGGCAAAATTGAAATGCTTGTTTTTCTTTGGCGCGATTCTCTTTGTCGGCGATCATGTCGGACTCTGTGGCTTTTCGTAAAACGCATGGCGGCGCTGGACAATCGACGGCCAATCGTTTTTTTTCAGGAAACGGAATGGCTTTCCCGATGTCTTCTCCGCGTTCGGTTTCGACAATCATTAAGGTGTCGTGTTCGATCGGCAATTCCTGCGGATTTCGATATATTTCTCGGCGCGAACCGCTGAATTTGATTTTAGTCAGTAGATCGGTTTCGGTTTCGCTCATTGGGATTTTCCAGGCTGAATTCGATTGTGTATCTTAAAAAACATGTTTACTAAAGCGAGATTAATATAGACATTACGGCTTGTTAAATCAATACAATTATCGACGGCAGAATAGGCTCCGAAGGCATCCAATTCCGTATAGTAATCGACGAATTTCCGCAGCTCGGTTTGCATATCGGCGTGAACAAGGTCGGATTCCGGTTTGCCCGCTTTGAGGATTGCGGCATCGCGAAACCAGAATGAAATCGAATACATCAACCGGTCGAATTCATCCGGATTCTCTTTTCTCAGCGCCACGAACCGGTTTACCAGATCGTAAACTTTATCGATCTTCCATATAGCAACCATTCTCAACGTTTCGAGTGTCAACTCTCTGAGCCGACCGAGGTCTGCTTCTTTCAGTTGAATCGCCTGACGGACATCGCCACCGGACAGACGCATTACCAGACTGATCTGATCCTCGCGAATGCCGTTCTCGCGAAGATGATTTCCGAGGTCAGTCGTCGAAAGCGCTGGAAAATGAAGCGTTTGACAACGCGAACGAATGGTCGGCAACAGTCCGTCGATGTTGGAAGTCGTCAGGATGAGCGACGTTTTTTCCGGTGGTTCTTCGAGTATTTTCAGAAAGGCATTCGCCGCGGGTTCGGTCATTAAATCCGCGTCAAAAACAATCACGACTTTGTAGCCGGGTTCCGGAGCGGTGAGATAAATTTTCTTTCTGATCTCGCGAATGAAATTGATCGGTATGTGTTTCCCATCGAATGGGCAGAGCTTTTCATAAGGATTCTTTGCCTTTTTCAGGATGCAACTTTGGACTTCCTCCATGTCATCGGGACCAAAATTTTTAAATGGCGAATCGTCTTTCGTAATATGACCGGTCTGAATCGGAAAAACGAGATGGATGTTGCCGTGTTCGAGGGTTCTCATTTTATGGCAGGATGGACATTGCCCGCAGGGTTGATCTTCACGAGCGTGACAATTCAGCATCGCCGCATATTCCAGCGCGAATCCTTCCTGACCGCTTCCTTCCGGCCCATGAAAAAGATAAGCGTTGGCGACCCGCCCGTTGCGGATCGTATTCAGTAACAACCGCCGGTTATCCTGTTGATTGACAAGATGAAACAAATGATTCATCGATTTCCCAGCCATTTCTCGGGATCCAATTTGGTGCGATTTTTCCAGATCTCAAAGTGCAACATCGAGCCGGAAAGCGTTCCGGAATCACCGACGCTCGCGATGACCGTATCTTTCGAAATATACTGGTTTTCATAGACGCTGACGTTTTCGATATGCGAGTAAACGGAATAAAATCCGGAGCCGTGATCGATGATGATCGTATTTCCGAACCCGCGGATATAGGTAATCGTTGTAACGACACCGTCCAAAATGGTTTTAATCGGAGCGCCTTGTTTGGCTTTGATGTCGATGCCGGAGTTTTCTGTAACCGTTTTGAGCGTCGGATGTTTCTGCACGCCGAACCGCGAGATGATTTCGCCCTGTACCGGCCAGCCGAGTCTACCCTGACTCTGTTGAAACGGATTGTCCGTTTTTACCCCGGAAAGCGTACGCTGACGCTCGAGTTCTTTGTGCCGGTTTTCCTGCTCTTTTTCAAGACTGGCGATTAACCGGGACAGTTCTTTGGCCGCTTTTTCTTTTTGGAGAATCGCCTCGGCAATATTTTGTTTATTTTTCCGCGCAACACTCAGGTTTTTAGCACGAGCCTGTTTCTGTTCGGCGAGGTTCTTTTGAAATTCCTCCTTTTCGGCAATGATTTTCTCCTGATCCCGAACTTCGGAAACCAAAGACTTTTTCTTCTCTTCTACCTTGTTGATCGTATAGTGAATCTCGCGCGAATTCCTGCGGTCAATGTCCGAGATGATCCGGAAATATTTATACCGGTAAATCGCCTGATTGAACGATTTGGCTGTCAGCAGGTATTCCCATTCGCTCATATCGCCCTGTTTGTACAGGTTGACGAGTCGCTGGGAAAACGATCCTTTCAGTAACTTCAAATCGTTTTCCAGTTGAGTGATGGATTTACCAGTCCGCTGGATTTCATTCTCTTTTTGCTTTTGCTCCCGGTTCAGTTGATTCAGGAGTTTCAGAGTCAGGCTCAGGTCTTTCTCGGTTTCCTGGAGTTTTTCAAGAGACGATTTTTCCCGTGACTCCGCCTGATTCAATTCACTCTTGAACTTTCGGATCTCGTCACGGACTTTCTCCAACTCATTGGATTTATATTCGATTTTCTTTTTCAGGTCGTCTTGTTGCGGAAGTACCGTTCGCGGTAACAACAAAATACTCAGGAAGACGACGCAGATGAATTTATTCATGCTCTATTCTCATAAAACCGTCTGAAAATACTGAATGTATATCTGATTTTCAAGACTATAAATTGCGATATTGAATTTGACAAAATTTGGGAAACAGTGTATATTAAGGTGTTTTAAAGGTCTTTATAGAGAGAGATGAAAAATGAAGAATCCGATCTGGGAATATTTTGAAACCCGAAGCAAAGAAAAGAACGACAGTATCTTCAAGATTTTAAAAACCGTTCCGATTTTCTCCGATCTGACTCCCAAAGAGATTACCGAAGTCGAAAAGATCATCCATCGCCGAAATTACAAGAAAAACGAACCGATCTTTCGGATGGGCGATCCCGGTCTCGGCATGTACATCATCGTCGAAGGATCTGTAGAAATCGCCGAAGAAAACGAGGATGCTGGGAAGAAGAGACTTGCCATTTTACCGGAAGGCGCATTTTTCGGCGATCTCGCCTTGCTCGATGAGGCGCCACGCTCCGCATCTGCCATCGCCGTTGTCGATTGCGACATCATCGGATTTTTCCGGCCTGATCTGCTCGACCTGCTCTATCGAAAACCCAGTCTCGGTATTAAAATCCTCTGGGGTTTGGCGCGGATTATCGGCGAGCGGCTTCGTCGCACGAACGAACAACTCTCAAAAAGTCAATCGGAAACAGAGGCGTTGAAAAATGGATAAATACGCTTTCCAACTCTATTCATTGATCCTGAAAAACTTTTGGAGAGTCTTACTGATATTTTTCGGCATCACGGCGATCATCATCGTTTACCCATATGTCAAATCTGTTCTTCTGATGGTGATCATTTCATGGATTTTTGCCATGATTCTGATGCCCGCGGTCGATTTCATGGAAAGCAAAGGCCTCAACCGCGGCATTGCAATCATCATCGTCATGATCGCCATTTTGATCGGAATCGTCACCACCGCCTTTCTGGTTTTCCCGGCCATCATACGGGCCGTCGATCAAATAAAAATCAAACTCGAGTCGAATGTTCTCGCCCAGATCAGCATCCAATTAGAAGCGGTTTTCAAAAAACATTTTAATAATCCCGAATTAGCCCGGAACGTAACGACCAAACTCAATGATTCTATCAATGGAATGCTTGGCAACATGTCCGGTTTTTTAAATAACGCCGGATCGTTCGCCGCTTCGCTCGCCATTATTCCGTTCGTCACATTTTTCCTGATCAAAGACACGCGCCTGTTCAAACGCGCGCTGATTTCGCGGGTGCCGAACAAGTACTTTGAATTGTCTTTAAATGTTCTTCATAAAATCAGCGATCAGCTGTCCAAATATATCCAGGGACAGGCGCTCGATGCCGCCATTGTCGGTGCACTTTCGGTTATTGGACTTTTCAGCATCAATCTCGCTTTCGATCATCCGGTTTCTCAGTTCGTTTTCATCGGACTACTGGCTGGAATCGCCAACCTGATTCCTTATTTAGGACCGGTTGTCGGTGCCGTGCCCGCCATGATGATGGTCGTGATCAATAATCCGGCGAATATGATGAACATTCTTCTCTGGATCGCCATCACATTCGCGCTGGTTCAATTTATTGACAATATGTTCGTCTCGCCGCTGGTAGTATCGAAAAGCGTCAATATGCACCCGCTGACAGTCGTTATTGTCGTAATCATCGGCGGAAATGTCGCAGGAGCGATCGGAATGCTTTTTGCCGTACCGACTTTCGGAATCATCAAAGTGACGCTTACCGAGATCATATGGGGACTGAAAAATTACAAACTCAGATAATAATCACCGCCCATAGAACCGGCGCGTCCACGATGATATAGACGGAAATATTTATTCCCTAATGGCAAATAAAAATAAAAATACGGACATTTTTGTATTCCTGATCCTTATCTTTGGACTGCTGTCTCTCTTGTTGCGGTACGGCCTGCCAGCCAGCGCACAGGTCAAAACACTTCTTAATATCACCAATTTTTTCGTCATTGCATTTTATATCGGCGGACTTATCCTACGTTTCTATCTGACGCATTTCAGATTGATTTTCTTCCGAAACACTCTATTTGATATCTTTTTACTTTTATTTCTCGTCGCCATTTTTATCTACTCGGACATTAAACCTTTCTTGCTGGATATCCACAGGGCGTCGGCATTTGCGACGAATCTCATCTTTCTTCGGACTCTTCTCAGTTTGATTAAAATCCTCGGCCGCATCAAGAAACTGAACTATTTTATCAAATCCGTTTACAGGCATCCCGCACAAACAATTGCAATCAGTTTCTTGATTGTCATCGTTCTCGGTACGATTTTCCTGATGATGTCGTTTTCCAGCGCTACGGATCGGTCGGTTCCTTTCATCGACGCGTTATTTACGGCGACATCAGCCGTTTGTGTAACCGGCCTGATTACCGTCAATACGGCAACGCAATATTCTATCTGGGGGAAAATTATCATCATGCTCCTGATCCAGATCGGCGGATTGGGCATCATGATCTTATCCTATTTTGGCGCGTTTGTCGTCGGCAAACGCATCTCGCTCGAAGAAAAATTTGCCCTTTCTTTTTTACTGAACGAACAGGATTTGCAAAAAATCTCTTCATCGATCGTCAAAATTATCGGTTTTACTCTGATTATCGAATTGACGGGCGCCGCACTTCTCTTTTCCGATTTCCGGAGTATTTTCGGCGTCGGTCCCAAAGCGCTTTTCTACTCTTTGTTCCATGCAGTATCCGCTTTCTGCAACGCTGGTTTTTCGCTGTTCTCCGATAATTTTGAGAGTTATCGTTCGAACGTCTCGTTGAATCTGACGATCGCTTTTCTGATTATCACCGGCGGATTGAGTTTTGCCGTTCTGTCGGATTTGCTCGATAATTTCTGGATGAATATCAAATCCAAACTGTTTTCCCAGCATATTCGCAGAAAGAGATTGTCGGTCAACTCCAAAGCGGTCATCGCGGTTACGGCCATTTTGCTTGTCAGCGGGACGTTGATCATTTATGCTTTCGAACATCGCAACCTCCTTCTCAGTTTCGATTTGAAAACCCAATACCTCAGCGCCTTCTTTCAATCCGTCACGTTGAGAACCGCGGGATTCAATACAATCGCCATCGGAAATTTGCAAACGTACACTCTTCTCATCATGACCCTGTTTATGTTCATCGGCGGTGCATCCGGTTCGACCGCCGGCGGCGTAAAAGTCAACACGATTTCGGTTATCTTTGCCTATATTAAATCCGTGGTTCGGGGAAAGGAAGAGGTCACTTTAATGAAACATGCACTGTCGAAAGAATTGGTCAACAAATCGTTTTTGATCATCATTCTGGCTTTATCGACCGTTTTTACAGTGACGACAATGCTTCTGATCACCGAGAATTTTCGGTTGGAACAGGTTCTTTTTGAGGTCGTTTCCGCGTTTGGAACAGTGGGCCTTTCGACGGGAATTACCCCCATGCTGAGTTTTTTCGGGAAATTCATAATCGCTGTTACAATGTTCATCGGACGTATCGGTCCGATGACTTTGGTGATCGCCTTCTCACAAAAGAGCGAAATGTACAAAATCCGACTCCCGGAAGGTAACATTCTGATCGGTTGAAAATGGAGCGGGAATGATCGATATAAAACAATTCAATTTTCATTACTTTGACATTGGAGGTACAAATGGCAAAGGATAAAGTCTTCGCAGTCTTCGGTTTGGGAACCTTCGGAATGGAAGTCTGCCGATCGCTTTCCGAAAAAGGCGGAAAAGTCATCGCTTTCGACAATTCTCCGGCACTGATCGAAAAAATAAAAAACATGGTTATGCAGGCGATTTTACTCGACAGCACAGACGAAGAATCGCTAAAGAACGCTCCGATCGAAGACATCGACGTCGCGGTTGTCGCCATCGGCGAAAAAATCGAGGCGAGCATCCTGACGACAGCAATCCTCAAAAAAATCGGCGTACCGTACATCATTTCGCGCGCCACTTCCGAATTGCACGGACAGGTTCTGAAGCAAGTCGGCGCATCGGAAGTCGTCAACATCGAAATCAGTCAGGGCGAGCGCATCGCCGAACGGCTAATTTCGCCCGAAATCAAAGACAAAATGCAAATCGCCGGCAATATTTACTTCGCGGAAGTCTCGGTCTCACGGCAATTCGTCGGCAAGTCGATCCTCGAACTCGAACTGCGGAAACGATCGAACATCAATGTCATCGGCATTAAGCGCATTCATACGGACATCGACGAAGTTGGCAATCCTCTTGAAGAATCCGCCGTTGAGTTCCCGAAACCGACGACCGTTCTTGCCAAAGGCGACATTCTGATCGTCGTCGGTAATGAAACCGATATTGAACGCCTGAAGGAATTGTAAATGTTGCTGATTAACCGAAAACGTCTCTACTTTTTCTATTTTCTGGTCTCCGGAATCGTCCTGGCTCTGGCGATCAATAGTTTCTGGGTTTTTCAAAAATTCAATCTCTCCGCGAATCCCGATCTCAAATACTATTCGGAAAACTTCATCTATTTTGTCATCCTTTCTCTGATGATTCTCTTTTTTGTCTTTTTGCACGTTATTTTCCGGAGTAAGGACATTTACCGGGAATTAGATAAAGTTATCGATCTGGTCAAACACGGCACTCCGCTGAGCGAAGACCAACTCAAAAAAATCGACGTACTCGGCGAAAAAATCCTTGAGATCAATTCGACTCTGAACACGCTGAATGAAAAGAAGACATTGAAAATCACTTCGCAGTCCTACCTCATCGACTTTCTGATCGGTTATGTCCACAAAAATATGCTGATCACTGACATTCAAGGCCGGATACTGAAAGTGACCGAATCGCTTCTTCACAAGTATAACATCGAAGAGAAGGAAGTCGTCGATAAATTCATTCACTCTTTTGTCCAGAACTTGAATTTCTTCGTCGTTGTCAACGACCTCCGGGGCAGTAAAAACACTTCCTTCGAAGCGTCGGTGAAGTTCAACAAAGACGAAAATTTCATCATCTGTTATCTCTCTTTTTATCCTGTCTATAATCAAAAAAACGAACTGACAAACTGCATCTGTTTCATCATGGACGAAACGGAATTCCTCGCCAGTCTCAAGGAACAGGCGAACGGCCAATAAATCCGACTTCCTTTCACTTTTAGATTGAAAATAAAAAGCGGCAGACATTTGTCCGCCGCTTAATGAATCTTCCCGTTTTACCGGGAGGATAATCTATCGTTGTTGCTTTTTCTTCCGCTGTTCCTCGACGACGGTTTCTTCGATGTTTTTCGGCAACGGCGCATAGTTCAGAAATTCCATCGAAAACGCCGCGCGACCGCTGGAAAGCGTCCGCAATGCCGAGGCGTATTCGAACATTTCCATCAGCGGAACGAGACCGGTCAGTTTTTGCGAACCTTTCCGGTGACGCCGCATATTTTCGATTTTCCCGCGTCTGCGGTTGATGTCGCCGATGACGTCGCCCATGTATTCATCCGGCGTATTCACTTCGATCTTCATGACCGGCTCCAGTAACTGCGGCATGGCTTTATGAATGATCTCTCTCATCGCCCGATGCGTGCAAATCCGGAACGCCATTTCACTCGAATCCACCGCGTGATAACTTCCGTCAACCAGAACAAACTTCATATCCACGATCGGATAGTTGGCGTACAAACCTGCTTCGCAGGCTTCAAAGAACGCTTTCTGAACCGCCGGAATGTATTCTCGCGGAATATTGCCGCCTTTGACATGATCGACGAATTCGTTGCCGTGTCCCTGATTCGGTTCCAAACGAAAGACGATGTGCGCGAATTGTCCCTTGCCGCCCGTCTGCTTTTTATAACGATATGTGTGTTCGACTTCCCGCGTGATCGTTTCCCGATACGCCACCGCCGGTTCGCCGACGACGACTTCAAGTTTGTGTTCGGTTTTGAGGCGATCGACGATGATTTCCAGATGCAGTTCGCCCATTCCGGAAATGACCGTCTCTTCCGTTTCGCTATCGAACCGGACTTTGAATGACGGATCTTCGAGCGCCAACCGGCTCAATGCGAGTGATAGCCTGTCCCGCTCTTTATTGTTGGACGGTTCGATCTTCATATCGAGAACGGTTTCGGGATAATGAATATTTTCCAGCAAGATCGGCTCGTTTTCCGAGCAAAGCGTATCACCGGTTGTCGTATATTTCATTCCAATAAGTGCGCCGATGTCGCCAGCCCGCAATTCGGTTATATCCTGACGATCGTCGGCATGAATTCGCATGATCCTGCCGATTCTCTCGCGTTTCATTTTTGTCGAATTGTAAATATAAGAGCCGGAATTGAGTTCGCCGGAATAAACGCGGATGAACGTTTGTTGTCCGACATACGCGTCGTTGGTGATCTTGAATGCCAGCGCCGAAAACGGTTCTTTGAAAACCGGTTTCCGAGTGATCGGTGTGTCCGGATGTTTTACATCTTTTCCGATCACAACGCCTCGATCCACCGGCGACGGCAGATAATCGACGACCGCATCCAGCAACAGACGAACGCCTTTATTCTTGAAAGCCGTTCCGCAGAAAACCGGCGTCACACAGAGCGTCAATACCGCATATCTGGCCGCCCGTTTGATGTCTTCGATAGTCGGTTCTTCACCGTCCAAATATTTCGTCATCAGCGATTCGTCGTAATCAGCAAGTTTTTCCACCAACTCGGTGTGATATTGTTTGGCGCTTTCTTTCAGATTTTCGGGAATTTCCGATTCGATAACATCCAGATCGTTATATGTCAAGGCTTTCATAGTCACAAGATCGACGACGCCCTTGAATTCGGATTCCTGTCCAATCGGCAATTGAAATAAAACCGCATTGGCGCCCAGCATCTCGTTCATCTGAACCACCGCCTGAAACAAGTCGGCGCCCGACCGATCCACTTTATTGATAAACGCAATGCGCGGAACTTTGTAACTGTCCGCCTGATGCCAAACAGTTTCGCTTTGCGGCTCGACGCCGCCGACCGCGCAGAAAACCATCACGATTCCGTCCAAAACTCTCAGCGATCTTTCCACTTCCAGCGTAAAATCGATGTGTCCCGGTGTGTCGATCAGGTTGATTTGGTGATCTTTCCAATGCGTCGTAATCGCGGCCGATGTAATCGTAATGCCGCGTTCCTGCTCCTGTTGCATGAAGTCCATAACGGCCTGACCGTCGTGAACTTCGCCCATTTTGTGCGTAACGCCGGTAAAAAACAGGATGCGCTCGCTCGTCGTTGTCTTTCCCGCGTCGATATGCGCGACGATCCCGATATTTCGTATCTTTTGTATCATTCCACTTTCCATTCCAAAACTCCTAAAATTTCAAAGACTGTAAATTTAAAAAATCGACGGATTAATTAAAATGATTTTCTCATACATAAACTCTAAATAATTAAACGTAAGCCGTTTGAACGATGTTATGTTTTAGATGACCACAGCGCTGTTTTCGTTACGAACGGAAAGAAAGTTCGCCCTACGTTTCCCTTTTCACCTCAACCTGAAAGCGTTGAAACGAGGTTGGAAAGTATCCCGCTCGCCTGCGAATAATCATACATTGTCTGCACTATGATTTTAATATCACTTCCTCTCTTAATCATAGTTTTCATTAAATCATTCCAATCATAGTTCAAGACTATTTTCATGACGCAGGTGAATAAAAATATATCGGCAAAATGGGTAACAAACTCTTGTCTTCATCTGTCAACTTATTGTAAAACTCTTCCCACAAGCTGACG
>JBAZPZ010000047.1:0-15157 GCA_041645495.1 Fidelibacterota bacterium | reverse complement strand
GTCGAAGTGTGCATTCCAACAGATTAAGGATTGAAACTGTCCTTCTGCGGGAGTCTGCGGATAAAAAATTATCGTCGAAGTGTGCATTCCAACAGATTAAGGATTGAAACCAATACAACGCTCTCAAATTTCGTACCGACGTCCGCCGTCGAAGTGTGCATTCCAACAGATTAAGGATTGAAACCGCCAATTATTTGTCATTTTATTTTTAGGTGTAAAGTTGCGAAATTT
This sequence comes from Fidelibacterota bacterium, assembly GCA_041645495.1. GTDB lineage: Bacteria > Fidelibacterota > UBA2242 > UBA2242 > UBA2242 > 0-14-0-20-45-22. Next base: position 14,926 of record JBAZPZ010000047.1, on the reverse strand, counting down.
TCGTTCCAACCGAATGAGGATTAGGAATCGTGACAACACATACTTGAATGGCATTCAAGAGGTCGTCAAGATGCACATTCCTACAGATGAAAGATTGTGTCTGTTTATTCCGTTTCGTCAAGTCCTAAGTCCTGACGACAAGAGCAAAGCCTAACAATCGTCTAATACTTACTTTTTCAACAAGATTCATTGCCACGACTTTTAAGTCGTGGAAGCAGTAAAACGCGATATACCCAGACTTTAGTCCGTCATTATTGGGCTAAAGCCCAGTTTGTTTTTCTAATTTTTTCCACGATTAAAAGTCGTGGCAATAGCGTCTTTATCAAACGGCAGACAAACCCGGAATTCGCCTTTGGCGAACAGGCTTTGAATACGGAACTAGAAACCCGGAACCCGGAACATTTTTACCGCTGGAGGCGGACAAACCTAATCAACCGAACCAAATGCATCAACACGGTTGATGCACTCCATAATCAACCCAATCAACCTATTCCAACCTAATCTACCCTCTCCGGCACCGCATAGATCAGCGGCAGGCTGACGAACGTCGTGGCGAATTTGACGATGACGTTGGACAGGACGATGCTCCAGACGACAGCCAGCGGCATTTGTCCCGCAAAGGCGATGAAAGCGAACAGGATGGAATCGATCGGAATGCTAACGCCGTTGCTGGCAAGCACGCGCGACCACTGCTTTCTGGTCGTCACTTTTTTCATCCATAACCGATAGACTTCCGTGTCGATCAGTTCGGAGATCACTTCCGCGAAAATCGAAGCCAGCACGATTCGCCAGACCGGCGACAGCACTTTGGCAAATTCTGTCTGCGCGCCAACGGACGGATCAGCTGGCAGAATCGACACAAACCAGAAGAAAAGCGCCATGAACAGATTGATGACTGCGCAGGCGAGAATCAGAATTCGCGCGGCTTTGATTCCCATCAGTTTATGAACCAGATCGCGAAGCGTGAATGTGATCGGATAGATGAACGTCCCGGCGTCCATCGACAATCCAAAAAAGAGAATGATACGAAGACTGGAAATGTCGGACAATATCTGAGCGGCGACATAAGCCGTGATGACGATCAGCGCCGGGATATAGTTTGAGCGGTTTTCAGGAAGAATGGTGTTTGGTTTCATGGTTGCTTTCAGGCTTTGTGCGCTTGCCCCCAACTTAATTTTCTCTCCTGTCTCTGGAGAAGAAGTGCGAAGAAGAATCCGAAGAATCCCAGCGTGCTGAAAATCCACATGCCGAGCCGGTAGCCGCCCGGATTCGCGACGCTCGCGAGCGAATAGTCGTTCGACCAGCCGACGAGCAAATTGAATCCAGCCAGCCCGATGTTTTGGATCATCGTCATCAGGCCGTACGCGGTGCCGAGTTTATGCGAATCGACAAAAAGTGCGACGGACGGCCACATCACAGCGGGAATCAGCGAAAATGCGAATCCCATCAGGCTCATCGGAATCAGCAGATTGGTGGGGATGATGTAATGGATATTCAAAAAACCGACATTGACTGCGATCGTTTCGCTGAGGCCGAGAAAACCGGCAATGTCGATTTTGTAGCCCATGCAAAGATAAACCGGAATGATCGCCAGCGAGCCGATCATCATCAGCAACGAGCGTTTGCCGATCTTGTCGGCGAGAAGCCCGAACAGCGGCGTGAAAATCATCGCGGCGAATGTCAACATGCTGGAAAGAAAACCGCCGACTTCGCGCGTCGTGCCGTGAACTTCCTGGAAAAATTTGACAGCGAACGTCTGAAATGGAAACATTGCGGAATAGAACGTGACGCAGAGAAGTGTGATCAGCCAGAACGACTTCCCGAAATTGAAAATGTCTTTGAAAACGACCTTGTCGGTGGAACCTTCCTTGTTCAGAGCGTAGTTCCGTTCGGCGTAGCGATCGAGGAAAAAATAGATGGCTAAGCAGATCACGGAAGTCGCGCCGGCGAATATGGAAATGATCAGCGGCGACTGCCAATTAGTATAAAAACTTTTCCCCCACGTCGGCGAGTTTAGAGCGAGAAACGAGCCGAGCCGCGCGATGGTTAGGTTCAATCCGAATGCGAATGACAGTTCTTTACCTTTGAACCATCTGGCAATGACCGTTGTGATGGCTACGATCATGGACTCCGCGCCCAGCCCGAAAATCAATCTGCCGGTCGCCATGACGACAATATCGCCTTTCAGTGTCGTGATCAGTCCGCCGAGAAAGACGAGCGTGGAAAACATCAGAGCGGATTTTTTCGTGCCGATCCGGTCGATGATGAAGCCGCCGATCAACACCATGAAGACGTTCGGGATGCTGTAAATCGCGTTCAGCGTTCCGATGTTGCTGTCCGAGAAGCCGAGTTGCGCTTTCAGGAGATCAGCCAGCGGACTGATGCTGTCGTAGATATAATAATTTCCAAACATCGCCAGGCTGATGAAGGTCAGCACGATCCAGCGGAAGATAGGTGATGGGTCGGGAAGTAATTTTTCCTGAGTCAAATCGGAGTTCATGCAAACCTGCTCTTTCTATCGGTCGGTTTAATTCGTTTCGGCGCGTTCGAGTCCAGTGTCAAATTTCAAAAGCGCCCGTAATGTAAGAAAATCGTGGAAAAAAGGAAAAACGTTCCATCCGGCATGTTGTCTTGAGGAAAAGGATTGATTAAATTCCGGCTGATTTTTGGTAGAAATATTGTTTAATCATAAAAGGAGAAAAATCATGGCACATATCATTTCGGATGAATGCATCAGCTGTGGCGCCTGCGTGTCCGAATGTCCGTCGGACGCGATCAGTGAGGGTGATAATAAATACGTCATCGATGCCGGAAAATGCACCGATTGCGACGCCTGCACGCCCGTTTGTCCGACTGGCGCTATTTCCGCTGAATAACAATATCGCCGTTTACGGATACGCAAAATCTGTTTCTCAGAAAATATTTCCGGAAAGCCGGTTGGCGGTTCGGAAATATTTTCATTTCCAGACCATTTAAGCGAGGAGAAAAGATATGAAAGCAACTCTGACCTGGCGCGCGCTGATCATGTGGCTCCTTATTTCCGGATTCGGCTGGATTCCGGTTGCGGCTTCCGGCCAAACGTATCCGGTCAAAACCGGATTGGATGTCGTCGCAGAATCGAACTTTGAGATGTTCAAAGGAAAAAAGGTTGGCATTATCTGCAATCACACTGCGCGGGACAAGAATGGGAATCATATCGTTGATCTCTTTTATCACAGCGGTGTTTGCGCGGTCTCGGCGATTTTCGGGCCCGAACACGGCTTTCGCGGGCTGGCGGCGGACGGCAGAGAGATCGGCAACGAAATCGATTCTCTGACTGGCGCGAATATCTTCAGCCTGTACGGCGACGTGAATAAACCGACGAAAGAAATGCTGAAAAATGTCAATGTGCTGGTTTACGACATTCAGGACGTCGGCGTTCGTTTTTATACATACACCGCAACAATGACGAAATGTATGGAAGCCGCCGCGGAAACCGGAATCCCGTTTTATGTTCTGGACAGACCGAATCCGATTCGCGGCGACCGCATCGAAGGACCGATGCTCGATCCTAAATTCAAATCGTTCGTCGGCCCGCATCCGACGCCGATCCGGTACGGATTATCGATCGGCGAATTCGGCCAACTCATCAACGGTGAATCGTATTTAGAAAACGGCGTGAAAGCTGATCTGAGAGTCGTTACGATGAAAGGCTGGAAACGGAATCTGTGGTACGATCAAACGGATCTTCCGTGGATCGCTCCGTCGCCGAATATGAAGTTTCTGACAACGGCAACCGCCTATCCGGGATTTTGTTTGCTGGAAGGAACGAACTTGTCGGAAGGGCGCGGTACGGACTCGCCGTTTTTAAAATTCGGAGCGCCGTATATCGACGCCAAAGCCTACGCCGATTCGTTGAACGCGCTGAACTGCAAAGGCATTCGCTTCGAACCGATTACGTTCACGCCTGTCAGCATACCGGATGTTGCCGCGAAGCCGAAATATGAAAATCAGCTTTGCAATGGCGTTTTATTTATCATCTCCGACCGCGATCGGTTCGAGCCGATTCCCGCGATAGCACAGATTCTCGAGAAGACGAAACAAATGTATCCGAAGGATTTTGCGTGGCGTGGAAGCATCGAACGGCTTTACGGAAGCGATGAACTCAAACTTGCCATAGACAGCGGCAGGCCGGTTATCGAATTAATTGCAAAATGGAAGTCGGAAAACAAGAAATTCCGGGCGACGATCGAGAAATATCTTTTGTATAAATAAATACGGCTATTTCAGCGCGTCCCAGAATTCAAAGGCGCGCCGGATATGCGGAATCGTGATCGAGCCGCCGACGATCAGGCCGATGGAAATGGCTTCGGCGAGTTCGGCATCGGAGACGCCTGCGTCTTTGCATTGCGACAGATGATATTTGATGCAATCGTCACAGCGGAGAACAAGCGAGGCAACCAACCCAAGCAATTCTTTTGTTTTTGCAGGTAGAGCGCCGTCCTGATAAACCTGCGTGTCCAAACTGAAGAATCGTTTCGTGGACTTGTCGGCGTATTTAAGTACCAGTTCGTTGAGATATTTGCGGGTTTCCTGAAAAGATTCCGGTGAGTTGTTTTCCATCTTTGCCTCCTCAAAATAAAAACAGTAATCCCGCAACTTTTAAGGGTCAGTGGGTCAAACCCTTTCTGAAATTGCGGGATACGATTAGTCTAAAAGAATGCTGACGGTCTTTTTCACGCGACTTTTTTGCTCGAACTTGACGTGTCCGTCTTTCAGGGCAAACAGCGTGTCGTCGCTACCGATACCAACGTTGTCGCCGGGATAAATTTTACTGCCGCGCTGGCGAAGAATGATCGTTCCGGCAGTGACGAATTCGCCGCCGAATCTCTTGACGCCAAGTCGTTGAGAATTACTGTCGCGACCGTTTCTGGAACTTCCAACACCTTTTTTATGTGCCATGAGTATAGCTCCTAATTTTCAGTAGGTTTTTCGTTTGTGGTTTCCGCAACCGGATTCGGATCTGCCGTAGGTGCAGCTTCCGGTTGACCGGCGAATTTGGAGACCTGAAGAACCGTGTAGGGTTGACGATGTCCGTTCTTGACCTTGTAGCCTTTTCTGCGTTTTTTCTTGAAGACGATCACTTTCGGAAGTCTTTTCTGCTCCAGAACCGTCGTCTCGATTTCCGCGTCTTTGACGAAAGGCATTCCGATCTGAATGTCTTCGCCTTTGCGCAGGTATAGAATCTTGTTGGCAACGAACGTCGCGCCGACCTCTAATTCGAGTTTCGGCACCGATAGTTTTTTCCCGGGCTCGAGGATAACCTGATCACCGGAAATTTCTGCAATAGCGTAATAGTTTGTTCTCATATTTCTCTCTCAGTTTCCTTATCAAAAAGGCGGGCAAATTTAGGGAATTCCTTTAAACAAGGCAAGTTAATATTCGTCGGTAACGTCTTTTCCCGTCTTGGTCAGAAAGACGCGGAAGTCGTCGATATTGACGGATGAATCTTCGACCAGTTTGATGATGATGAAATTCCGCCACTGAATTTTTCTCAGCACCTTGTTAGTCGATTCGCGAAGGTAAGTCGCCATATCGGGATGAACGTGAAGCTGGAGCCGTTTTTCCTTGGCCTTGACTTTGAAGCGCCGGAACCAGCCTTCGATTTTCGTGACGACCGATTCCTTGGATGTCACGCGCCCGGAGCCGTGGCAAAGCGGGCACTCTTCACTGACGGTGTACAGGAGATTGACGCGCGTCCGCTGGCGGGTCATTTCCAGCAGTCCAAAGTCGGAAATGTTGGTCAAAGAAACCTTCGCGCGGTCGCGTTGAAGTTCGCGACGAAGTTCCAGAAAAATCTTTTTCTTGTTATCTTCTTCTTCCATGTCGATGAAGTCGATGACGATCAAGCCGCCGATGTCGCGCAGACGCAGTTGCCGGGCGATCTCTTTCGCCGCCTGCATATTGATCTTGAACGAGTTGTTCTCGTGGTCTTTTTTCCCGATATATTTGCCGCTATTGACATCGATCGTCGTCATCGCTTCCGTATGTTCGATCACGATGAAGCCGCCGCTTTTCAGCCAGACTTTTTTGTTGAGTGATTTAGTGAATTCGCTCTCGACATTGTATTGTTCGAAGAGCGGGTTGCGTCCCTGATAATGTTCGAGTTTCTTGACAAATTCCGGCGAGACGGATTTGATGTAAGTTTGTAGTTGTTTGTTCAGGTTTTTCGTATCCACTAAAATCTTATCGACGTCCATCGTAAGCAGATCGCGAATGACCGACGATGCGATTTCCATGTCGGCGTACACGCAGACGGGCGCAGGTTCGCGCTTGGCGGTCTCTTCCAGCAGACGCCATTTTTTCAACAGGCTGTCCAGATCGGCTTTCAGGTTTTTTTCATCCTGATCCTGAGCGACTGTCCGGATAATCAATCCGAATTTGGGCGGTTTGATGACGCGGGCGATGCCTCTCAAGCGCCGCTTTTCGTTCCGGTTGAAAATTTTCTTGGAAATGCCGGTGAACTCGACATTCGGAACCAGTACGAGAAATCTGCCGGGAATCGAGATGTCAGTCGTGACGCGCGGGCCTTTTTTGGCGAACGGCTCTTTGATGACCTGAACGAGGATTTCCTGGCCTTTCGTAACGGTGATATCGCTGGATTTGATATACTTTTTCTTACCGGTTTTCGGTTTGGGTGTTTCCTCTTCTTCTTCGTCCTCTTCTTCGTCGCGGCTGATGCTTTCCAGCATCGTCACGGCGGAGTCGGCGTTATTCATTTCGGAAAAGGGAAGAAAGGCGTTGAGTCCGTGTCCAATATCAACGAATGCGGCTTGAATGCCTTCGAGAACGTTTTCGACTTTGCCTTTGTAAATATTCCCGACCATTCGGGATTTTTCGGGTTTTTCGACAAAGAGTTCGACGAGTTCGCCGTTCTCTAAAATCGCAATGCGAACTTCCTTGGAAGTTTCGCTCATTAAAATTGTTTTTTCCATTATCTATCCATTTTATAGGTGATCGGTTGTTAAATAAGTTTTTCTGCGGCTGACGGAGCAGGAAGCGTTGTCCAATCCCAGGACGGGAAGAAGTTCACGGATTTTAACCGTTCTTCCGTCGATGATTTTGGTTTCCGCTTTCAAAATGCCAGCCTCTGTTTGAATCGTTTTGAGAAATTGCCGGATGTCTATTTGGGTCGTCGCATTTTCTCCGGCTCGGTGGATAATATATTCCTTTTTTCCCAGCAAATTACGGACGTTTTTTTCGACGACGGCGTTCATCTCTGCCGGGAAGCGGATTTCATAGAGAAAGCCGGCGACGTCCGAAAAAGCGGATTTTGCGTCAGCCGCCAGAGGTTCTGCCGATACGATTTCAAACCAGCCAGCCAGCGCCGCGTTGAGTCTCGCGCGCAGATCGGTCATCTCGGATTTAAGCGTAACGTCCATGAATTCTTCGTCCGAAGTGTAACCCAGCGGAAGCGGAAATCCCGCGGAAATCTTCGGCCGCTGATTGAAGCCTTCGGTATAAACCAAATCCAGATTTGCCCGTCTCAGCGCCTGTTGAAAAATGCGCAGAACGTCGAGGTGTGAAGTGAAGCGAACGGCGTCCAATTTCCGGTATTTTAAACGGTATTTGACTGGACTTCCAACAGGTTCGTCAGCGAGCGCGGGCGTTGCCGGTAGGTCGAAAACGACAATGTCCGGTGCAATAAGCGCCATTTGGAGTTCCGGTGGTTGGCAGACACCGCAATCGTTACAGCCGTTTCGGCAATCCGGAGTTATCTCACAGTTCAGTGCGCGGTTGAACTCGGAGATCAGGAAATCTTTGGAAACCAGCGAATCGATATGATCCCACGCCAGCGGTTCGTCGGGATTTCGAGTCGACGTAAATTCTGTCGGTTCGATGTTCGATTCGGTGAATGCGGATTCCCAGATTTCAGCGGAAAAATGCTCTTTCCACGCGTCGAGTTTCGCGCCGTTTTTCCATGCCCGGAAAATCACGTCGGCGATTTGGCGGTCGCCCCGCGCAATGACGCCTTCCAGCCGGGAGAATCGCGGATCGCGTGCCATCACTTTCACCTGTCTCATCGCCGACAGGCGCGGTTTGATGAAATCGAGTTTCTGCTGAATGACTTCCGGAGAATCCTGCACCAACCATTGGAACGGTGTGAACGGTTTGGGAATGAATGTCGAAAGCGTTACGTTTAAATTCAGTCGCCCGTTTCCGACCTGAATCACTTTTCGGGTCAGATCGGCGATGGCGGCAAGGTCTTCGTCGGTTTCGGTTGGCAATCCCAGCATGAAATAGAGTTTGATGACGCGCCAGCCATTTCTGATGGCGATTTCGGCGGAACTCAGCAATTCTTCTTCCGTAATGCGCTTGTTGATGACATTTCTCAGGCGTTGCGAACCGGCTTCGGGAGCGAAGGTCAGCCCGGACTTCCGCGTTTGGCGGGCGATTTCGGCGATATTTTCCCGGAAGCTGTCCAACCTGAGCGATGGAAAAGAGACGGAATGGCGGCGATCGATCCGGTGTGCGACGATTCCTTCCGCGAGCCGATCCAAGCCGGAATAATCGGAACTCGAAAGCGAGAGCAGGGAAACGTCGTCATATCCGGTGGCGGCGAAGGAATTTTCGATCTGTTTCAAAATGTCGTCGGGACGTCTTTCGCGGACGGGACGATTCAGCATGCCCGCCTGACAAAACCGGCAACCTTGCGTACAACCGCGCATCAATTCAGCCACTAACCGATCCTGCGTGATTTCGACAAGCGGCATGATCGGACATTCGGGGTAGAAATCGTTCGTCAATTCCCGAACCCGCAAAGCGTGGATGATTTTCGGAGCCGTGGAAACGTTCGGAGCGGGAACGATTCTTCCGGTTTGAGGATCGACGTCGTAGAGACTCGGAATGTAAAGTCCGGGAAAGCGCGCGGATAAGCGGAGAAGGATTTCTTTCCGCGGCGTTCCTTGCCTTTTCATCGAAGCGATTTCTTTGACCAGCGGGACAACGATTTCCTCGCCATCACCGACGACAAAGCAATCAAAGAACAGTGCAAGTGGTTCCGGATTGTAGGCGCCGCTTCCGCCGCCGATAACGATCGGATCGCTCTCGCTTCGGTCTTTGGCAAAAACCGGAATGTCGGCGAGATCGAGCATGTTCAAAATGTTGGTGGCGGTCAGTTCGTACGGGAGCGTAAATCCGACGACGTCGAAATGTTTAAGCGGCGTACGCGATTCCAAACCAAAAAGAGGAATGGAATGCGTTCGCAGTTTTTCCTCGAAATCGGGCCAGGGCGCATAGACGCGTTCGGCGGCGATTTCTTCATCGCGATTCAGAATGTGATAGAGAATCTGAAATCCGTAATAGGACATGCCGATGTTATATAAATCGGGATACGCCAGCGCAATTGTCGCCAGCGGTTTCGATTTATCTTTGATTCGGGTTCCAAATTCCCCGCCTGCGTATCGGCCGGGTTTTTCAACTTCACAAAGGAAGTTATCTATCAAACGGTCATTCTTAATCGGCATTACTCAATTGTTTCAAAAGTCAGGCGGAAGGTAAGCAAACGGGCATGGATAAACAAGGTATTTTACTTGCCGTCAGAAGCGGCGCCGGGAGTCGAATCGTGAGAATTACCGACAGTGACGAGAGATTGTTGACCTGCTAGACCGAGTTCGGGAGCGATGCTTTTCAATGCGTCGATCACGTGCTGAATATGCTCCGTTTCATCGACGCCGAGTTCGGCGATTCCCTGCCGGATTTCCTCGCGGTTGACTTTGGCGGCGAAGGCGGGCGTTTTGAGTTTTTTCCTGACGGATGACGGCTCGACTTCGAGAATGTTTTTCGAGGGACGAACCAAAGCGACGGCGATGACGAATCCCGCCAGTTCATCGACGGCGAAAAGCGTTTTTGCCAATAACGTTTCGCGCTTGACGCCGGTGTAGGCGGCGTGTCCCATGATCGCGTCGCGCATCTCTTTCGGATAGCCTTCTTTTTCGAGAATTTCGTTTCCGCGGTACGGATGATTCTCGGCGTCGGGATATTTTTCGTAATCGAAATCGTGGAGCAAGCCGACGATTTCCCAGTAATTCTCGTCCTGATGAAACCACTTCGCATATTCCCGCATCGCGGCGGAAACGGCCAGCGCGTGTTTGATCAGGCTGTCGGTTTTTGTATATTCGGTCAACAGATTCCAGGCATTTTCACGATTCATGATTTTCCTTTCAGACGCCGATCGCCGTGTCGTCGTAGAGCGGAAGCGCGAATCCCCGGCGGATCAATACGCGGCGAAACCGGCGTTCGTAGATCAATTGATATTCATCTTCACAGGTTGGAAACCGTTCGAGAATTTTCCGCTTCGCCTCCGTGAGCAATTCCCACGCGTCGTCTTCGGCCAAATCGGCGCGGTCGAGTTTTTCCACGACGGAATCGGAATAAACTCTGAGCCAGTTCAGGCGGCGTTGTTCTTCCAGCAAATTCATCGGTTATTTTTTCTTCGGACAACAGTTGGTCCGGATCCAGCCCCAGTTCAAAACAACGTGCGCAATCAACAGCAAAACGAGGATCGGCGCGTTGATTTCATGCACTTCTCCGACGAAGGCGGTGGGAAGTTTCTCGATCATGAAACCCAAAACCGCCTGAAGAATGACGGAAACCGCCAACAGCGGATTGACGATTTTCAGCCAGTAATTTTTGTTCATAAAAGTCCTTTCAAATTTTAACGTGTTGTCTCTTTCGATCAGAGCCGGTACAATTCCGGTTTTCTGTCGTTGAATAAATGATTCATCGGATTGAAGTTTTTGTCGAGCGCTTCGCTGGGATCGATCTCGACGATTGCGATCTTTTCCGAATCCGATGGAAGAGAAACCAGCCGCCTGCCTATCGGATCGACAATCTGGCTTTTGCCCGTAAAAGTCAACGTTTTGTGCGGGCGTCGTTCTGTGCCGAAGCGGTTGGCGGTCACGGCGAAGATGCCGTTTTCGAGGCTTCGCGTCACCATTGCATCCTGGCAAAAAGGAAGAACGAGGTTCGCAGGATGAGCGATGATTTGCGCGCCGCCGAGCGCCAGCGTCCGCGCCGTTTCCGGGAAAATCCAGTCGAAGCAGATCATGACACCGACTTTGACGTCGCCGATTGAGAAGATTTTCGGCGGTTCAAAACCTGGTGTGAACCAGCGCTTTTCATCGAAGAATAAATGAATTTTCCGGTAAACGCCGATGAAGCCGCCTTTGTTGAAAACGACAGCAGAATTGTACACCGCATCGCGGAGTTTTTCGGCTACACCTAAAACAATCGCCGTGTCGGAATCCGCGGATAAATCGGCGATGCGATGGGCTGTTCTTCCCGCCGGGAATTCTTCGGCAAGCGATAAGGCTTCCTCGGCGGAAGCGAACAGGTAGCCGGTCGTGCAAAGTTCCGGAAGAATCCAAAAATCGACGCCGGATTCAGAGGAAATCATTCGTTCGATCAGATCGAGATTTTGATCGACTTCACCGAAAACGGGTGCGAATTGACAGATGCCGATTTTCATAGAAGACTTCAAAATCTCAACCGACCCGCTTTTTAACGCCAAAGGCGGCATAGATTTCCTTCAAACCCTGAAGCGTGAACTGAACATCGGGATGATTTGGCGGAAGATGTTTCTTGAGAATTCGGAGCGAGCGCGAGTAATAGAATTCCGATTTTTGGAAATCCTCCAGTTTTTGGAACAGCGCGCCGAGTTTGCCGAATGTCCGGCCGATGTTCGGATGATCGTACGGATAGTTTGCCTCCAGAAAACCGATCGCTTGCTGATAAAACCATTCGGCGCGATTGGCTACGCCCTCGGATTCCTCGATCTCGGCGAGATTGCACAGATAGACGCTCTTCCGCATTTTATAAGGATCGTTCAGCGTTTCGACGACGGCGATGAGTTTGTTCAGAAAGGTTTTCGCTTTCCCATTTTCTTTCTGACTGATGTAAAGCGTCACGAGATTTTCGAGCGTCGGAATAAGGTCGGCAGAATATGCGCCCTCGGCTTGAATCTTGATCTCCAGCGCCTTGAGATAATTTTCTTCTGCCTCCTTCGCGTGTCCCATCAGGTCGTGAATCCAGCCGAGATTGTTGTGGACTTTGGCGGTTTCGGTATTTTTAATTCCGAAACGTTCGTATGCGAGATGCAGTTCCTCATCGGCGATCCAGAGCGCTTCTGAATAGCGTGCGGCGGCGATGGCCGAGAAGATTTTGTTGTCGTATTCGATCAGCGGGTTCGTTCTCATCGTTTCTTTTCCTTTCGTGACGCGATTAAATTTAATAACGCAGAAGGCAAGCGCCATCAATTTTTTCAAATAGTGATTTCTTCCCATTATGCCGAATATTGTGATGATTTAAGAAACCCGAAGATTTTTTTCGCGAATGAGAAATCAATGGTTAAATTTTCTTCGTCGTTGAAAACAGCCGGAGTGAAAATGAAGACGCATCTAACAAAACAATTGGCTATTGAATTGATCACCCATTGGAGTGAAATCCACGCCGAAGTTGACGCTTTTTTACATTGGCGCGATTGCCCTGACTGTCGGGCGGTGCTTGTCGGCGCGATGGATCAGGCAGGATTTGCATTCGATTCGGGTGAAAAAATTGAAACCGTTTCCGTCGCCGAAAGCCGCGGAACGATGGATATTCAGGTCATCGCCGCTGAGCGTCGCGTCGTTGCGGTCTGCCTGTCTGAAGACGAATGGATGGAAACCGAAGAAAAATTGACGCGACTCGGTGTAAAAATTCGTCAGGCCTCATCTTTAGATTTTTCCGGACAAATCGCGGATGAAGTTCGGTGTTCGTTTGCCGATGGAAAGCCTTATCCGGCTCCGAAAATTCATCCGTTGTTGATCCGTTCGGCATTCTCGCTCAAGGTTCTGTTTTGGACATGGATGATTCCTTTCGGGAAGACGGCGACGTACGGCGAGATCGCATTCTGGATGAATCAGCCGCAGGCTTCACGTGCCGTCGGCGGCGCATTGCACCACAACCCGATTCCGTTGATCGTTCCTTGCCATCGCGTCATCGGAGCGAATGGTAATTTGACCGGTTTTGGCGGCGGATTGCCGATGAAGCGGAAGTTGCTTGAACTTGAGAGAAGCATTTAGCAAATTTACCTTCGTTTCTACGAATAAAAGTTCGTTGAATTTTAATTGTTCATCTTTAATGGCTGTCGATTTTGCCGATAACAGCGATCATCTCGTTTCATGAAAATTCTTAGAATTACCGGTTGCCTCATTCTCTGTTGTTCGGTTGCATTTAGCGATGTATCGCTCATGGGAAAATGGCTTTTCCGAACCGGCAATGACAGCAGTTGGGCAAATCCGGAACTGAACGATTCGCTCTGGCAGGGAATCCTCGTCCCGTCCTATTGGGAGGCGCAGGGTTATAAGAATTACGACGGCTTCGGCTGGTACCGTTACCATTTTTCGCTGGATTCGGCGACCTGTCGGATCGATTCGGCGGTTTTGATTCTGGGAAGAATCGATGACGTGGACGAGACGTTTTTGAATGGCCAGAAGATCGGCGCCAGCGGCTCGTTTCCGCCCGACTATGCCACCGGCAGGGATAAAATCCGAAAATATATCATCCCGGGACGACTATTTCGCCGCGAAAATGTGCTTGCTGTCCGCGTGTTCGATTCCGGGAAAGACGGCGGCATCTATCGCGCGCCGCAGAAAATCCTGATCCCGGAGATAAAGGCTGCACGCGAGATTAAAAAGCCCAAACTTAACAGCAGTTGGTTCCAAATTCCGTTCACCAACGGAATATCGACGGCGATTTATGACGTTCAGAATTGCGCCTTCAACAGTTTTTACCCGCATGTTTATCGGAAATTCGATGAAAAAACGCCGACCAAACAGGTGATCTCCTCGGCGCGGGCGATCCTTTTTCGCGGTGAAGAGGAAATTCCGTTGAAATCGCTGACTCAGACCGACGCCGGTTATATCGAAAACACCGGCATCGTAAAGCACGAAATTGTCGGTGAAAATTTCACGCTCACGCAGTATGCGTTTTGTCCGTTTTCGGTCGATAAGCCGTTTTGGATTTTTTTCATTGTTCTCGAAGGCAAAGACATCGGAAACCTGTCGCTGAATTTCGAGGTCAACACACAAAACCTGCAGGTGAATATTGGCAAGTGGGCCTATCAAGCGAACGGAACCAAATGGCTGACCGCGCTGGTTTCATTCGATTCGGACAAACGCGCGGACAGCTATAATTTTCTGACGAAATTTAAGAACGAGCATCCTGGATTTTCGGCGTTGTTCGAGGAAATCAGTTGGTGGAAAAAATGGCATCAGGCGACAGTTCTGCCGAACAACATCACGGCGAGTGAAAAACGGCTCTATTATCAATCGCTGTGCCTTATCAAAATGGCGCAATGTCGCGATGAATTTCCAGCGCGCGGGCAGATCGTCTCTTCGTTGCCGCCATCCAATCTGAATTATACGTGGGTGCGGGATCAGGCATATTCGATCAGCGCTTTGTTGAAGGCCGGACATTCCGAGGAAGCCTTGTCCGCGCTCCAGTTCATCATGAACGGCCGATGTGGAAAATACAAGCGGTTCAACTGGCAGGGAAACCCGACCGGCGTCGGGCAGGATTATGCCGTATCGGTTTTTCGCTATTTTGGAAACGGCGTCGAGGAATCCGAGCAAACCGACAATGGTGTTATCGTCGAGATCGAAGGGCTGGGACTCACACTCTGGAATCTTCGCCAATACGTCGAGAAGACCGAGGACATCAAATTTTTAAATTATTACTGGCGGAAAATCTCGAATCAGATCGCCGATGTCCTGAAAAACGCCATCGACGCCACCGGCCTGATTCGCGCCGACATCGGTCCCTGGAGACGGGAATCGACGGAAAAACATTACCTGTATTCGTCGGCATGTGCATATAACGGGCTGGTAAGCGCTTCGCTCATGGCGCG
>JBAZPZ010000046.1:0-16053 GCA_041645495.1 Fidelibacterota bacterium | reverse complement strand
GCGTCGAGAATAACGATCGGCGCCGATCCTTCAGCGGTGAAAACATCCGGGGCGTATGAAGTGCTGGATGTATATAAAACTTCTGCCTCGGGATCGTCATCGATATTGGCAATATTCAGAACCGACCAAACACCGGTTGCTTCCGTCGCCGAATAGAGCGAATCGATCAGCATCAGTTCATAATTCGCCGGATCGGTAATGTCACCGCCTTTATAAGAGACGCAGGTGATCAAACCGTTCGGAGTTGCACTGCGCGAACCGAACACGAAATCAAGATAGCCGTCGCCATCGATATCGCCACAAGTGCCACCCCAGGGACCGCGTGAGCCGCTCGGCCAAAAGGCAGAAAGATTAACCAGCTCGGTCGGTTTCAGCGTATCTGCGTCTTCCTGGAGCAGGTAGATACCTTTTTTCGAATCATTACCCCAGTCATACACGGCGCAAATGATTTCTTTGGTTCCGTCATTATTCAGATCGACGGCCATCGCTGATTGGACTGGTGAGCCGCCCGCCAGGGGACTTAAAGGATCGTAACTCCAGGAACTGCCATCCCAGTATAGTTTGGAGATTTCGGTTTCCGAGAAGAAATAGGCGTTATGTCCAAGAACGGCCACATCCCATTTATTCTCAACTGTTGAAGTCATGCTCCAGTCTTTGCCGCTGGCTTCCATTGTCCAGGTTTCCGAACCATCCCCGTTATCGGGAATATTATTCACCGAGCAGATGCCGACATAATAGCCGCCGCTGTTGCCTGCACGATCGGCAAAAATCAACTCGGTCGTTCCATCTCCGTCAATATCGACCGCTTCGGCATCGATCGGCCGAATGTTGATACTTTGTTCTGTGGTGATCGTCCAGGTCGAATTCGGCTTATAACCGCCGGCGCCGTCATCGACTCCAAGTACATCACCGATTCCCTGTTCATAAACCGCAATCCGAACGGGATTGGGCGAAACTTCAAAACTGTTGACCGGCATCCAAACCAATTCCTTTTTCGAATCATTGTCTAAGTCGGTCAACAGAAGCACCGGCCAGGTGTTCTGAAAAAACGGATCCAGTTTGGCCTGCCAGACCACGTCCCAGCTCACGCCGTTCTTCTCTAATTTGTAAATCCGGGGAATTACCTCCGTGGCGCCGTCATTCCAGTTGTTGTTTACCAGATAGATTTCGGTTTTGCCATCCTCGTCTAAATCGACGCCCGAAATCATGTTCCCGACACCGCCATTATTCAGCGTGGCTTCGGGAATGTTGATCACACCACTGCGGGTGAAACCGGTTATCCCGGCATAACTGAATGAAAACATCGCCAGGATTAACACACACCAAATCGTAACAACCTTCTTCATACAAACCTCCTTGTTTTGTTATTTGTGATCCAAATACTTGTCATTCAAAATGAAACTCCAAGAGCTACTCGGTGGGCGCCTTTCAGCGCGCCCAGATCGGAGTAAGCGTAATCGGCGTTAATTCCCAAAGCTTCGCCCAGCCCGAGCCGCACTCCGGCGCCAAAGGTCAGACCGGCTTCGTCGGTATTGATTTTATAGCCGCCGCGCAAGCAGAACATCTTCAGGAATGAATATTCGAGACCCAGATTATATTGCTCGAGATTATTGTTCGGGTGGATCATATCGGCCGCCACCATGACTTGATGATTGGCTTTTTCGAGCAGGTTCATGCTCACGCCAAAGCGGAAATTCACCGGCAGGGAATAAGTCTCGTATTTTTTCTCTTTTTCGATCTCCGTTTCGCTGTAGTCATAAAATGTGCCGCTGAATCGAACTTCCGGGGCGAAGTGCATAATCGACATGCCGAGTTTCATACCATGAAAATCGGTACGGTAAACAGTGCCCAAATCCAGCGCCCAAGTCGAGTAGCCGTGGCCATAGTAATCTTCATGCACCAATTTCGTGGTCAAACCGACCGAAACGCGATCGGTCAGAAAGCGTGCATAGGTCAAACCCAGAGCATAGTTGGTCAGTTTGAACATCTCGCCGTTGCCTTCCGGCATTTCAATCGTGGTAACCTCCATGTCATCCGTCATCAGATAAACTCCGCTGACGGCGATGGTTCCGATCCGTCCCAGTTTCATCGAATAGGCCAGACCGGCGAATGTGATGTCGGCCGGCCATTTATTATAAGAACTGAACAGGTTGCGATCGCTGGCATCCACCAATCCGGCCGGATTCCAAAAGACGGCGCTGGCATCGTTCGCAACAACAGTAAAGGCTTCGCCCATGCCGGCCGCGCGGGCGCCGACGCCAATTTCCAGAAATTGGGCTACTACCGTGCCGACGGGGGCGAATTCGGCCGCAAAGGCGACCGGTAAAATTAAAAGGACGATCATCAGGGATACAGGAAGTATATTTTTGCGCATTGTTGTATTTTCCTCTCTGATTAGCATGTTAACGAACGATCACAAATTTGCCGACCGTCTCACCCAGAGTCGGTGACTTAACCACATACATGTAAATCCCCGGCGCGGCTTCCTGATTATTCCGGGTCATCAGATCCCACTCGGCCACGCTGGCCGCATTCGGACTGACTTCCTCGCCGACGACCACGGTCTTGTTGGCTTTCGTTTCCGCCACATAATCTCCGTCGAGTGTAAAGATTTGGATCGTAGCGTCCGCGGGCAGATTGGTAAATTGCAGACGATGCTCCCAGGCAAATGAATCGCTCGGCGTGCGGTTGTTCCAGCTGGCACTGCCCAAATACGGATTCGGCACGACTTTAACATTTTTGAGCGTTTGCGTCGATACAGGATTGGCCGGTGCGATAATCTTCATGCTTTTCGAATCGGTAATATTCGTGTTGACTACGCCAAAGGGAATCGGTTCGGAAATGTTTTTTGTAAAGGCCTGAACGGAATAATAATACACCAAACCTTTGGTAATATCATTGTCAACATATTGGAATTTTTTACCGTCAGCACAGCGTGGCGGTGGCCATGAAGTGGTTCCGACAGTATCGGTATAGCTAGCAAGAGTATTCCATTCTACCGAACCGCTACCAGATTTCAGTCCCTTGGAAACTTTATATGTCTGAAAGTTGGAATGCAGAACTGCTGTCGTATCCCAGAGAATTTTTACACCGTTTGTCACCGGATAACCGTAAGTCGAATTTTCATCGATATTTTGGACTAATTCAACACTTGGTGCCGGTGGCGCCAGAACATTCGGATCCAAACTGTAATTATTGTCAACAATAAACTGTGCTACGTCCATGATCTTAACCAGTTTCACCAAACTGTACACGCCACCGCTATCAAAATCACAGCCGATACCCAGAGCGGTCGTAACGACAACCGAGTCGCCGGGCGGCAATGTATCCAGCGGCCCGAAGGTCAAAATGCCGCGGAAATCATAAGCATACGGTTTACCAGTGGTAGGATTGGAAAAAATGCCTTCAAAAACCGGACTACTGATCATGCGTGACCAGGTCAGCGCATCGGTAGTCGGATCGTTATAAATCTGGCAGACATGAAACGAACTCGGTTTCAACTCTGGAACGCTCTTCAGTATTTTAATGCCAATAAAACCGGGAGTCTGCAATACACCGTCGGCACTCATATTGCCGAAATCGTTTGCCTGACCATTTTCCGCCGGATAACTGGGATTATCACCGTCGAACATGATAATCATGTGGCTGTCGGCATCCGCGGCCGTCAGCCCGTGGTTGCGCCCAGCCATCTGGCTTTTATTGTCGTTAGGATCGATCGGATCGGCGAATTTTTCGATCCAGTCCCACTGGCTGTTCGACATAGCATGATCATCAATATTGCAATATTTTGACTCGGCAGCCCACTGCGGCAATTTGGACACATCTCCGTCAAAACGGATTGTAAAATAAAAATCCTTCAGCCCACGCGGCGTATCCGGCAGATCGTCGCCATCGCTGTCGACGCCAACATTTTTGATAGTGTACTCATACATAATAAAATCTGCGGCGTAACTGGCCGACCATGCGTACGTGCGTTCCTGAACTTCCAGCCCGAGTGGGAAATGAGTCCCGGAAGCCAGCGGCGCCGAAACGTCATAATATTTGGTATAGGTATCTTCTTCCGAACGTGCGGTGGCGCTGGTATCGACGTGCACCGAATCCAGAGGTGAAAATTCATGATCGTCGCCTTGCGTGGAGTGAAAGGTTCCGTCCACAAAGGCCGACAACCAGAGTGTACCGCGGTAAAGGTAAGAATTCCCGGAACCGCCCGGATAATCGCCGGATGGAGTGCGATTGGTATAGGAATCATCACCCATGTAACTGTAATTAGAGCAACGGTTCCAGATGTTGCCGATTTTATGCCATTTGTAGTTATCGTCTACAATTGGGCTTAGTGTTGAAAGAGAAATTTTCGACAATCTGGTCGGTTTCTTGGCTTGATCTGCGGCTATCGCAATGTTAAAAATGAACAGGCCGGTCAATAAAATCTTGATAATGTTTTTCATTTTTTTCGAATACTGATTCATTAAAAAACCTCCATATTACTCATGGGAGCGTTAGAATTGCACTTCGATACCAAAGCGGTACTGCCGCCGATCGCTATAAGCTTGTGGATTATAAACCAAACCGCCGCCAACAAGCGTTTCATCGAGAACAATCGTAGGATCGCCTGTCTGGCCATAATACATGGAACTGCCGATCCAATCCACATCCAACCGGTTGAACAGGTTGAAAACATCCAGAAAAACATTCACATCGGCTCCTGCCACCGCAACCTGTTTGCTCAACCTTAAATCGGTATTGAATGTCGCCGGCAGACGCTTGTCATTGATCTTGCCGGTACCATACGAGGAATAAGGCAAACCACTGCCATATTTAAACTGGAAATTGGCGCGCCAGTTGGTGAGCGGCCTGTAATTGCCAAAACGCAACCCGAAGACCGCATCTTTCGGCGTACAGAGCGTCAGATTTGCGTTAAGCGTATGCGTCTGGTCGAAGCTCAGGTAATTCAGCCGCCTGGAGTCGGTAAAGGCACCGGCGCCACTGCTCGAAGTCGAACTGCGTCCTTTGGCCACAGAAAAAGTATAGTTCAAGGATCCGCCCCAGTATTTCCCGATCCTTTTGGTCAAAGCAAATTCCAGCCCCTTCATGTTACCGTAATCGGCATTGCCATAAACGTTGATTTCAATACCCTGCAGGTTTTCTCCGATATATTTGTACCAGTTCATCAGGTTAGTCACGTCTTTATAATAACCGGTAATCGATCCCTTGATGTTGTCGCTGAAAAGGTGTTCGACACCGATTTCATATGCTACTGTCTTTTCTGGATCGATGTTCGGGTTGCCGACGTAATTACCAACTTTGGTTAACGCCTGAAAATACAGGTTGCGGTAGAGATAATAGGCATCAGGGCGCTGGAAGTAATGACCGTATGAGAAATGAATAACATCGCGGTCGGTAATCGGATGTGAAATCGCAATGCGTGGACTGAACTGCGACTTGGCGCTCGGTTTTTTCGGATCGATCAGAATCGGTAATCCGCTGGTGGGATCCAGTTCGGAATAAGGATTCCAATAATCGCCCGGATAAGTTACGCTAGTGTCGCCGCCGGTTGGATCGAAATAGTCATAACGCAGACCGATCAGGGCAATGATACCCTGGAATTCGATCTTATCCTGAGCGTAAAGCCCGAAGTCAATCGTTTTTTTATCCCAGATGTCTTTACGGAACGTGCCATAACCCAGCGTCCAACTGATATTTTCAACCGACATCCGACTATAATCGAATTCGAATCCGGCCTTGACTAAATGATTGTAGGTCGCCTGGCTGACGAAATCACCTTTAATCGTATTGGTCCACGATTTCTGATCGCGATAGCCCGGATCGTCGCCGACTATCCACCAGTAATTATTCTCCTGATCGCGGTAAATCGGATGCGGACCGTCCTGCGTGTTGTCCCAGACCAAATCCTCCTCGGTATCGCCGTCGCCATCGCGGTCATCCACGTCCTGCGTGGCATAATGGTAATTGGAATAGTAGGATTGCCAGCGTAATTCATAGTAAGTGTTCGAGCTGAGCGACTGCGTCCAGATTAAATAAAGGTTGCGGCTCTGCTGGTGATAATTCCATAGGTAGTCCTGCATCGGTCCGACATGATACGTTTTAGTAAAATGAGTCGTATCGCCTTCCTGCAATACCAGAGTATCATTAGTTGCTTGTCCGTTCTGCGACCAATACTTCTGCGGCTCATTGATATAAATGTAGTGCAATGCTGTGTCACTACCGGTACTTTGGGCACAATAGTACTCGTTCTTCTGATAGTCGTCGCCCGGTCCGTATTTGGAAGCCGGAAGGTAAAATTCATCCCAGTCCTTTTTTGAATACAGTCCGCCGATCGCCAATTTGGTTTTTACGGTTGGTTTAAAAGTCATTTTCCCCTGGTAAGACTGGTTGAAATATTTTTCGTTGAGGAAATTGCCCTGGTTGCGGTCGGTGATTTCTGCCGATGCCGAGAAATTGGCCTTATTCGAAAACACCGGCAACGGTCCGTTCAGGCTGAACTGATAAGCGTTTTCCAGTTTGTGCAGATAAGTGACGCCTAACCACTCGTCACGATTATCCATCAACAGGTCGTTCAGACCAGATCCGAAATTTGTCGACATAAAGCGCGCTTTACCGGATAATTTCTGACTGCCTTCTTTCAAAGCCAGATTTAATACACCGGACTGAACGTTGCCGTATTCAGCGCTGAAACCGCCCAGCGTAACTTCCATCTCCTGAATTGCGGCTTCGGGAACGTCCGCCGTAAATCCGCCCATATTGCCGGAATACTCACCGGCCGGATCTTTGACCGGCAAACCGTCAATCACGACCAGAACTTCACCGACACGGCCACCACGAAAATGACTGCCGACCGTGCCGGCCTGATTTCGCGCAATCTGCTGAAAATTATCGACCGGTTGATTGGTCATTTCTTCGGCAGTGACTGTGTGGCGGGAAGTGAACTCATCTTTGCGCATCAAAGGCCGTTCTGCGGTAACGATCACGCTTTCTCCGGCCTCTAAAACGGTGGATTGCATAGAAAAATCTTGTTTTGTAGTCAGATCAATTGACACTGCGACATTCTTGGTTATGACAGGAGTATAGCCTATCATCATGGCCTTCAAATCATAAGTGCCCGCCGGGACATTTAATATGGTGTAAAAGCCTTCATTATCGCTGGCGACACCTATCGTAGTACCTTCAATAATGATATTAACACCGGGTAGCGGTTTTCCCGATGTGGCATCTTTAACTATACCGGTGATTTTACCACTGGTACCAGCTAAAACGCCCATTGCCATGGTCAAGATTAGGCCGACAAGTAACAGATATTTTCGCATTTAGTTCCTCCTAAGCAATATCAATTGGACCATCGAGCGTGTAAAATAACCACAAATTTTCAATGTCGATCGGAAATAATTTTCATTGAGTAAAATTGTGCATTTGGGGAAAGGTGTAATTCCCTTAGAACAAAGATCCCGAGTACTTTTCTTAATACTTTCAGGGGTTTCTCCCGAACCATTCCTTCCCTTGCCAATACAACTTGGGCTTAGAGTAAATAATATCCTCGTAAAAGTCAAGGTTTTTCTCTGCAAATCAATTCCTCTTGGATTTTATTTTCAGCAGTCGGCAACGTCTTCAATCGAATGCTCCACTCTCCCATAAAAAGATGGCATATAAACAATCGTAACCCGCGAACTTATCATCCTTAATCGGTGTGTTTTTCTATCGGGAATTGGTTATATTTTGCCCGTGAAGATGTCTCATAATCAGGGGAAATAGAAGCAATATGAAGCGATTCGTTTGGGTAATTTTTCTTATCGTTTTCTCTTTCGTTGAAGCGCAGGAAATTAATTCCGAAAAAACTCGACCGACACAATTTTATGGCAAGGATTTTTATCAGATCGAGGGGACGGCATTTGCCGATTCAGTTAAGGAGAACACTTACGACAGATTGCCGTTAAGCTATCAGGACAAAGTCAGAAAACCCGTTTGGGAACTATCGAAAAACTCCGCCGGACTCTCCGTCCGGTTTCTGTCCAATTCGACATCCATAAAAGTCAGATGGGAAGTGCTCGCAGATAAGAAAATGAACCATATTGCGGAAACGGGAATCAAGGGCGTCGATCTATATGCAAAGGTCGGAAATTTCTGGCAATTCGTGAATACCGGCCGGCCGACCGTGGTGAAAAACGAGGCGTTGCTCATCGAAAACATGACGCCGGCTATGAGAGAATACCGCCTGTTTTTGCCTTTATACGATGGCGTTTCGGTGTTGGAAATCGGAATTGACTCGCTCAGCGAAATCATCCAGCCACATAAGCAGAAAACGAAGCCGATAGTTTTCTATGGCAATGGAAACGCCACTTGTCGAACTAATCTCGGAAATCGATGCGGCGTTTTACGTGATCGATTGCATTCCTAACATGAATTTGGATCGGAGGTAACGAAGATCTCCGAATCGGGTTTCACCAATATATTTTACATCGATAACCGGTTTCCATTAGGAAATGACCACGAGGCGACAGTCGATGGCGTACATTTTACGGATTTGGGATTTTTGCGCTTTGCCGATTACCTGATTACGAAGTTTGAACAGTTCCGGATCGTCACTCCGGAGGACGAGTAAAACCACCGAATACGAAATCCGTCAGAGGCAAACAAGCCCTGAACTCTTTGATAAATTACATTAAATGACTTATACTTTACCCATGATGAAAAAGAGTCGTATCCTACGAAAATCAGCGAATCTCCTGAGAACCGCCGCGGTAGCCGGATTCGCTTTGTTTATTCTGTTTTCCTGCGCTCCCACTAAAAAATCTCTGACAATTTCTTACGACGACTTTCCGCGCATCATCGACGTGCCGAAGCCGACTCCCGAACTCGCCGCCCGGTTCAACGCGCTTACTGTCGCTGAATTATGCTCGCTGAAGAATAAAAACAGGCAATTCGTCCGCGGCTATACCACAAACAACCGTGAATTTTTCAAAACTGAGATGAAACCGTTGATCGAAGAACACCGGGATGAATTGTCAAAACTTAAGCCCGCCGATCTGATCAACGCGCTGACGCTTTTTACCCATGAAATGTACCGCAATTATTTTGGCGCAGACTTTTACCGCTGGGGCGGCGATCTGTTCGACCGGGACGACCCGCAAATCGACAGACATCGTCACGAATATAAATTCGGATTGGATTGTTCCGGCTTCGCCGTTTCCGGCCACGAAATCGCTGTCGAAATGGGATTCCTCGAATCCAAAGACGCACTTTTCTCCGCGAAAGGATTTGAACGTTACTGCCACGAAAATCAGGTTCCGGACAAAGGCGGTCGCAACGGAACGCCCAACCGGTTTCGGCTCGACACCGTCGATCTGGATTCGCTCGGACAGATCGTTTTAATTGTTGAAAAGGGATGTCCGCCGACAAGAAAACAGATGAAATCAATTCAGCCCGGCGATCTGGTTGGCAGAAGCGGACACATCAGCGTCATCGTCAAAATCAACGACGAACCGTATTATCTGGAATCCGGCGGCAGAGTCGTTCCACGGCATGGCGGACTGCCGGTTCTCGCCAGAGAAGCCATCGCGATGTTCGCCGAGCATGGAACGGTTTATATCCGGCGCGGATTGTCCGAGTAGCCGTTCGCTCACATAATTTTTTCCCGTACAAAAAATAATTCTTGACAAATCGGCGCTCGCTGATTAGATTCTTAGTGTGTTAGTTGTTTAATACACTATTGGAGGTCAATATGATTGAAATTAAAAGTCTGAATTTCACCTACCGAAAAAAGAGCCACTTGTTCGACGATCTGAATATGAGCGTCGCTCCGGCAAGCATCTGCGGATTGCTGGGAAAGAACGGCGCCGGAAAAACCACACTGTTAAAAATTCTCACCGGACTTTTGTTTCCAAAAAGCGGCTCCGTTTCCGTCCTTGGCAAAAATCCGGCCAACCGGCTTCCGGAAACCTTAAAGGAAATTTACCTGATCCCGGAAGAGTTCTATCTGCCCGAGCTGACGGTTCGGGAATATGCGCGGCTTTATGCGCCGTTTTATCCGCGTTTCAATAACGAGCGGCTTATGGCGCATTTAACCGATTTCGAGTTGCCGGAGAACGACAAACTCTCTTCGTTATCTTACGGCCAGAAGAAAAAATTCCTGATCGCGTTTGGGCTGGCGACGGATTGCCACCTATTGTTGCTGGATGAACCGACGAACGGTCTGGACATTCCATCGAAAAGTCAATTCAGGAAAATCCTCGCGTCTTCACTAACGGACGACCGGACGTTTATCATTTCCACGCATCAGGTGCGGGATATGGGAAATCTGATCGATCCGATCATCATTCTCGACGACGGAAAGATCATTTTTCATGAATCCGTCGAATCCGTCAACCGTAAGCTCGCCGTGCGTTTTCTGCCTGAAGTTCCCGAAAACGAGTCGGTGCTTTATTCGGAAAAAATGCTCGACAGATTCGTCATCGTTTCGCCGAATCCCGATGGTGAAGAAACTAAAATGGATATCGAACTGTTGTTCAACACCGTCATCCTGAACCGTGAAAAAATACAGTCGCTTTTTACGAAGGAGGCTAACCATGAAGCCTAATAACACATTCGACAGAAACCGGTTTTTCGTTCTGATCCGAAACGATCTGTTCACCGGCTACCGGAACCTGTTGATTGCCGGCGGAGCCATTGCAGGCGCGTTGCTGGTGATCTATTTACTTTCCGCATGGAATAATGCCAATCCCGATTTTCACCGGACTTTTTTCCCGATGGTCATTTTCTTCGGCGGTTATCTAACGACCAGTATGGTTTTCAAAGATATTCATGAAAAACAGCGAAACTACATTTACCTGACGTTGCCGGCATCGACGCTCGAGAAATTTCTGAGCCGGTTGTTGCTGACTTCGGTGGGTTTTGTAGCGATCGTTCTGGCGCTTTATTACCTTTTTTCATGGATCGCCGCCGGACTCAGCCAACTGCTATTCCATCAATCACTCTTGGCGTTCCATCCATTCACGCGTGAAACACTGACCGCTCTCGGCGTTTATTTAGTGACGCAGTCGGTTTTTCTGTTCGCCGCCGTTTATTTCCGGAGCCATGCCTTTTTCAAGACGCTATTGTCGATTTTTTCATTTTCGTTGATCGTCAGCATCTTTGCCATGGTCGTTGTTCGACTCGTCTTTTGGAAATACTTCAATGGACTTTTTGTGCCGGATCATTTTGACATCAACCTCAGGTACATGTTCGGCAACGGTGAATCATTTGCCCGATTTGCTTCGGCTGTGTCGAAAATCCTGTTTTGGTTTGTGATGGCGCCCTACTTCTGGATCGTTACCTATTTCCGACTGAAAGAAACGGAGGCGTAAAATGGAGTTTCAAAAAGACAAGGCGATTTATCTCCAGATTGCGGACTACATCTGCGAGAATATTCTCTCGAAAAAATGGGTGGAAAACGACAGAATTCCGTCCGTGCGCGAACTGGCAATCGAACTCGAGGTCAATCCCAATACCGTCATGCGAACCGTGACGTTTCTTCAGGAAAAAGGCATCATTTTCAACCAGCGCGGCATCGGCTATTTTGTCGCCGTCAACAGTTATGAAAATACGCTCAACCTGAAAAAATCGGATTTCATCCAATCCGAATTGCCGCGAATCTTCAAAACGATGCGTTTGTTGGGACTCAGTTTAGACGACATCAAACAATACGCGATTCAACCTGTAAACAATTAGAGAGGACGCCATGAAAACAAGCAATAAAATTTTGATAATTACTTTTTCACTGATTCTTCTATTCATCGCAGGCATGATAACGGTTAGCCGTTTTGCCATCGATCCCGAGTATGCCGAAAAAAGCGCGGAAGACCATTGGTCTGATTCCGAATTGACCAACTACGTTCTAAAGGATTTCACTGAGGTGAGTGTTTCCGGCAACTGGGACGTAACTATTATCAGCAACGATACCTTCAAAGTCCGGATTTACTATCCGAAAGAAACGAAGGACAGATTATCCGTTAGTAAACGTGGTTCGCTACTCCAACTAAATTCCAGTGGGAATTTTCACCGGCGTCGCGATCAATTCAAGGCCGAGATTCACATGCCGAATTTGTCGAAAATTCAATCCGAGATGACATCGACGATCCGGTTCGACGGATTCAAATCGCCGAAACTCGATCTGAAGATCGACGGTGCCGGTTGGATCACCGGAAGTAATAACATCATCGAAAATCTCGAACTGTCAACCGAAGGCGCCTCTCAAATCGACCTAAAATTCAGCACGGTCATAAATGCTCATTTAGACATGAACGGAGCGGGAAGCGTGCGTCTCAACATGGCGGGCGGAAAATTGACCGGTTCGGCGAACGGCGCCGGCTCGATCGTCTATTCCGGCAGTGTTTCCGAACAGGATATTCAAACCAACGGAGCCGTCTCGATCCGCAAGCGCTAAAAAATTCGGGTTCAATTTTCTTCGGAGAGCCGTGGCAAATCCGCCGCGGCTCTTTTGTTTTGAACGGCACCGGTCGCGGACATCAATGAAGATTCGGCCGAATCTTCAAGATCGTCACGTCAATTCGCTTGACATTCATGCAAATTTTCTCTAACATTTTTAGCATTTTTAAATGATAAGGAACGAAGCAGTTTGAATATATTGATCGCATCGAACAACCAGCACAAGATAAAGGAGATTCGGCAGATATTTACGCTACCGAATGTGACTTTGCTGACTTTAGATGAGTTTCCCAACGCCCCGGTTCCCGAGGAAGACGGGAACACGCTCTATGAAAACGCATTTAAAAAAGCGTCTATGCTATCGAAATTTACAGGATTGCCAACTCTTGCCGACGACACAGGACTTGAGGTCAACGCACTGAGAGGTCAGCCGGGCGTTCGCTCTGCCCGGTATGCCGGTGAAAACGCCACTTACGATGAAAACATCGACAAACTACTTAGCGAGATCGATAAAATTGGGAATCCCGACCGAAATGCGCGGTTTCGGTGCGTCGCGCTGTTCTATCATCCGGACATGACGCTTTCCGAAGAAGGATACGTCGAAGGCACGATCCTGCCACGTCGTCACGGTTTTGGCGGATTTGGCTACGATCCCGTTTTTTACATCCCATCGACCGGAAGGACTTTCGCTGAGATGACCGAGGAGGAAAAGAACAATCTAAGTCATCGCGGGATGGCGTTCCGGAATCTTCACGATTCTCTCAAGAATAAAATCCATCAACTAACCCACAAATATTGAGGTGCCGCCTAAGCATTTTTGATACTGTTTTCTGTTTGTAGTTCATATTAACATTTTCAAGGTGGCGGTCCTATTTTTAAACGTCGTGTGACATTGTGTTTTCTTTTGCTGGCCGGATTGACCCGGATAGACGCTCAAACCGCGTCCGCCGATCCGGCTCCGGGCACTTTTTACGTCAACGTCGATTGGCTGGCGAAACGTTTTGCCGGCATGCGGATGGAAGGAAACCGCGGCCTGTCGCTTATTTCACCGGATTACATTGCACTCAACGCCAATGTCCTGAAAATCCAATTTCCGTCGGCGAAAATGGAACAGAAACCCGACCTGTCCGGGAGAAACCTCTTGTTCACTAATCAGATGACCGGTACAGATATTTTTCTTCCGCGCGGCATTTCCTTCGACGATTACTACCGGCTGAAAACGAAGATCGCTCTGCACAAACAGTTGAACGAACTGATTGCCAAAAGTGCCGAGGAAGAAAAAAAGGCGGCTCCAACCGAGAAGATTGAATTGATCGGCGCCGACATCGCCGGCCAGCGCGTCTCGCTTCAGGTTTCGGGAAACGTCAACATCAACGGTAAATTGCAAAACCAAAAGCGGTCTCAGGTGCGCTCCGGTTATCAGGAAGGCCAGTCCACAACCTTTGTCATCGATCAGAAACAGCAATTGAGCATCGAAGGAAAAATCGGCGACCGGATCAGCATTCTTGTCGATCAGGACAGCGAACGCGACTTCGATTTTGAAAACGCGTTGAAAATCGTTTATACCGGACGCGAAGACGACATTGTTCAGAAGATCGAAGCCGGAAATGTCGCGCTGTCTCTTCCGGGCACCCAATTTGTCACATTTTCCGGCAAGAACAACGGCCTGTTCGGCCTCAAGGCGCTGATGAAACTCGGCCCGATCGACCTGACCACAATCGCTTCCGTCGAAAAAGGTAAAAAGGAAAAACTCAGCGTGGACGGCGGCGCCCAGACATCAACCGGCTATATCAAAGACTATGAATATCGCCGGAACCAGTACTTTTTCCTCGATATGACTTACCGGGGAGATTTGTACACTGGTTTCCAATCATCTGGAATTTTTAATTTTAATTCAAATCGCGTTGTCTCTGATTTGGAAGTGTACAAGTCCGTCACAACGGAAACCGCCGGTTGTGTCTATGGCACAGCTTGGGTGAATCCCAACGATGAGTCGCAGAACGTGGATTTAAAAGTGGAGCGCCTGTTCAAGCGCCTCGATCTTGGCAAAGATTATTTGGTCGATCTGAATACCGGGTTCATCCGGATGGCGACACAACTTCAGGAGTCGGAAATCCTTGCCGTTGCTTACCAGGTACTAGATGCAACCAAAACGACGGTTGAAACTTACGGGCAATGGGAGCGCGCAATCACCGACACGAACGACATCAAATTGAAGCTCATCAAACCGCAACAGCTCCTGCCGTCGCATCCGTGCTGGGATCTGGAATTCAAGAACGTCTATTTCCTCGGAACGACCGGTATCAACGAAGATGGTTTCGACCTGAGCATCGTCTATAATTGGGGCAAAGACGGCGACATCGACCGCGACGAAACCGACGGTAAAACCTTCTTGTATAAATTCGGGCTCGATCGAAAAGACAAGAATGGAAACGCCACGCCCGACAATGTTATCGACTCAGATAACGGGGCGCTTATCAATCTGCAAACGGGAGAACTTTGGCTTCCTTTCCTTCGCCCGTTTCAGTTCAATGCAAATGACGAGACCGGAGAACGCAATCCGAACCTGAATACAACTTACAACTGTTCCGCGATGTACGACAGCAACCGGACAAACATTTCGGCCATCAATGAAGATACGAAATTCAAGATCAAGTACAGTTATCAGAACCGAAGTTCGAATATCAGCCTCGGCGCGATGGTCATCGAGAACAGTGAGTCCGTGACGCTAAACGACCTGCCGCTGGCGCGCGGCGTCGATTACTCGATCGATTATTTTTCCGGAACCCTGACCCTGCTTAAACCCGAAGCCACAAATCCTGACGCCAAGTTGGACATCAAGTATGAAAAAAACCAATTCTTCCAGCTAGACAAAAAAACGATTATAGGTGCGCGCGCGCAGTACGATTTCGGCGAGAATTCCTACATCGGCGGCACCGCGCTTTATTTCAGCCAGTCGGTTGTCGATGAAAAGGTCGATATCGGCTACGAACCAATGCAGAATTTCGTCTGGGATTTGAACACAAAACTGAACAAGAATCTTAATTTCCTCACGCGTGCCATCGATTGGTTGCCGCTGATTCAAACCAACGAAACGTCGAATTTTTCATTCGAAGGAGAAATCGCGCAGGTGCGCCCGAATCCCAATACGTTGAGCAACGAATCGACGGGCGATCCCGACGGCGTCGGTTTCATCGACGATTTTGAAGGCAGTAAACGCATCACGTCGCCGCCAATCATGCGCCGTTACTGGTCGCTTTCGGCCGTCCCGATCGGTAAAGCGCCGAAACAGCGCGGTTATGCCTTCTGGTTCAATCCGTACGGCGACGTCGCGACGACGAGCATCTGGCCCAACAAGGAAGTCAGCACGCGCGCTCAGAATAACCTTACCACCGTTCTCGGAATTGTAATGAATCCGAGTTGGTCAATCCGCGTTGGCGACGAGCTCGAACCGCCGGAGAACGCATGGGGCGGCATCACTTACTATTTTCCCACGAGCTATTACGATCAATCCAAGACCAAATACGTCGAAGTCTGGGTGCGAGGAAAAACCGGGCAATTACACCTCGATCTTGGATACATCAGCGAAGATCAGGACGACAATGGAAAATTGAACACCGA
>JBAZPZ010000045.1:0-16106 GCA_041645495.1 Fidelibacterota bacterium | reverse complement strand
CCGCCGAATAATTCAGCCGATTTCTCCAATGTTCCGGGATTCACGATGACACCGTCGCAAATAGTATTGATCTGACTGATCGCTTCAGAAAAATTCTGTAAACCTTCAACCACCCCGATTCCCGCCGGAGCCGAAAGATCAAGCCATAAACCGCGGCCGTCTTGCGGGTCGATCAGATTGCCGAGATGGATGGCTTTTCCAGTATTAATTTTCAAAAGTTTCCCTCAATAACTTCCAGCGCAAGTGCATAATGCCGCGACTCGCCCGGTTCCAAAATTTGCAACGTACCGCGATTTCGCTCGGCGACCCGTCCTTCGACCAGGCAATTGGCCGGTTCGATGCCCAGCACGTAAATGCCTTCGCCCGGCATTTTCCATTGCACTAAGCGCGGCAGATTTTCCGTTTGCCATGACAGTCGCACTGTAACTGGTCTGGTGGAATTTCCAACCGGAAAATGCGGCTGGCGAATAACTACGGCGGCGGTGCCATTTGTTGTTTCCAATTCTTCGTGATAGTAAACCCGCTCGCGGTAGTCATTTTGCGGCTCCTGCCAGCGGTTGAAATTTTCTATCGGAATATCGCTATCGCGGGCAACGACTTTCTGCGATGGAAATTGAATTTCGGTTTCTGCTGTCATCAGGGGAAAGCCGAAATTAAAATGATAAAGAAGCATGTGAGGCGTCTGAGCAAATTCAACATTTTTGACCTTATCGTCGATACTGATCCGGTTCTCACCTAATTTACTTTGGATCGTGCGGGTCAGCGTGATATTTTCGCCGAAAATGCGGCTTTGCCGGATGCACCCTTTGATCGTCATTTCGTATTCATCGCCGTTCCATTCGCCTTCACAGCACAGTAATTCCGCCGGAAGTTGATGGGCATCGCCGTGCAGAGGCAGATTTTCCGGGCCGTCCGTGCAGGGCGAGCCGACCTGTGTCAGGCCGCAGGTCATCAACAAGCCGCCGACCGCGGTTTTCAGCCAATCGGTCGGACCGCCATGCCAATGCGCCGGATGAACGACGCCGTTCGACGATTGCCAGGTCAACGGCGAGCCGCAATATTCGGCCAATCCGATGTCCATTCCGCGGGAAACATTGATTTCATAAGACAGACCGGCGCCCGAGCGTACCTGAATCTGTTCGACGCCTTCGGCTTTGCCACCCGCCAGATAGCAATGTTTCAGGCCGCCGATCTGTTCGATCCGGCCGATACGTTTTTCGATTTCCCGGCGCGTCCAGGTTTTGCCGTATAACTGCATGTTTACCCCACGCGCCTGATATTCGGATCGGTGAAAATGTCGCTCTCGTCGTGGCTGGTGCTGGAAAATTCCGAAACGACCGCACCTTCCACGCCGGCCTGAAACCAGTGCAGAGTGTCCGGCGGAATCGTGAATTGTCCGCCCGGTTTGAGTTCGATTTCATGGAAAACCGTGTAATATTTTTCCGAACCGGCCGGAACTTTGGCCTTGATCGCTTTGGTCGGTTCGCCGCTCACATAGAGATAAACTTTGCCACGGCGACAGCGGAAGGTTTCCATTTTTCCGGATTGGCCGTCGTGCGCCGGATGCCGATGTTCCGGGCAGGTCTGGTGCGGAAACAGCACCAATTCCTTGGCGCAGTAGCGGTCGGTATTGACGTAAACCACGATTTCCAGACCCTGCGATTCCAGTTGATTCAGACCGAAATCGACGACTTCCAATTTTTTGATTTCATTGTTTGTAATGACGATCCCGGCCGAAGCCAGCATTTTGGCGGCTTTGATCCGGGCGTCTGCGACTGCTGTTTGGTCGGACATGCTGTACCTCTATATTAAGATTTACTGCAACGTTTCTGGTCGGCCGGTCCGCAGGCGAGCCGGTCGGTTGCGTTCCAGCGCCAGTGCGGAAAGGTGCCGGTTACCGGATGTTTCGGCCAGCCTGATTTGATGCGGGCCTGCAAAGTTTCCCAATCGGGAATGCCGGAAGTGGCGTCCAGCGCTTCGACATTGCAGGCTCCGGCGCCGACGGCTGAATTAATGGTCTGTTCCGGCGACAAACCTTTCACAAAAGCCGCCAAAAAGCCGGCAATTGTACAATCACCGGAACCAGTCGTACCTTTTTCCGCGACTTGAAAACAGGGCGAAAGCAATTCGCGTCCCGCCCAGTTGGCGGCATCCGGTATGATGGCTGACAGGCGTTGGCGGTCGGCCACCGTCCGCAGGTAAAATCCGTTCCGGCCGAGTTTCAGGCCGACGACGGCGGCGCCCCGATTGATCAGTCCGCCGGAAATTCTCTGCAAAAGCGTTTCATTAATTGCGACGGTCAAGTCGGGTAAGATCTCGGATAATTTCCAGAAAAATTGCGGATCGGTCATGAACAGGATTTCGTCCAAACTCGGCAGGAAAAGATCGACGTAGGGCAGAAGATCGTCGAGAATTTTCGCCCAGTTGGCTTTCCCGGCGGGCGAATTCGGATCGATGGAAGCCATGTCTAACGCCGTGATCAGTCCGACCTTCTTCGCCTTTCGGAAAAGCGCCACCAGTTCGGCGCCATTATTTTCATACATACGTTTCATGATCGGCGGGTAACCGAAATGAAACAGGCGGGCTCCACCTGGATCGCTCAGATCGACTTCGTCTGCGCCGAACGAATCGTTGCATCCGGCGTGATGCCAGAAAGTGCGGTCGCGCCCCGGCGGATTTACGACGATCGTGTAGGACGTGCTGTCCGAATCCGCGACGATAATATTTTCCGGCAAAGCGAGATCGATAGTTTTAAAATATTCGATTATTGCCCGACCGAACAGATCGTTGCCGACTTTGCCAATTAGCCGGGTCGCAATTCCCATCTTGTGTAGAGCGATCCCGACGTTCGCGACGGCGCCGCCGGGCGAATAATGCATCGGGCCGATCGCCAGCAGTTTGCCGGGTTCGGTAAGATTGCCGTTCGTCTCGGCGGACATTTCCGGAATAATGTCCAGGCAAAGGTGACCGGCGACGATAATTTCAGATTTAGCAGTCAAAGTCATTAACCTTTCAAAATCGGATATTGGCCGAAATCCACAACGGCTTTCAACATTGCCCGGTAATTTTCAACCGGCACGTATTTCGCCACGGAATTGCTCGAACCGATGGCAAAACCGCCGCCGGGTGCGATGTCGATAATCCGTTTTTTGACATATTCCCGAATCTCGGCTGTCGTGCCGCGCACCAGCGGATAATCCATGTCAACCGAGCCGAGCAGAGCCAGCCGGCCGTGCACGCGCTTTTTCAATTCGGCAATGTCCCAGGCTTTCGGCTCGATGGGATGAATGGCGTCGAAGCCCATGGCGATATAATCGTCCAGCAAAGGCGTCTGATTGCCGTCGGAATGATAGAAAAACAGTTTGCCGTTAGCCTTCGCCAATTGCGCAAAACGTTCGTACCACGGAAATAGATATTTGCGGATCGCGGCAGGCGACATGATCAGCGCTTCCGTGTAGGCGATGTCATCCGAAAACCAGAAGCCGCCGACGTAATCGCTCTTGCAAATTTTTTGGTACATGGCCAGAACACCCGCGCCGATGACGTTGCAAACCCGCCCGATATATTCCGGGTTTTCGAACAGGTCGGTCATGAATTTTTCATAACCCAAATTCATCCAGGCCTGCTCGAATATGCCGCCTTCCGGAGCGAAGATCACCTTCATGCCGGGCGGCAGTAATTTTTCGGCCTTTTCAACATCACTGTAGTCGATGCTTTTTACAAAAACATCCAACTTCTCGTCGAAATCGGCCGCCGCCGTATCTTTCAGCCACGGTTGGAAAAATTCATAGCGCGGCGTCAGGCGGATGTAATCATATCCGGCTTTGTGCCAGAATTCGATATCTTTGGCAACGTTGAAACCGACTTCGCGGCAATCCAGTTCAGCCGCAGAAACGTCGCCCAGAAAAGTGGCTTTAACCTCCGCATCGACCCACAATTCCGCCAGCGGCAAGCGGTCGGGTTCCGCGTAATGCACGGCGGTCGCCAATCGGTTAAAATCAGGCTTCGAGGTTATCATTTTTATTCACTCGGATTGTTCAGCGGCTCGCTGATTCCGACGGTCGGGCGGATGAAGACGAGCAGTAATTTGCAGGGCGTTTTCCCGGTGTTTTTGACGTTAAAATGACCGGCCGCGGCGGGAATGATCATGGATTCCGCCCAGGCCAGCGGCATTTGCCGCCCGTTGGCCGTGGTTACTTGGCAACTCTCGCCCGCGACTAAATTGATGGCGAAAGCCGTGTCGTTGGTTTCCATTTCGTATTCGTCGTCAAATTCTACCCGGTGCACCGCCCACCAGTTTTCTTTCTGGCTGGCGAGCAGATACTTTTTCCAGCCGGGGCCTTCGGCAATCAGTTCGGGTTTGGCGATCAGATTTTCCTTAACGTAGCGGCTGTTACGCTCAAAGCGGATGTTTTTCCAGGCACGTTCGATGTTGATCGGGCGCAGTTTGCCGTTCAGATCTTTGCGCATCCAGTCGTAAATCTTGAAAGTGAAAATGTAGGCCGTGGCGCTGATTTCCAGCACCAGATTGTTACGGCCACTTCCGTGCACCGTGCCGTTCGGAATCAGAAAAAGATCGTGTGGTTTGGACGGCTCGCTGTTGGCAAATTTATCGATGTCGATCTCGACGCCGTTTTCAACGGAATTTTGCACGGCGCGGTAAAATTCGTCCGGGTCGCAGTCGTCAGTCACGCCGATGTAAACCCGCGCGTCGGGCTTGGCATTGATGATATAATAGGATTCGTCCTGCGTAAAAGTCTCACCGAAATTGCGGCGGATATAATTCGGCCGCGGATGCACCTGCGTCGAGAGATTGCCGCCGTCGATCGTGTCGAGATAATCGAGCCGGATCGGCCATTCACAGCCAAATTGCCGGGCGGCCGGCTCTCCCAGCACATTTGCGCTTTCCTGAAACATGAGACAGTCGAAGGAAAATTCGAGGCGGTTTTGAGTGGATTCCAAAACGATGCCATTTTCGGGGGTGATAATCTCAAAAGAGGTGGAGAGGTTGACCTTGTCAGGATGGACGCCGAAATGCCCCTGCATGAATTTGCCACCCCACGGACCGGAATAATACCACGGCCGCACCCGGAAAGCGGAGCGGGACAATTCCTGCAAAGCCGCGTGAAAGTCCGTCCCGGCGATCTGCGTCGGACACGCCGGATTCTGCAGGTCGATCAGCCGGTCGATCTGCGGCAGGAGGCGTCGCTTCAGACGATTCAGCGCCGGCCAATCTACGAAGTAGGCGCGTTTGTAAAATTCCTCAAAACCGTTGTAAGCAACGGCGCCGAGGTTGCGCATTTTATTTTTCCTGGCGTTTTCCTGGATAACGTCTTTGGGAATGTCGATGTACCAGCATTTGTCCCACAATTCGATCAGCGCCGCGCCTGTTCCGTAGAAGATCGTCAACTTGCCGAGCTCCTCACTGCGCAGAATTGCCGCCCGGATGCGATGATCGGCGATCTTTTCGGCGTCGAAAAAGACTTCCGGTCCGAACGGAAACTGCGTCCCGAACAAACGGTCATCACCGCCGAGAAATGGCTTGATTTTCGGTAAAAACATTTTTTCGTCCGCCAAACAAGTACCGACGTCAATCCAATCAGCCGCGATGCTCAATTTCTGCATAGCGTCGGCCAGATTCTGCTGAAACACCGGCCAGTCCACGCCCTGATAACCATCGACAACCAGCACGCGCAAACCGTCGGCCAATTCATGTCTGAGCGTTTCCGCCAGTGCCGCGTAACCGCTCGTAATAGATTTTTCGTTTATCCGGAATGTCGGTAAAGGATTGTACAACCCGCGCGGATAATCTTTGGCATTCTGCGGGATCGGCGCGACGAACGGATCGGCAACTTTAGAATTCATTGTGCATTTTTTCCGTCGAAAGTTTGTTCGAGTAACGGATGAAAAGCCACTCCGAGTGCGGCCGCACGATTGCCGAGCGCCGCGGCTTTGATCTTGACGTTTTTGCGCGGAAAAGTCCAGGCCATCGCGTGCACCATTTCAACGACTTCCGGCAGGATGATGTCCGCCGAATTCATGACGCCGCCACCGATCACGACCGTTTCCGGGCCGTAGGCGTGCACGATATTGACGATGCCGAGCGCCAAATCCCGCTGAAAGGCTCTCAGCGTTGGAGAATATTCCGTCTTACCGAGCCGAAATGCTTCGCAGAAAACCGGCAGAGCTTCGGCATATCGTTCCAGTTCCGGATGCGCCGC
Source organism: Fidelibacterota bacterium (assembly GCA_041645495.1). GTDB lineage: Bacteria > Fidelibacterota > UBA2242 > UBA2242 > UBA2242 > 0-14-0-20-45-22. The sequence continues at coordinate 9,885 of JBAZPZ010000045.1, read as the reverse complement.
TTTGACGCGCAGATTAAAAGCCGGCGCCGAGCAATACGATTCCAAGCAACCGCGACTGCCGCAGGGACATTGCGGTCCGTTCCGGTCGATACTGATGTGGCCGCCGAGCAACCCGCTGGAAGGATCGATGCCTTCGTACGGAGCACCGTTGAGAACCAGCGCCGAACCGAAACCGGTGCCGAGCGTCAGGCAGGCCAGCGGATTACTGCCTTTGCCTGCGCCGAAACGCCATTCACCCCAGGCGTAAGCGCGGGCGTCATTATCGACGATGAAAGGAATCGCCAGCACGTCCCGGAAAGCCTGTTTCAGATTAACTCCGGCCAGCAATTGACCGGCGCCGATGTCATTGTGTAAAATACCGGTGCGCGCATTGACCAAACCTTTGATCGCCAGCCCGCCACAACGGATCGGAAATTTTTGCGAGAATTGCCACGCAGTCGCGGTCAGGTTTTCGAGTAGATGACTGTCGCGGTTCAGCTCGGCAAGTTTCTCTTCCCGGAAGGCAATTTCGGCGCCGTTTTCATCGAAAACGCCGAATTTGACATTCGTTCCACCGTAGTCGATTCCCAGTCGCAGGTCTGGCATTTTTATTTCCCGAAATAATCTTCCAGGACATCGATCAGGTGCCGCCGCCAGTTGCCCCAGGTGTGCCCTTCGTGATATTCTCTGTAAACCGTGTCGTAGCCCTTTTCAGCCAGAACGGTCTTCAAACGCCGGGCGGCTTCCAGAAAATCGCCTTCGTATTGCGGCAAAAAGTTCGCGCCGACTTTGCGCTCGTAGGTGCCGACATCGATCCGGAAGCGGACAGCTTTTTTGTCCGATCTGGCGATCTCGTGTATCAAACTGTCTTTGTGAAAGGAATAATAGCCCGACTGACCGTAAACCAGTCCGAAAACATCCGACCGGTGAAAACCAATGGAAACGGAAACCAGTCCGCCGAAAGAATCACCGGCAACTAACCGGGCGGACGGCTTCGCAAGAGTGCTGTAAGTTTTATCGATAAACGGTACGAGTTCGTCGCACAGGAAAGTCACGTACTTATCGTTCAATCCGTACTCGGTCATGCGGTTCGGCATGTCCGGCTTGAAGCGGTTGGGTGGTTGAATGAAAACGGCGAGCATCGGGCGGATTTTACCGCTCCCGATCAATTCGTCCAACATAACCGGAATGTGCGAAAATTCGATGTAATCCTGGCCGTCCTGCAGGTACAGAACGGGATATTTTTGCGTGGCGGAATAATTTGGCGGCAGATAGACGAAAACGTCGTGAGCATAGCCCAGAATCTGCGATTCGTGGACGATTTTGGTGACCCGCTTGAGATCGCTCTTTTTACCGTATTGAAAAGGCGTGAAAATTGGATGGCGTTCGTATTTCGGCATCGCCATCTCCGAAAACGGGCCGAAACCGTTCAGCACTTTGTACGGATTCAGCGGATCGGGAAACGGAAAGCCGTTTTTTGTGATCGAAAAGCCGTATTCCAGACGAGCATCCGGTTCCAGCACAAAGCGTTTGTATTTCAGGTCGGTGCCGGGGACGACGGCCATCGTGCTAAAGTCGGCCCAGAGAGTCATGTCGCCGCTGATGGCGATGTCGTCGTCATTGCCCTGATAAAGCAGGACGACCGTGGAATCGTTCTCGAAAATCGGATAATCGCCTTTCCGAATGGCCTGAACCAGCTCATTGGCCGCGATCTGGCGTTCGAGCGGATTTTCGATGGTCTTGATTTTGGCTTCAAATTCCTGGAAAATCCGGTTGTGAGCCGGTCGGCCGTTGGTACATTGCATTAAAAAACCTCCCAATAAGAAAATCAGTAAAGCTGAAATGCTCAGATTTTTATTCATCTTTTCCAACCTCCCTGAGTCCAGATTTGTTGACATTGTAGCGTTTGCCCTGATAGCGCAGGTTGTGCAGTTCAGCCTTCGGATCGAAAGCGCCGAAATCCGGCTGAGCCGTGATTTGATTGAGTCCGGCACGCACGCCGAAGATCGACTCGATGATGACATTGATCCAGGCGCCGCCGCCGGAAACCGTCCAATCACACAGGTAAGGCGCATCGCCCGGGCATTTACGGGCTCCACCGTCTTCGGTCGGGGCGACTGTTTCCACGAATTGCGCCTGTCCGAATGGTCCCTGGTTGGCACTGCGGGCAACGCCTTTCAGCCATTCGAAAGCGACATCGCCGCGGCCGATTTTATAAAGCGCACCAGCCGCTTGCGGCGGCCAGGCCGGATAACCGCCGTTCCACTGATGATCGGGGCGCGCGCTGAACATGGTGTTGTCGTCCAACGGCGACATAGCTCTAATCCATGTTTCGGTTTTCAATTCCTCATTGAAGAAGCGGAACATCTCGGCTTTCTGAGTAGCGGTCAGATCGTCGCCGATCGTATTGATCGTCGTAAAAAAGTCGTAGCAATGCCGCACCTCGACCAATTTGCCGTCGGGGAAGCGGGCGTGCCAGAAACCACTGCCGTTTTTGTACAATTTCTGGACTTCGGGCAAAAGCGCGGTCGCTTCACGGCGGTATTTTTGGGCCTGTTCCGGTTTGCCGGTCAAGTCTAAAAGATCGGCCATGAAGCGCAGGTTAAAGACGTTTCCGGCGTTCAGGCTGGCGACTTCGTGAATATATGTGCTGACGCATTCCAGCAGGTTGTTGATACCGCCGTAATCCGCCAGACCGTGCTTACTTTTGAAAAAATTCCAGCTGTCGGCGTGTTTTTGCAGGTGATCCAGCACCTTCTTCGGGCCGGTGCCGTTAATCTCTGAACCGTTTATTGTTTTGCCGAGCCAATTCATCCGCCCGTTCCATCTTAATAAATAACTGGACATCGACAACATGGCGTAATCATTAACCGAATACCATGGCCCGACTGGTCCGCCGGTTAAATAATCCGATCCGAAATGGTGATGCATGTCCATCATCATCCAGTGTTCGAGGTATTTCTGCATCACGTCCGGGTCCAGCAGAGAATGTACCAGCTGACTCAGGTGATAATCCCAGATAAAGGTCGTCGTCTGCCAGTAGCGCGGCATCAGCGTGTCGTAGGCGCGCCCGTAAACAGAATACGGATTGTCGCGCTTAAAATAGATAACGCTCAGAATGCCGGTGAGGTAGAGTTTTAAAATTTCCTTGTCGTCGGTGAAAAGCGTCGGCAGATAGCCGGAATAGCGGCTGTTGCCGGGTGTGAAAACGGCCTGAAGTTCGGCATTCCAATCTTCTTCGGTCTTCCGGATTTCGGCATCGGGATTCGAGCGAATTTCATCAAACTGGCGAATGACTGCGTCTGGATCGTCGCCGACCAGGCTCATGTAATAAATCACTTTCGTTTCGCCAGCCGCGAGTCGCATCCGGCCTGCGATCCACGATGGATCGACGGCTTCGACGAACGGGAAAACGCCCTGAATCTGAACGGCCTGACTGTTGCGGGCTTTGAAAATGACGGCGGAGCGCACCGGATCGGGCTCGATGATATTTTCCTCTTCGCTGGGTGGAATGAATGAATTCCATTTCGTCAATGTCTTGGTGATCGCACCCGCGACTCCGAATTTGGTTTCGACTATCCTGTCTGCGCCGGAGCGATTTTCAACCTTCAGCCGGATAATCACACCGTTTTTGCCAGTCAGCAAAACCGTCTCCGAATGCAGGAACAGACCACGATATTCGGCCTCGCGGACGATCTTGTCAGGCCGCCAGTAAAATGTCACTGGCGTTCCGGTAGCCGGGAAGTACCAACCGTCGAGAAACAGACCGGCGGTCAATAATTGTCCTGTGCCGAACGGCGGGAAATTCAGACTGCGGATGCCGGTGAGGTCGATGTCGGCCTGCACCGTGCCTACGAAATTCGTCAGCCCCGGCGGATTGAAAACATCGCCGAAACGATGTGTCATCGAACTGCTGATCAAATCGGTAACTTTTGGGATCATACGAGTAACTGCTCCATTCAGAATAATCGGAATTCGAGATTTTCTACAACCAAAACGATCTTACACATTCTTTAGCAAAACCGTAATTATTTTCTTTTGCGGAACCTGAACTTTTATCCGGTGCGGATCGGTCACTTTGACTTCGGCGACCGGCTCCTCATTCAGGTCTAACAAAACCGCCCGTTTTACCGGAAATTTAAACGACAGAAAACCTTCGGCGGCTTCATCGGACGGATTATAAAAACGCACAACGTAGCCGTTGCCGGACTCGGCTTTTTTCAAGGTGGTCATAATGAGCATTTCCGGCTCGATTTTCAGGAACGATTCGCATTTGGTCAGGCCCTGGCCGGAATAGCGGCCGTGATGTACGCTGAGCATCGGGTATTTGTGTTCCCGTTCGCGACGCTGAACGCCCGCCGATTGCCAATTGCCGGAATAAAAATACAGCGCCAGTTCGTAGTGCTGATTTCCCGAGCATTGCGAACCTTCGTTGCCGACCCGCTCGACCAAATCCTCACGGGCGATGCCGGACATTTTCGGGTAGCCAAAACCACGCAGAAGCGTCATCGCGATCGTCCCGCTTTCGTTATCGAAAACTTCATATTCCGGCAGGCCGAAGTTAAACACGGCCAGGCCGCGTTTTCCGTTCTCGACCCAGACGCCTCCGTTGTTGGGCTGAGTGCCGGTGTACGGTTCCAGCCATTCCGACGTATCCGGCAGGAATGCATCGCGTTCCAAAACGTCGAATTGTCCGCTGGAGATTGATTTCTGCGGACGGAAACCGCTGTCGAACATTGCGCGCAGACGATGATCTTTAACTGTATTTTCAAGGTCGATTTTAATGTGCAACTTCGGATCGCCTTTTTGTAAGGTGATGCGGGCACTGATCGGCAATTCCTTTTCGTACGGACTGCGTTTTTTCGCGCCGCGAATGATTTCAGCCGGCAGGTTCATTTTGATTTTGATCTGAAAGGTCGTGGTCAGCGGCCCGTCGCAAACCTGTTTGATTGCGGCGGAACAGCCGAGCGAATTGTAAACCGTATTGCCGTCGCCGACCGGCGGAATGCGCGACCACGGATCGCCGGATTCGCCGGTGTCTTCGAACCAAAGCAGGTCGTGGTACATTTCACCACTTTTTTTGTCGGTCACGGTCAATGTGCCGTTCGTTTCGATTTTAACTTTCAGGAATTCGTTTTCCAGCATGTTTGTAGCCGTAACCAGCGAACCGTAATTGGATTTTCGGCCATTTTCCGGTTTGACGGTGAAGGTTTTAAAGCCCAGCGCCGGCAGGTTTTTCGCCTCGAATGCGACTTTCCATTTGGTCGTGTAATAAGAGGTCGGCAATTCGTGCGGCTCGATCGGGATCAGATAACTTTCCTCGCGGGAAATTGCCTGATGACTGACCTTTTGCCCCTGGTCGTCGTAGATCGAGAATGCGCGGTAAGGTTTTTCGCGCGGGAAGTCGATATAAACCTGCGGGACGTCATCCCGTTCGATCGGCAACGGATTGAAAACCGTAATCATGACATCTTCGGGATTGGCGTTGCCGGTATCGATGCGGGAGACGATTCCGCCAAGCGCGGTTTTCATCAGAGCCTGGCCGATGAGTTCGACCTGATCGAAGCGCGATAGCATGTCTTTGTGAATCTGATCGGGACTCAAGCCGCCGATGCCGTCGTGCGAGTGACAGGACAGTAGTATTTTCCAGGCATGGATCAGCACGCTGGCGGGATATTCCTCTTCGTCTAAAAGTTCGGCGATCACAGAAAACGGCTCGGCCCATTGCATCAGCGTGCGCTCGACCTCGGCATTGCGTTGTTTGATGTAAATCCGCGAGGAGAGCGAATCCTTCAGAAAGGCGTTGAACATGTTGTCCGGGCTGGGATGGCGGCGTTCGCCTTTCAGAACAGTGAGTTTTTCCGGTTCGATGCGCGGCTTCAGGTCGGCCAGGAAATTCGGCAGGGAACTGTGGATAAATTTCCAGTCGTGATTGACCTTGTTGGCGGCGGCGATAATCTGCGGTAAATGTTTGTTCGGATAGGCGCTGTCCATGCCGTCGAATAAAACCAGGCAGTCGGTGGTTGCCTGTTCTAGGATGTCTTCCATGGCGGTCAGGATGCCCGGCTTGACGTTCTCGAGTTTACAGGTTTCGCCGTAAGGAGAACGGATTATCAAAGGTTCTTCTTCGTGGTCATGATCGGCACGGCAGAAATGGAACGGCAGACAGCCTTCTTCGCCCCAACGAAATCCGTGCCATTCGGGATCGTGCATCGTGCGTTTGGAAACATACATGAAAAAGGCGCCACGGCTAACGTGCCGGCTTAGGCGAATTCCCAGAATCCGGGTTCCGTCCGGCGCTTCCAGAAAATATTCGTTCGTGCCTTCGGTGTGGTGAATTCCCCGGTAAAAAATAATGCCGTCGATACCGAATCCATCGTAAATCTGCGCCATCTGGGAAATCTGTCCGTATGAAGTAGGCGTATAACCAACCTTTGACGTTTTGCCGAAGGAATCGCCGACACGCTTGCCCATCAGCAGATTGCGCACGAGCGACTCGGCGTTCACGGTAAATTCTTCGGGCAAGGTGTACCACGGGCCGACGATTAGCCGGCCGGCCTTGATCAGGGCTTCCAGCCGCGAACGGTTTTCCGGTTTGATTTCCAGATAATCGTCGAGGAAGATCGTCTGCGAATCGAAGTTGAAATATTTGTATTCCGGGTCCGTTTCCATCAAATTCAGCAGATTGTCGAGTAATTTTACCAAATGCAGGCGGGTTTCCTGAAACGGAAAACGCCATTCACGGTCCCAGTGGGTATTCGATAAAATATGGATGGTTTTCTTTTGGTTCATGTTTGTTATCTTTGTTTTATAATTAATAGTTCCGGTTCGCCAACCAGATGTCGTGAATCAGGTCGTAACTTTCCAGCGGCATGCCCCGAAAAACGCAATTTGAAGTCGAGAAAATGTAGCCGCCGCCCGGCTTGGCGTGCGTCAGGCAATATTCGGCGCTGGCGCGGATTTGCGCTGGCGTTCCGGTCTGCATCAGCGAGCAGTCCACGTTGCCGCAAAGCGCGACGCGTTTGCCATAATTTTCTTTAACAAATTTAATGTCGACGCCGGCCATCGGATCGAGCGAGTGCAGAGCGTGCGGTTCGGCATCGAGCAGAAAGCGGATGATCGGCATGATATTGCCATCGGTATGTTTAATCACATAAGCGCCGGTCTTGCGAAAATAGATCACGGCTTCTTTCAGGTAAGGGGCAATGAATTCCTCGAATTGAGTCGGGCTGATGAACGGCCCGGCGTTGAAGCAGTAATCACAACACAGGATAAAGCCGTCCGCTCCGGCCGCCAGCATTTCGTGACAACGCGCGAAACTCTCCGTCACGTTTTTACGGGCGACTTCGTGCATGTAATCCGGCCGATCGATCAGGTCGAAGCAGAACTGTTCCATGTTATTGAACGGGATCATAAAGGTTGGGTCGTTATGGCACATCACCATGAATTCGTCGCCCGAGATTTCGCGGATTTCCCGGATCGTATCTCTGACACCGGTTTCTCCCTTGTTCTCATGGACGCCCATTGTCCGGTTAATAAAAATAATCGAATGGCCATAACGCCGGGCAACATCGACATACAGGCGGGCGTTGTATTTAACCTTATCCGCATAATTCATCCCAGTTACGTCAGGATCTACCGGGCCGCCGATCCAGGTGCGTCTCTGAAAATCCCGTTCGGTTTCGTCGAAAACCAATTCAAATGTCGGCACATAGTCCGGAATACCGCCTTCCAAAACAATTTTCGTACGTTCGCGATGCTTCATTTATATATCTGTCATTTATTCAGTTCTTCCCGGTTCTCATATTATTCCAGGTTCAGCTGAACCAGATGAGGAAAATATTCTTCAAATTCAATATAGGTAATATAGATCGTCTTTCCGTTATTCTGAGAAAGCTCCGGGTGTTCCTTCCCGGCATATACCAGTCGGGGATAGGGAATAGTTTTACCGTTATTTATTTTCGCTTCCCATAATATTGTTTCGTGGCTCCACGGTCCCCATAGGTTTGGCGCTGTTCTGCCGACGATCTGGGTTGTCGTGCGCCAGGAGTGAACCGCGAGGTAGGCGCCGAGATGTTTATTGTAAGACACCGACACTTCACTCGGCGCTTCGACAAACAGAACCTTAGCGTCTTCCACTCTGGAACTCCATTCAGGTTTTCCGGAGGTCAAATATTCATATTTATCCAGTTCTTCGATCTTGTCAAAATCGACTCGTGCCAGGCAACATTTCTGAATACGGTCCTGCCCCATGCAGACACCGTACAAATATAATTTCCGCTCCGGAAAAACCGGATAGATAGCCGAACCAAAATGAGGTTCGTTTTTACTCCACAGGATATCAGTCCCATGATAAAAGATGCGCCGGAATTTCCAGATTTTTGTATCCCCAACGGCCAGACCGGAACCGATCACATCAAAGTTGACCGGCAGAACCTCGCCTTTTTCATTGGTTCCGAGTACTTCACTCTGCGGAATCATTTTAACTTTAACGAAGGAGAGATACAATTTCCCTTCAAGGAAAACCCCATGTTGACACCAAATCCGTATCTCATTCGGGTTTTCGTTTTCCAGTAACGGCAATAAAGTCTTCAATGAACCGTCCGTGTTCAAGATGTACTCATAGTTCTTGAGTCCGTTACTCGCATCCTGATCGGGTAAGATCAGCCCGCTGTTGTTTAGCATTTTCTCCATGGCGCCTTTACCGGACATATCGTCTCCACCGACGGCGAAACCGTTAATATACCAAAGGCTGTCACCCGGAATGCGCTTTCCGATCAGCGTGTCTCCAAAGAACCAGAGCGTTTCGCTTTTCAGCGGAATCGAAAAAGCGCCATCCTGTCCAACCATTTTATGCGGATTATCGGCAAACTGTAGACCGATGTCTTTTGCTTGTTGTACTTTTAACGTGGTCATCATCAACCAATCTTATGCATTGTTAAACATCAGCACAAATCCTCAAACGCCTATAAGGGGCAGGATGACTCCTGCCCCTTATAAGGCTCAACGTGTCAAATGGACCGGATGTTATTTGGCCAATACCATCTTCCGTGTAAACGCCTGACTGCCCGCCTGTAATTTATAAAAATAAATACCGCTTGGCAGATTCTTTCCGGAAAAAGTGACATGATAGTTGCCGGCCGCTTTGGCTTCGTTTACCAATGTCGCAACTTCGCGCCCGAACACATCAAAAACAGTCAGGTTCACTATTGCATTTTCAGCAATCTGGTACCCGATTTTTGTCGCTGGATTAAATGGATTCGGGAAGTTCTGAGACAGATTGAACTTGTTTACGATGAGTTTTTCGTCTTTAACCGCAGCACCGGTGACAGTGATCATATTCCCCAGGCTGTCCGTATACGGAATCCCGTAAAGTATAAATCTTAAATCCATCGCACCTTCAGTAAAGAAATATCCCAGTCCATAGGTACCATTGGTATTTCCGACGGTCATAAGGACTGTCGCATCAATATAAGATTTAACACTCCAAGAATGCCCATCGTTTGCTTCCCATACTTCCCAGCGCATATTGTCTCCACTGGGACGAATAGCATCAATGGAATCCGCCCATCCGGTGTCGTATTTACTGGGATACTTGTCAGAGCTGTCCGGATGCAGGAAATGCGCGCCGCCCGTTCCAAAATCGCCACCGTAGTAAACCGTATCAACAGTCCAGTCATTGGGGATCAATAATCCCAGCAAACCCCACTTGGTGTTTGCATCGGAATCACTGGTAGAGATTGACAGATTCACCGTGATTTGCTCTCCGGCGGTTGCCGTTGTTGGTTGGGTAATTTCCTCAAACTTACATCCGCTCAGTATCAATGCAATGACAGCAATTGCGATCACTAAGCACGACTTGGTAACATTCATCTTCATAACGCCTCCTTTTTTTTGTTTGTGATG
>JBAZPZ010000044.1:0-16718 GCA_041645495.1 Fidelibacterota bacterium | reverse complement strand
GCGCGCCAAAAATATCGCCGATGATTTTCCAAAATCTTCAACTCAAATTGAACCGATCTATCGACCACACTTTTTTCAGATGCGATCGTTTGAAAGTCTCTGTCGGTGGAAACTTCCACTTTGTATGCCGCAACGCCATCGCCGAATTGTTCATCCGGATCGGACGCAGTTTCCCACGACAGGTTCGGGGCGGAGGCGAATTCTTCGCCGGAAAGCGGCGAGAGCAACCGAAATTTACGCGGCGGCTCGTTGATCCGGTTGACGAAAAATCTCCGGCGCTCACTCCAGAGCGAATATTCGACGCCGTCCCAGGCACGCGCCCAAGCGTAGCACGTGGAATTTTCCGGGAGAGGTTGACGAATCATATGATAAAGATTCATGTCCTTCGACATCACCGGCGCGACTGTTTGATCGAAAAGAATATTTTTCCCGAGAGAATCCGAAGAGACTTTCAACTGATACCGGATTCCGGACGGCTTAACCTGTTTGTCCGCCGCCGGCGTGAACTTGAGTTCCATTTCGCTTTGGCGCGAGATGAAATCCTTCGGTATGACGAATGCCGGTTTCGCCGGAACCGAATTCATTTCAAACTCCAGCATCGTATAGTCCGACCATTCCGAAAGCGTATCTTTCGCACGGACGGAAAACCGGTATTTCCGGCCATCCTGGATGTCACCCACGCTGATGTATTGAAACGCTGGTTGATCCATTGTTACGGTTCCGGATTCCCAGAAAACGGTGTCGCCTATGGCAAATATTTCCGACAGGATCATCTCGACGAGGCACTCCGGTGTCGGCTGTGAATAATGCCAACCGAATTCCAACTGATGATTGACGCACTGCCGCAAGTCGGTCTCTCCGACAAGCGTCAGGTCAAGAACAGAAAACGGAACTTCGGCGCTTGTCAAAACGGGAAGGAACGCGAGGATCGACAAGGCGAGTACCGATCCGATCCGCCTTCGTTTTTTTCGTTCCCCATTTCGAGCGCAACAAATCATAGCGGAGGCAATTTAATCAAATGCCCTGATAATCTCCACTTTCTGTTTTACCGTTTGGAAAATTTCAGCCGACAATCCGAAAACGTTCAGGAAGAATATGGAAAATACTACGCCATCAGTTTCTTGTACAGAGATTCCATCGCGGATTTCAGTTGCTCCGGCGTGCCGCTGTTGTCGATGACGAACGAAGCCAGTTCCCGTTTTTCTTCCTCCGGCATCTGGAGTTCCATGCGCCGGAGAATTTCCTCGCGGGACAGCGTGCCCCGCCGGATCGCGCGCTCCAACCGAATTTTGTACTGCGTGTAAATCAAAACGGTGTGATCGAGATGATTGTCGAAACCCGACTCGAAAATCAAAGGCGCATCGATGACGACCAATTCGTATTTCTTGTCCAGTTCTTCGAGTTTTTCCTGGAACGCCGAGATCACGCGTGGATGTATAATATCATTAATGATATTCTGATTTTCCTCACTGGCAAAAGATATTTTTGCCAATCGTTCGTTATCGATCACCCCGTTTTTCAGGATATCCGTTCCGAAAGCGTCAACCAGCTCCTTTTTAACCTCGGAATCGCTTTTCAGAAATTCCTTTGCAACGACATCGGCATTGAACACATAGGCACCCTTTTCTTCCAGAAAGGTCGCCGCCGCGCTTTTTCCCGCTCCCAATCCACCTGTAATGCCAACGGTCACCACTTTTTCACTTACCTCCAATCAATTCCTTTTTGATGTTTTGAAAGACCTCGTCCGGAGTTCCCGTGGCCGGAATGACTCGCAGGTTTCCGGATTTCCGATAAAAATCGACCAGCGGCTCGGTTTGCCGCGTATAAACGTCCAATCGTTTGGTAATTGTCTCGGCTTTATCGTCGTTGCGCTGAAATAGATCTCCGCCACACGTGTCACACCGACCGGCCTGTTTGGGCGGATTCGTCATCAGATTGTAAACGGCATTGCAGTTCCGGCAGGTTCTCCGCGCAGAGAGCCGGTCAATGATCTGCCGAACTTCCGCATCGAGCAGAAGAATGACGTCGATCCGAACATCGTGAAGTTTGAATAATTTTTCCAGTCCTTCCGCCTGCGCGATGGTTCGCGGAAAACCGTCCAGAATGTAGCTCGCCTGCGCCTGTTTGCCGAATAATTTCTCCTCGATGATTCCGAGCATGACGGCGTCCGGCACCAATTCACCTTTGGTCATGAAGGCGTTCGCCTGTTCGCCCAATTTCGTTCCGTTTTTAATCGCTTCCCGTAAAATATCGCCCGTCGAAATATGCGTCATGCCGAATTCGGCGCAGAGTCTTTGCGTTTGGGTTCCCTTCCCGACACCGGGAGGTCCGAGGATGATCAATTTCATGAGTGTTCCCTCAACTTATTTTCGATTACAGAATCATGCTTCCGATTCTTACATTAATATTCCGGCGATGCAGGCGGTGATCCATGACGCGAATGCGCCGCCAAACATGGCTTTCAGAGCGACTTTCGACAAATCTTTCCGCCTGTTCGGAGCCAGCGCGCCGATGCCGCCGATCTGAATTCCGATCGATGAAAAATTGGCGAATCCGCACAAAGCGTACGTAGCGATAACGATGGATTTCGGGTCGATAGCGGCGGTGGCTTTAAGTTCTGCGAGCGTGCTGTATGCAACGAATTCGTTCAAAGCCAATTTGATGCCGAGCAGGTTACCGACTTCCGCCGCACTTTGCCATGACACGCCCATAACCCATGCAAGCGGTTTCAGGATCGTCCCGAAAAAAGTCTTGATACTACCTGGAAACCAACCCGCGTATTCTCCGACTACGGGCGAAAAGCCGCTCGCCGTCGCGTATTTGTGATAGGTTCCATGAAATAAATTTCCGTCGATCAGCCTGTCAAAAACGGAGAGAATCGAATCAACCAGTCCGATGAGCGCAATAAACGCGATCAACATAGCGGCGACATTGGCGGCGAGTTTCAGGCCATCGGTCACGCCGGACGACGCCGCTTCCAACAAATTCGACGACTGGACGATGTCTTTGGGCATATCAATATTGCCCGCCGTCTTCGATAGTTCCGTTTCGGGATAAATGATCTTCGCGACGAGCAGGGCTGCCGGAGCAGACATGACGCTTGCCGCGATCAGATGCGTCGCGCTGACGCCCATCTTGATATAACCGGCTAACACGCCGCCCGCAATCGTCGCAAAACCGCCAACCATCACTGTCAGAAGTTCCGATACGGTCATTTCGTTCAGGAACGGGCGAATCAATAGCGGCGCTTCCGTTTGTCCGACAAAAATATTCGCAGTACAGGAAAGCGTCTCCGCTCCGCTCGTTCCCATCGTCCACTGCATGAAGCGCGACATCCATTGCACGATCACCTGCATCACGCCGAGATGATAAAGGATCGCCATGAACGAGGCAAAGAAAATGATGACCGGCAGAACGCTGAATCCGAATTGCATTCCGAAACCCGGCCATGTCTGAGAATTTGGGAAAAAGTATTTATCCAGCGCCAGATTTCCGAAGATGAATTCGGCGCCGTACGTCGCTAAACCGAGAAAGCGTTCGACTTTGTGACTCAGCCAGGCAAAGATTACCTCTCCGGTGAAACCGTTCGCAAAAAACCATGCGAAGACCGATGTCAAAAAAGCCAGCGAGAAGTATTTCTGACCGGCTTTTATCTTCAGGATGGATTTGACGATCATCGCGGCAAATATTAACACGATCGCCCAACCGAGAATCCCGAGAACGGATATGCAATAGAATGCCAGAAGCGCGGCTATCGAATAAGCGATCACCAGAGCCGTTTTCCCGATCTGCTGTTTCCGATCGCCCGCCAGATTGATATCGTCTTTGAAAATATAGATCACCACCATCATCTGAAAAATGAACATGCAGGAGAAAGAAAGCGCGGGCTTGCCGAGAATCACCGCCGCGAAGAGCACCTGAAGCAAAAGACCCCAAACAATAACCCGCAGTCGGATTTTCTTCCGGTTGTTTGACATGAGGTAGGAAATGCCGAGCAATACAATGATTCCGAGAATTCCAATAAATCTCATAATCTGTTCCTTTTACATTGAGTTGGTGAATCAGATGGTGGCGTTCAAATTTATTTTCCAGTATGGATCGTCATTCCTTAGGAGGTTTGAAACAGGCGCGACAGCGCGCTTCGTAGGCGTCAGTCGCTCCCAATAAAACCCGCTCGCTGGATTTCGTCAGACGTTGCGTGTAGTTGGCTGGATTGCCGCACTGTATGCAAATCGCCAGCGTTTTGGTGATATACTCCGCTTCGCAGAGGAGTTGCGGAATCGGCTCGAACGGTTCGCCGCGGTAATCTTTATCGAGACCGGCGACGATGACGCGCCGACCCATTTCCGCCAGTTTCCGGCAGACGCCGGTTAGCGAGTTATCAAAGAATTGCGCCTCATCGATTCCCAGCACCTGCGCATCGCCCGCGAGCTGCAGAATATCGCCGGCATTTTGAACTGTCTGCGACGGGATTTTCTGCTGGTTGTGGGAAACGATATGATCTTCGCTGTACCGAACATCGATGATCGGCTTGAAGATCGACACGCGCTGTTTGGCGATCTGGGCGCGGCGAAGACGCCGGATCAGTTCTTCCGTTTTACCCGAAAACATGCTCCCGCAAATGACTTCGATCCAGCCGCTCTGTTTTCCGGTAACGGCTACGACCTCTTCCATTTCCATCGGGATTCCACGAATTGTTTTGTCATTCATCATAATCGACGTCTAATTTTTACTTTTTCCGTTATAAAAACAATTGATTTTTTCATTCGTCCACCCGGGCGCGTGAAAGTCCCGGCATCTACTTTTCACTCTCAGAGTTGAGCAGGCGGAGAAGCGACTTCACTTTCGTCTTGAATAGATCGACAGCGACGGTGTTGTGCCCGCCTTCGGGAATGATGATGTCGGCATACTGTTTGGTCGGTTCGATAAATTGCTCGTGCATCGGACGCACCGTCCCCAGATATTGATCGATGACCGACTCGAAAGACCGCTCTCTTTGCTTGATGTCGCGCACCAATCTGCGAATGAACCGAATGTCCGCCGCGGTTTCGATGTATACCTTAATGTCCATCATGCGCCGCAGGTCCGGATCAAACAATACCATAATACCTTCGAGGACAATGATTTTTTGTCCGCAGACCGAAATCGTTTCCGCTTTCCGCGTGTGGGTTTTATAGTCATAAATTGGTACTTCGACGTGTTCGCCGCTCAGGATAGATTTCATCTGATTCTTCAACAGATCGAAGTCGTAAGATTCCGGATGGTCAAAGTTGTGATGGCTCCGCGAGTCCATCGGAATCTGGCTCAGATCGTGGTAATAGGAATCCTGTTCGATAATTACGACTTGGCGAGGATCGAAATCCCGGACAATATTTTTTGCCATCGATGTTTTTCCGGAACCGGTCCCGCCCGCCACGCCAATCAAAATTGCATTTCTGTTCATGTCACGTTCTCAATTTATTCTCATCAAATGGGTCAGGTAACAAAACCGACGAAATATAACACATTTCTATTCCATCTGCATCTATTATGTAGATGGGAATTTCTCCGCACAATTCCCAGATGACCTGCCGGCAGGCGCCGCATGGCGTCGCGCCGTTTTTCGACCAGATCGCTATTGCGCGGAATTTTCTCGCGCCTTTTGCCACTGCCGCCGCCAGCGCGTTCCGTTCGGCACAAATGCTTAGACCATAGGTGCTCGATTCGACGTTGCAGGCGCTGAAAATTGCGCCGTCTTCCGTCAGCACCGCCGCACCGACCGGATAATGCGAGTATGGCGAATACGATGCCTTCGCCGCCTCCAAGGCCGCTTTTTTTAATAATTCCGATTCAACTGTTTCCATAGCCGTTTCCTTTCGTAAGGTTCCATCCATAACAACAATGCGACTCCACTAATGAATCCTCCGATATGAGCAAACCACGCGACGCCGCCCTGCTGACGGAAAGTCAACGCTCCGAGACCGTTGCTCAACTGAATCGCGAACCAAATACCCAGCACATAAACCGCCGGAATCCAAAATCGTTGGAAAAAGATGACAAACCAAAAAAGTATCTGGATTTTAGCGCGCGGATACCGGATCAAATAGGCGCCGAGAATTCCGGAGATCGCACCACTGGCTCCGATGATCGGCGCAACCGACGCCGGATTGAACATTACCTGCGTCAGCGAGGCAATGATCCCACACGCAAAATAGAATATGAAAAATTTAAAATGTCCCAGAGTACTCTCAATATTATCTCCGAAAATCCACAAATAAAGCATGTTCCCGCCGAGATGCGCAAATCCGCCATGCAGAAACAAAGATGTAAAAAACGGTATCAGTGACGCCCAAATGCTGTCCCGAAAAAGATGCGCGGGAACGACACCCAGCCGCCCGAACCACTCCGCGTAAGACCCGCCCGGGAGCGTCGCCTGATAAAAAAATATCAGAACGTTCATCGCAATCAGGATATAAACGACGTACGGTTTTTTCAATCTCAAAGTCGAATCGCGGGTCGGAATGAACATATCGGTTATTGTCCGGAAATAATGGTGAATTCGCTGACAGCCGTCGAAACGTTTCCGGCGCGGTCTATTGCATTGATTTTGACCTGATGTCTTCCGGGTTTCAGCGGATGGCGTAGTCGGTAGCGCAAGGTTTTCTTGATTCCGCAATACTCGACGATGACCGGCACCTCGTCCAATCGAACCTGAATGGATAAATCGTCACGAATTCCCGAAAGAGCATCCGAAACGGACGCCTTGAGCCAATCGATTGACGATGAACGGAATCGACCGCCGTTTCCCGGAAAAACGTTTTTGATTACCGGCGGTTTCTGGTCTTTCATCAGACAAAAATCACCCAATTTCCGCAAATCGGCTCGGATCACGTCGCGCGCAGGATCGATCTCGTTTCCCAAATACGACCACTTGCCGTCGCGCCATAAATAAACGCCGTATTGCTCGACTTTTTCCACAAATGCCGGATAATTGAACTCCACCCAGATCGAGTCCTGGAGCGGTTCGGTTTCGGGATAAATGCGATAGATTTTCGACACCTGATTTCCATTCTTCCCCGGATGAGCCGAAACGGTGTCGATCCAGCTAAGTAAAGTGTCATAAACCGAACCGGGAACGAATGACGCCTGAAAAAGCGAGTCCGGGGAAGTTACCGATCCGCCGGTTTTCGGCTCGACGCATTTCAAACGAACCGGCTTTCGATAGACGGTCATCGGTTCCGACGAAATCCGGATTTCGCAGGCAATTGCATCTTTCCATTGCACAAATGATGTCGGCGCGGTAATGAAATCGATAGGCGTTTCCGGATACAGATCCAACTGACGAAACTCGCGGATCGATTGCAGGAAAAACGCGGGATGTTGACGCGGCGCCTGCCTGAAAGTCAAATGGCAGATGAAACTCTCGGGATATTCGATGTATTCAAAAGAGATTTTCGGACTCTCTTCCGCATCTTCCCCGACGTTGACAAAAACGGGCGGAAACTCGTCGCCAATGTTAATCCGAAGATTTTTCTCGCGCGTGCTTCCTTCCGAAACGGTCAATATTACTAGCGCACCGCTGGTGTCCGTTTTGATGATCTTCGCAGGCTGAACGGGATTTCCGTATTTCGTCGCCCATTGCGCGCTCCATCGGTTATGCGCGATCCACGACGGTTTCTCGAACGTAAGTTGAAAGCCGCCGTTTGTGTGTTTCAATTCCGGATACGCCATTTTTCGCTCCGGCGCCGATTCAAAAACGACATCCAGCGTCGATGTGTTTCCCCGATGGTCGTACACTTCAATCCGGACGGAGTGACATCCGGGCGGAAAATTCAGAACTCCGGTTCCCGGCGAAAGTCGATAAATCGGAAGCGACTTTGCCGAAGGATGAATCCATAGCCGGTTAAAATTGCCGTTGCCGTTTTCCAGAAAATAACTGTCTCTGTCCAGATCGACCAACCGCGTTTCGTCGAAAGCGAACAGGTCATACTGAACGGCAAATTGCAGGCTGTCATTTACCAGCATACGAATGCCGTATGGCGCATATTTGTTCGGCAAACCTTTTATTGTGTCAAATGTTTTCAGCGCGATCCCGATCTCGCCGGTGACACGAATTGTATCCTTGACCGTAAAATTCCGTTTTTCCCGAAAATAGACCGGAAACGTTTTCAGGCGCGGACTATCGTCGATCCGGGAACGAACGTCCAATGGAACGATCGCCAATTCCCGAATCGTTGGAATCGTATAATCGACGATCTCGGGAATGAAGTTGAATGGATTCATCGGCCGTTCCTGCGCGTCACGAACCTCGAAGTGAAGATGCGGAGAAACGGAAGCCGTATTTCCGGAGAAAGCGAGCGTGTCGCCCTTCCGAACGGAAATGACATTTTCGCCCGGATAAATGTCGATCGCGTATCGTTTCAGCCATTGCTGTTCGATTTCCACGTAATTAAGCAACCGGCTGGAAAATTCGTCCAGATGTCCGTAAACCGCAAAGTTGCCGTCGCGAAGTTTGAGATACACCGCTTTACCGAATCCGACAGGCGAAACGCGCAGACGCCAAACATATCCGTCTTCAACCGCAATGACCGGATAGCCGGTCGAATGATTCGTTTTAATGTCGATTCCCGAGTGAAAATGCCGGAACCTGTGTTCGCCGAAAGTCGAACTCACCTGCCTACCGTCCGGCATAGGCCAGACATATGCCTGTCCGAAACCTTGTGAACCGGCGACTATCAGAACAAATAACAGAATGATAATTTTTTTCATCGACACAATTAGAAGTGACACGGGCGACAGTTTACCGCCTGTGCGCATAGATTTCCAAATGAATTCCGTCAGATTTTTATAAATGCGCAGAAGTCCTCATGATGGTTTGGAGGTCCGTTCCGGATTGTAAATGACGGACTTATTTCTACCGGTTCGCTTGGCTTCGTAGAGAGCCCTGTCAGCGGCATCGATCAACGAATGTTTGTCTGGCATGGACTCCGAATCGTACTGCGCGATACCGAGCGAAACCGTTACGTTCGTTCGATTATTTTCTTTGGCAATGAGCGTTTCGGCGACGACAAGTCGGATTTTTTCGGCGACGTAAAATGCGGCGTGGAGTGTCGATTCCGGCAAAAGGACGACAAACTCTTCGCCGCCGTAGCGCGCATAAATATCATGCACGCGCAATTGACTCCGCAGAACCGCGCCGATCACTTTCAGCACCTCATCGCCGAACAAATGCCCGTACGTATCGTTGACATTTTTAAACAGGTCGATGTCCATCATGATGCAGGATAGATTTTCATGATGACGCTTCGTCCGCGAAAATTCCTGCTCCAGCCGGTATTCGAAATGCCGCCGGTTCGGAATTCCCGTCAATGCATCCATCGTCGAAAGCGTTTCGAGACGCAGATTGGCTTCGGCGAGTTCTTTTGTGCGTTCATTGACACGGGAATCGAGAAGCGTGTTGACGGATTCCATCTCGTTTCGTGCGGATTTCAGTTCCGCGATCACCGTTTCAAGTTGATCGTTCTTTGATTCGATCTGCTTCCAGAGCGTATCCAAAAGTGTTGCGAGACGACGGACCGGCTCCGGATTTCCCACCCGCATGAAGGGTGCAAATTCGTTCCCAAAATACCGGCTTCCGGCAACTTTTTCCAGAACACTCACCAATTCGGACAATATCTCGGTCGGATTCTCCTTCATCTCGCTCCTTTCTTTTTTGATACGCTTTTTGTGGAGTCTTTGACTAAAGGGACAAAGCGCACCGGCAACTTTTTTTCCTTCCGGATGCCATCTTTTTCTTTTTGCACGAGCACCAAATACTGTGTCCAATCGCGACTACCGACAGGAATGATCATTCTCCCGCCGATCGCCAACTGCTTAACCAGTTCTTCCGGAATATCTTCGCTCGCAGCCGTGACGATGATGTGCGAAAACGGCGCATATTCCCGCCAGCCGTCCCGCCCGTCGCCTCGCCGGATGCGAACATTTTTTATTCCGATGTTTTTCAAAACGGTTTCGGCTTTCTGCGCCAGAGTTTCGAGGAATTCGACCGTATAGACTTCACGCGCGATTCTGGATAACACGGCCGCCTGATAGCCGCTTCCGGTACCGATTTCCAGCACGCGCGATTCCGGTGCGAGCCGAAGGGCTTGCGTCATAAACGCGACAACATACGGCTGAGAAATCGTCTGCCCCAGCCCGATCGGAAGCGGTTGATCGGAATAAGCAAGTTCGGCGTATTTTGGACTAACGAAAGCATGGCGCGGAACGGATCGCATCGCGGAAACGACCGCCGGGTCCTGAATATCACGCGAAAGAATTTGCTCCCTGACCATTTCCTCCGCATTTTTGGGTTCGGTATAAAACACGATTGCTATAGATTATTTTGAGGAATCGACTGGAATAACTGCTCAATGTCCTCAATCGATTCGATCTTCACGTCTTTCAGATAATCGAGATGAATGGTTTTGAACATGGACAAAATCGAGATGCCGTCGGTGTACTCGGCCAGCGTTTGCGGAATATGCATCATTTTCAGGATGAGAAACCGGACGATCAGGTCCCGATCGTTCCGCCCCAGTTGATTAATCGTCGTCCCGGAATCTTTCAGATTCTGTCGCTCGCCGGGCAATTGTTTATCCGGATCGACAGTCAGGATGTACGGATGAATTTCCGCCAGATTGGATTTGACCCAATCGATCCCGGCGTGCCATAACTGCCGAAAATATTCCTCATAAGCGGTTTCGCCAATCTCGTTTTTAAAATATTCCCGCAATTCTTCGATCTTGTCCTTTTTGTGAATATCCCATTTGTGAAAATACTTCCGGAACAGGAAATATCCGTACGGTGTTTTCAGATGGTTGGCGCGGGTAAAAAACGACCGGACGTCATATTTCATGCGGTTGATCTGGTTGCGAATTTCCGCCGGGAACAGATTGAAAACCGGTGACAGGTTTTCCGTCCGGGTTTTGAGGTATTTCGGCGGAATCTGAATCTCATCCAGTCGGAGCGAATAGGATTTGTCGATGCCGTGAAAATTCAGGTCGATCAGCGCGCCGAAGTCGGACAGCCGGACAAAATTTTCCAGAGCCTGATCGAAGTCCGGGAGCGTCGTGATGGAAGGTAAAAAGGCATCCTCGAAAAGTTCTGGAAAAAGGACGGTCTGTTTAGGATTGAAGACTTTTGCCATGAACTCTTTCCTTAATTTAACCTCGTCTATATTACCGTGTCATCGGGAATGATTGAATTCTTTGGGATGACGACGATTCCGTCGCGAATGGAATAGGTTGGGAATTCCGCTTCCCGGACATTTTTTTCATTGATGATGCGAACGTTATTGCCGATGCGCGCATTCTTGTCGATGATGGCGTTCCGAATGATACAATTCTCGCCAATTCCGATCGGCGGGACGGTACTTGAATTTTCGAACCGGTAATAATCTGCGCCCATGATGACGCAGTTCTCGATGCGGTTACCGGAGGAAATTCGGGTGCGGATTCCAATCACTGACTGACGAATGTCGCTGTTTCTGAGGATGCTTCCTTCACCGATGAGCGTACAATGAAGTGTGCAGTTTTCGACGCGGGAACCGGGAAGAGCGCGGGCATGCGTGTAGATCGGCGCCGACTCGTCGTACAAATCGAACGGCGGGTTCGGTAACGCCATCTCCAGATTCGCCTGAAAAAAGGAATCCATCGTTCCGATGTCTTTCCAGTAGCCGTCGAACAGGTGAGCCTGTGCGCGATAATTCCCGATCGAATCCGGAATGATCTGCCTTCCGAAGTCATCGCTCGGATTTTCTTCGAGTATCTTCAGCAACGTCTCCGTGTTGAAGATGTAAATCCCCATCGAAGCCAAAAACGGCGTTTCCTGCGGCAGACCCGGCGATCGGAACGATTCCAGCATATCGCCTTTCGGTTTCTCGATAAATCGCAGGATGTGGTTGTCTTTATCCGTCTGGAGAATGCCGAAATCGCTCGCCTCCTGAGGCGTGACCGGTTTGACCGAAATCGTAAAATCGGCACCGCTTTGGATATGCGTATTCAAAAACTCCCGATAATCCATACGATAAAGATGATCTCCGGAAAGGATGATCGTATATTTCGCATTACCTTCGATAATGTAGGAAAGATTTTGTCGTACCGCGTCCGCCGTTCCCTGATACCATTCGGTGTGTTCCAATGTCTGTTGCGCCGCCAGAATATCGACGAATCCTCCGTAAAAATGTCCCAGACGGTAAGTGCTGTAAATATGTCTGTGCAAAGAGTGCGTATTGAATTGCGTCAGGATGAAGATGCGATTGATATGACTATTGAGACAGTTGCTGATCGCCACGTCGATAATCCGGAACTTCCCGCCGAACGGAACCGCCGGTTTGGCGCGGTATTTGGTCAATGGATAAAGGCGCGTTCCTTTGCCGCCGCCTAAAATTACTGCCAGAATCCCATCTTTTTTCATAATGGCATCATCATTTTAAATTGAATGAAAGTTAAAACAAATCCCAGAAGGAAACCCGTGATGACCTGCATCGGTGTATGCGCCTTCAAAGAGACGCGGGAATATGTGATTAACGGTAGCAAAAAAAGAAACCAGTAAATCTGTGGAGAAATGAGATAACCCAGACAGGCGACCGGGCCGCCAATCGCCATGCCGTGAACGCTGATTTTCCAATAGTAAGTGATGATAACGGCGATCAGCGTGTTGAACAGATACGCCCACATCAAAACTAAAACGGGCTTCGGCGCCTCGAACATCCATAGTACAACCAATGCGAGAAAATAGTTCAACACACCCTGAATGAAAGGCTTAAAGCGCCGGTTTCGTTCCGGAACGTCCAGACTTGCGGTCTTTCCTTTTTTCTTCATCCAGACGACCTGAATAAACGGCAGGAATACCGCCGCAATGAAAATGATCCCGAAGTATATCCATATCCAACCCGAAACCGGTTGACCGGAAAACAGAATGATTCCAAAGGTCAGCATCACCATGATGAACGGGTGAAGAAGAATAGAGATGATTTGAGGTACGCGCTGAGATTTCGGGAAACGGACAGGATTCATGATTCCTTCGGGTTGTTGACAGACTCGCTTGAACATAAACGGTTAATTTTCATTTCTTCGAGATAATACATTCTTTTTCTAATTTTTTCAACTATTAATTCACACGATTGAGCCAATCAAGCCACAGAAATGTCAAATTTTTATGCTGATTCCAGCACTTTGAAATAAATTTTTCCGATTTGTAGCGCTACGGAGAATTGAACTCCGGTTACCACATTGAAAGCGTGATGTCCTAACCACTAGACGATAGCGCCATTGAAAAAAGCGGGTGAGTGACGGGAGTTGAACCCGCGGCCAACAGGGCCACAACCTGCCGCTCTACCAAACTGAGCTACACCCACCATGAATCGCACCCATAAAGAATGCCGTATTCGAGAGTCGCGTCCTCTGAAGGTCGATCTTCTCACTCTTAAAAAAGCCGCCTAATTTAACGATTTTACTTGCTGAAAGTCAACTGTCAGCACAACACTTAAAAATATTTATATCTTAAAGTTCAAATCGGTGTCTGGCCTGAATTGCCAGCAAACCTTCAATCGTCGATTCGGCGCCGGAGTTGCGGTTTACCTTTTCGTTTTCGTCGATGCCGTCATAAGTAATGCCAGTTTCCGGGAAATACATTTGCGATCGCGCGGGATTATCGCCATCGAACCAGGCGAAAATCTGCTCAGCATTTTGTTGATAGCGACTTTCGCCGCTAAGGTCGGCTATCGTGCCAATCCCGCTGTACAGCGCGTTAATCCCGTAGGCGATTTGAGGCAATGCCACGAGCCGGTAACTGCCGTCGGCATTAATCGTAATTTCCCGGGGCAGGTTGTGTTCGATGAGAAACGGCACGAAATTATCCGCCCAAATCTTGGCGCTCTTGTAAAACGTCGAATCGCCGGTAATTTGGAAAGCCTCCAAAAGAGCCGTCGGCTGATTACTGCCCCAGTCATGCCAGGTATTTTCCCAGCAAAAGTACATCCCGTTCAACGGATGGCCGTCGCGACGGAACTGAAAACCGGTCAGACCTTCGGCGATCTGTTGAATTTCTTTCGTGAAATCGAAATCGCCGGTGCAGTGCAACTTGCACAGCGCCAGCAACAGTTCGCTGTTCATATCGGGCGCAGATTTGATTGACCACGCCGGCACCGCGCCAAATTCGCTGGCTACTTTCTGCGGATATTTTGCCAGATCAGGCTCCATCCGTTTTAGCGAAATCCTCAGGCGCTGATCGACCTGCTTCAGCAGTTCCGCTTCTTCCGGAAATTCCTTCAAAATCGTGTAAGCCGCCGCCAGTCCGCGAATCCCGCGGATTGCCCACCAACCAAAATCGGCCTGGCTATTGACGTGCGTCGTATTGATCCGGCCGTTTTCATCGAGGAAATTGTACCACAGACCATCCGCGCGGCTCATATACAGCAGGAATTTCGTCAGACCTTTCGCTGTCGGCAACAGTGCCCGGTTTCCGCAAACCAGGATTTCGGTTTCCAGCACTTCCATGAAACGCCCGGCGTCGTCCACACAAGCAATTCCTTCGCCTTTGGCCGCAATTGGTTTATAGTCGGGATAATCGGCATAGATCGCCATGTAATATATCCGGTCGTCGTTCACGCTGACAGAATCGATCAGGCTGAGCGCATGATCGAGATTGACCGGCGACTTTTTTTGTACATTTCCACAACCTGCGAAAAGCAGGAGAACGGGAAAAAGCAGAACGGCGACGCATCTCATTTAAACCAGCCAATCCTTTTTATCGAAAACCACATCGCTTTTTTTGATGGCGGCGGCTCCGATCACCGTGTCCGCTCCGGCATAGATCACCACATATTTGTCGTCGTTTTCGATCGTCGCACAACTGAAAATGACATTTGACACGAAACCATTGATCTCCCATGACATTTCCGGCTCGATCACGGGACGCGCCTGGCGTGCCAGAACGCGCCGCGGATTTTCGTAATCCAGCAATGCCACACCGAGTCGGTAAGCATTGATCTTATCGACGGCATGATAAAACAAGAGCCAGCCTTGCGGATGTCTGACCGGCGGACCGGCTATGCCAATGCGCGCCGACTGCCAGTCGTCGTCGATCTTCGTCATAATGCGAGTATGATTGGTAAACGTCTTCAAATCCTGCGAGGAAGCGATCCAGATATCGGGATGACGCCGATGCAGGAGCAGATATTCGCCTTTGATTTTCTCCGGGAACAATGAGGAATTCTTGTTTTCCTCGTCGAGTAAAACGCCATGGCGTTCCCAGTGTACCAAGTCCTCGCTCGTCGCCAGACAAATCCGATAGTCGCCGGGAAAACGGTTGGCGAAACCAACATAAGTCATGTAAAACGTATCGCCGATCTTGACGATGCGCGGGTCTTCCGGACCGCGCAATTCCTGCGGAACATCATTCTTCAAAATCGGTTCCGCCAAGCGATGCCAGGACAACAAATCTTTACTGACGGCATAGCCGAAGTTGTTTATGTAATTGCCATAACTTTCGTGCCCGCCGATGTCGGTCGCCCGATAGATCAGGTGGTATAAACCTTTTTCATAAACCGCCCCGGCATTGAAAACCGCGGCGCGTTCCCAGGAATGTTTCGGTTCAGGTTTAAAAACCGGATCCTGCGAAATACGGGTCAATTTCATCATTTCTTTATGCCTCTTTATCTAATTTATACTGATTTTAAAAAATTCTCTAATTCATCGCTTGTTGGTAAGGCGTCAGTCGCACCGAACCGGGTCGCGGTCAACGCGGCGGCGGCGTTGGCAAATTGCCCGAAAGCGAATAATTCTGCGGCGGTCAATTCTTCCGGAGTCTTTTCTGCCCGAATCAGGCTCGCTAATAACCCGCTCAAAAATGCGTCGCCACAACCGGTCAAGTCTGCGACATTCACCCGAAGACCCGGAACTTCAACCGTATGATGCCGGTTCTTGAGGATGCATCCCTGCTCGCCTAAAGTGATCGCTAAAAGACTCGTCTTCGGGAAAAATAAGCCCTTCAGCATCATGTCGGTTTTATCGCTGTCGCTTAGAAACGAAGCCTCTTCCAAATTCATCTTCAGAATCCGACATTTGGCCGCGAATGATCTCAAAATCCGTTTCGCCGCGCGTGGCGATTTCCACAACGACGACCGGTAATTGGGATCGAACGAAGTCAATACGCCGTCGTGGTCGAGCCGATCTGACAGTTGTTTGAAAACCCGGCGACCGGCTGTTGCGGTCAGCGGCAGAGATCCGAAATGAACGATCTGCGCGCTACTTAATACTTCCATCGGGAAATCTTCCGCCAACAAAGCGGAATCGGCCGGTTTTTTCTCGCTAAATTCAAAGTCGCGTTCGCCATTTTCCGCGATTTCGACGAACGTCAGCCGCGTGCGATGATCTGGATCGCTGATCAGCGCGCCGGTATCAACGCCGTTGTGTTCCAAATAAATTTTCAGGAAACAGCCGAAGGAATCGTCGCCGACTTTCCCGGCGAATGCGACGTTGCTTCCCAATTTTGCCAACCCAACGGCGACATTGGCCGGTGCGCCGCCCGCAAATTTTTTAAAAAGTGAAACGTCGGCAAGATGTTTGCCCGGCTCCTGAGAAATCAGGTCAACCAGCACTTCACCGATGCAGATAACGTCGAATCGTTTCATCGCAGGTCGATCACAGTTTTCAGACTTTTATGTTGTCTTTGATTTTCAAAAGCGGCGTGAATCTCGC
>JBAZPZ010000043.1:0-16838 GCA_041645495.1 Fidelibacterota bacterium | reverse complement strand
ATTGAAATGAAAAAGGTTATCTTCTTTTTGCTGTTTGTTATGTTGTCTTCGGCGCTGGCCAATCCGATTGTTCCTCAGCTGTTTTCCGAATTGTATTTTGATTCCACAGGATGGAAAATCGAGATAACAGGGAGCTGGGCTGGTTGTCAAGTTGTTTTAATGTCCCAGACCGATTCGGTAGTCGTAGATACGCCTATCTCTTTTACTGAACAGTTTCCTGTCCTGACATCGGCCGATATAGATTCCACTTTTTATATTAATCCAAATGGAGATCATTTAAAGATTGGAACTGTGGAATCAGGTTGGGTTTCTTGGGTCGATGATTTTATATTCGGCGAAGGGGGCGTAATTGCAGCACCGCGTCCGGGTGAATCCATCGCTTTTGGAGGAGGAGCCGAAGTTTCAGAGAGTGAATACTATTTAGATAGTTCGCCAACTCTCGGAGAATATAACGATTTTGAAAATGCAAAAGGAACAATTCAGGGAATTGTTACTGATAAAAATGGAATTCCAGTCGACGAAGTGACGGTAAAATATTCGAATATTTGCTCAGGATCGGAAACCACGACTGCTATAACTGGTGAAAACGGTCAATTTGAATTTGAGTGTCTGACTGCCCAGCAACAAATATCATTCCGGCATGAAGATTATTTATATAAATGTGTTCCTGTTCAGGTTTGGCCAGACAGCACGGTGTCCGTGACTTTTGTCCTTACAGACCATCCACAGAATTATCAGAATTATTTCCCATTGCAAGTCGGTAACAGATGGAATTATAAAAAATATATCAATGGTGTCCATAGTAGTTGGACGACAATTACTATTTCTGAAAGTATCTTTATTAATGATAAAATGTATTATCTGTTCGGGAAAGACACCATAGGATACGACAGTTTAAAAAATATCGTTATATTTAAAAACCAAAGTGATTCGCTCTTATATCCATTGTCATTATCTCCAAGTGATTCTATATTTCTGACGCCAGATTCACTCTGGATGGCCAAATTAACCTATGATCAGACGCCTCTCACTGTTGGAGCCGGAACATTTACCGAAAATATTATCATAGAGGAAAATTATATGGGAGTGATCGTTGCTATTTGGACAATTCCGGAAAGACAGACTTATTTTTCACGGAATGTCGGCCTGATGAAATCTTACTATAGAGACCGATCAGGAACGACCGAGACTACCGAATTATATTACGCCTGTGTGAATGGAGTAACGTATCCTCAAACCAGCGATAAGATCGTGGAATCTTCAACACCGGCGAAATACGCCATCAATATTACCAATTATCCCAATCCTTTCAATCAATCGACTACGATCAATTATTCTTTGCCGACGAACAGCGATATTGAACTCTCCGTTTTTGACATCAACGGAAGGTGCGTCGATAATTTGTTTACCGGCAAGCAACGAGCCGGTTCGTATCATTTTATCTGGAACGGCGGAAGCGCGTCGTCAGGCGTCTATCTGATCCGGCTCCGGACAGAAAATAATGTAGTTACCCATAAGTGTCTGCTCGTCAAGTGAGTTTTTATTGTAGCAGTTTTATCCGATACGGAAAAATATCTGTCGTTATTTAATCTGTCGAATCCTTTGGCATTTCCGCCAAATTACCGGAAATTAGCGATCATGAAAAATCAATCGAATCAACCAATAAAAATTCTCTATGAGGACAATCATCTGCTGGTTGTCGATAAACCGGCCGGGACGCTCATGCAGGGCGACGAAACGGGCGACGTGACCTTGTTAGACATTGCACGGGGTTACATCAAGGAAAAATATCAGAAACCCGGCGACGTTTTTCTCGGGCTCGTCCATCGCATCGATCGTCCGGCGTCCGGTGTAGTCGTTTTTGCCAGAACTTCCAAAGCCGCCGCGCGCCTGACCGAACAATTTCAGACGAAACAGGTGTCGAAAATCTACCGCGTTCTCGTCGAAGGGAAAATCCCGGATTCCGGAACATGGATGGACGACATCTTGCGTGACGGTGTGACGAGCCGGATCGTGAAAAGCGGCAAAGGGAAACCGGCCGAATTGCGCTTTCGCCGACTGAACTACCAAAACGGCTACTCGCTCGCCGAGGTTGAGATCGTCACCGGACGACATCATCAGATTCGCGTTCAGTTCGCGCATCGCGGCTTTCCGGTATTTGGCGATCTTCGCTACGGCTCGACGAATAAATTTGAAGACGGTAAAGCCATTGCGCTTCATTCTTATTCGCTGTCGTTCAATCATCCGACGAAAAACGAGCGGATGACGTTTACCAGCGAACCGGACGCCTCGTGGGGACTCTTCGTCGATTTGAAGTGAGCGACATGTCTTTTCTGAAAAATGCCGTTCAGATCGCTGGAATCAAAAGCCTTTCCGAGGCAAAAATGCTGATGGATTGCGGCGTCGATTTTCTCGGCTTTCCGCTGAAATTAGCCATTCATCGGGAAGACGTCCCGCTCGAAACTGCCGCCGGGATCATCCGGAATCTGAAGATTTCCGACCGGTCTGTTTTGATCACATATTTAGACCGCGCCGACAAGATTCTCGGTCTGGCGGATTTTCTCGGTGTTTCGATCGTCCAGATTCACGGAACGATCGAGGCGCCGGAACTCTTCAAACTGAAACAGCAGCGGCCGCAACTTCGCATTATCAAAAGCCTGATCGTCAAAACGGATATTGTGGAATTGACAGCCGAAATGGAGAAATTCTGTTCGCTGATCGATGCGTTTATTCTCGATTCGTACGATCCGAAAACCGGCGCCTGCGGTGCGACCGGCAAAACTCACGATTGGAACATTAGCCGGCAATTGGTTGAATTTTCAAAGAAGCCGGTGATTCTTGCGGGCGGATTGACGCCGGAAAATGTCCGTCGGGCGATTCTGGAAGTCGGACCGGCGGCGGTCGATGCGCACACAGGTGTCGAAGATTCCGGCGGCGATAAAATATGTTGGCTGGTGGAAAAATTCGTTTCGGAGGCGCGCGATGCGTTTCGGCTGGTAAATTCAAAAGAGGTAATCGCCGATCCTATCGAAATTCCGATCGACGGAACAATTGACCTGCATACGTTCCAGCCGCGCGAAGTGAAAGAATTATTGACCGACTATCTCGCCGAATGTCGTCGGCGCGGCATTTTTCATCTGCGGATCATTCATGGCAAAGGAACCGGCGCTCTCCGGGAAACCGTTCATTGTCTGCTGGAAAAAATGCCGGAAGTCGATTCTTACCGGCTTTCCGATGAAACGGGCGGCGGTTGGGGCGCTACGATCGTCCGGCTGAAGAAGACAGATTTGTCACAAGGGAAAATCGCGGACGAATAGATCGTCCATATTTCTATTCATTTTTAGGAGGAAATTGGAATGTGCGGAATCATCGCTTACATCGGCCGTCGTCCGGCATTGACGATTCTTTTGGACGGGCTGAAAAAATTGGAGTATCGCGGTTATGACAGCGCGGGCTTTTCCGTCATCACCGGAAATGATCTTGTGACCGTCAAACGCAAAGGCAGGATTCAGGAACTGGAAAAAGCCGTCGATTTAAGCGCGACCGACAGCCGGATAGGAATTGCCCACACACGATGGGCGACTCACGGCGAGCCGAACGAAATCAACGCGCATCCGCATCTTTCCTGCGACCGGTCGATTGCCGTCGTTCATAACGGCATCATCGAGAATTACTCCGTTTTGAAAGAAGTGCTGATCAGTGAAGGACACCGGTTTACGTCGGATACCGATTCCGAAGTGATTGCGCATCTGATCGAGAAATTCTACCGGGGAAATCTGGAATCTGCCGTGGCGGCGGCTCTGGAAAACGTCGAAGGAACCTACGGTCTGGCCGTTCTTCACCGCTCCGAAAATAAGATTGTCGTTGCCCGGAAAGGCTCGCCAATGGTCATCGGTTTTGGGCAAAACGAGACGATCGTGGCGTCGGACGCCATTGCGATTGTCGCGCATACCAAAAAGGTTGTCTATTTGAACGACAACGAAATCGCTACCGTCACCGGAACGGGATGCGCTGTCCGGAAATTGGACGGAAGCACGATCACGCCCGAAGTTCAGGAAATCCGGTGGACGGCCGGTCAGATCGAAAAAAGAGGCTTCAAACACTTCATGCTCAAGGAAATCTACGAGCAACCGGAAGCCATTCTGAACACGCTCCGCGGCCGGATCAAGGACGGCGAGATCAAACTGTCTCTATCCGTCGATTTCGGAAGAGTTAAACGAATTCTCCTGACCGCCTGTGGAACCAGCTGGCATTCGGCTCTTATCGGCAAATTTTACTTTGAGAAATATGCGGGCATTCCGACTGAAGTCGATTACGCTTCCGAATTTCGCTATCGGCAAGGCGTAATCGGTGAAGACGTTCTGGTCGTCGTTATCTCGCAATCGGGAGAAACGGCGGATACGTTGGCGGCTCTGCGCAAGGCAAAATCTGCCGGCGCGCAGGTCGTCGGAATTGTGAACGCGGTCGGCTCGACGATCGCCCGCGAGGTGAATTCCGGTATTTACCTTCATGCCGGGCCGGAAATCGGCGTCGCCAGCACAAAGGCGTTTGTCTGTCAGACGATGGCGCTGTTGCAACTGAGTCTTTGGTTTCGGCAGGAAAAGCGTCTGCCCGTGCCGCATGCGCTCATCGAACGTCTGTCTATGATTCCCAAGCAGATCGAGGAAATTCTTGGCAACGCGCCGATGATTGCGAAAATCGCCTCGGAATATTCGCAAAAACAAAATGCTCTCTATCTCGGGCGGGGCATCAGTTTTCCCGTCGCTCTCGAAGGAGCGTTAAAGTTGAAGGAAATTTCCTACATTCACGCCGAAGGATATCCCGCCGCCGAAATGAAACACGGGCCGATCGCCCTGATCGACGAAAACATGCCGGTTGTATTTTTAGCGACGAACGGACAGGTTTTCGATAAAGTCATGTCGAACATGCAGGAAGTCAAGGCGCGCCGCGGCATAATCCTGACCGTCACCGACCGTGAGAATAAAATCCTCAGCGCTTTGTCGAATTATATCTTTTATGTTCCGGAAACGGATGAGGATTTATCGCCTTTACTTAACGTGATCCCGTTACAATTGCTGGCATATGACATCGCCGATCAAAAGGGTCTGAACGTCGATAAACCGCGCAATCTGGCTAAATCGGTCACGGTCGAATAATTCGGACGCCGTTAAAATTTCACGATGCTTGATGCGACGACGTTTGCGACCAGCGACCTTAACCGGATGGCGTTGCTGTTCGGAATGTGAACGGCATTCTGCGGTTGACCGTTCACGAGACGATCGTCCGCAACCTGCGATTGCCCGAAAATGAGTGTCAGGTAAAATAGTCCGATCAGCGATGTTTTGATTGCCGGTTTTAAAGTCATGATAACTTCATTTTGAAATCTTATCGATGGGAATGTCCAGATTCGGTTTTCCTTCAAAATCCTGATAGTCGAAGTGCCACCATTCGCTTGACAAACCGGTGAATCCATGCGCTTCCATCGCGTCTTCCAGAATTTGTCGGTGTTTCAGCGCCGGTTCGGGAAGATTCTGGAAACTGCGGCTGGCTTTTTCGGTGAAATCGTCAAACGGCGTCGGCATTTGAACCGAATCTCCATCGATAGTGATCAGCGTTAAATCCACCGCATAGCCTTTGTTGTGGCGGGAACCGGTCTTCGGATCGGCGACGAAAATGGGATTAGGCATGATTGCCCACATGCGCCACTGGACGGAAAGCGGACGATAGCCATCGAAGACTTTCAGTTTGTAGCCTTTCGTTTTCAAATCCGCCTGAACCGCATTCAGTGCATTGACGGCGTCCCGAACCAGAAAACAGCGATCGGACGGGTAAAGAATCTGCCCGACAAAGTTATTGGTTGTTGCGTACCGGATGTCCAGTTCAATATCGGGAATGATTGCTTTCAGTTCGATAAGGTCGGTTTGAGCGCCGGTGAAATAGGCAAAAACCAGAACGATCAACCCGATTGGAATGACAACGACCGATCGGAAACGTCTCATCGTTTTCTCCTTCAGAAAAAGTCTTCAGTGTCAAGATTGCGTTGTTATCTTAATCGAATCGAAAGAATGAAACAAATGAAAAACTCGGCGATAGAATCGAAACGAGTTTCCGACAGGTTTGAGAAACCATTTGTTTTTTTCAAGTAATCTCTTATCTTCGGACAGATTTTACGGATTGAAATCGTGATGGTTTCAGGATGAACGAAAAGAAATATTTGGACTATTGAGATGAGCATTACGAAAAAAACAGCGAAACGGATACTGCGCCGCGCTTCGCTTTACGACTTAACCGGTGAAAAACCGAAACGCGACAGAAAGTACCTTCTCGTTTGTCTACCGTTTGACCCGGATGAATTTCAGATCGCCCAGCGAATGCTCTTCTCGTTTATTATTGAGAATGCGCTTTTCATAAAGGTTGGCGTTTATCAATCGTTTTTTCCGATCTTAAAAAACATCGACCTCTCTCTATTTTTTCCGATCCTAAACTCGGATTTGGACGAATCACGCCTGCCGTTCGGCCATCTGACTCAGGACGTTTTTCAATATGAATATTCGGCGGCTGTGGACTTATCGTCCGATCCGAATCCGACCAATGCCTATCTGGTTTACAATTGCGGAGCACCGATGCGCATCGGATTTCACACATCCGCTACGGCTTCGATCTACAATCTGTTGATCAAGAAAAATGAGGATGTAATCGAGCCCAGCTATCAGCGGATCAAGTCGCTTTTAACCGATCAGATTCGGATTCTTTCCGGGGAGTTGAAATGAAAAAATATATCTTGACGGATAGGACATCGAAGATTACATTAACCGCCATTATTGAAGAGGAGTTAGTATGGAAGATTTAGTTTGTCCCGAATGTAACGTTCCGCTTAATGAGGAGTATCTAAAGAAATCGCTTATCTGCCCGCATTGCAAAGTCAATCTGCGCGATAAGAAATACGTCGATTTTCTGGAACTCCTGGTGTTTCATGATATCGTCGATGACATCGATTTTTTCGATATGAGTCTGTATGGCGAAGAGATGCTTAAAAACGAGCGCGAAGATTACGACGAACCCGACATCGATCCGTCCAAGTTCGAGAAGCGGAAAGAAGTCTGGGATGAATTTGAAGATGACACCGAACTCAACGAAAGCCTGTCGGAAGAGGCCGAAGCGGAAGACCCATGGAAACTCTTTGGCGACGACGGTTTGCCTAACGAGGACGAATGGGAAGACGAAAATTCCGGTAAAAATTCTAAATACTAATTCCCGAAAAAGTCAGGATAACTATCATGGAACAGAAAAAAGCACCTCAGCAATTGAATATTGAAATTCCCGAATCCAAAGCCGAAGGGAATTATGCCAATTTTACCGTGATCTCACACTCGCCAGCGGAGTTCGTGCTGGATTTCGCCCGCCTGATGCCCGGCGCGCCAAAAGCCATTGTGCAGAGCCGCATCATCATGACGCCCATTCATGCCAAGACGCTGCTATTTACGCTTCAGGAAAACATCTCCAAATTCGAATCGAAATTCGGCGAGATCATCCTTCCGGATAAAGAGTCACAACCCGGTTTCCCGCCGGTTCCGTCCGGCTCGCTTCCTAATTGAAGATTAGGTTGATTAGGTAGCATAAGTAGATTAGGTTAATTAGGGTTTTCCGCCACCGGCGGACTGATAGTGTTTCCGCTCTTTCAATGCCCCGTTGACCAAATGCCTGAATGACATCATTTACCGCAAATATCTGCGGAAATACTCGTAAATCTTTTGATATAAATCGATCGCGGTTTCGTCGGACTCGATGCACTGGTTTTTCCATGGATAAAAGATAAAATCGACGTGTTTTCTCGCTTCCGTCATTTTTTGTGTGAGTGCCGCTGTTGGCAATAGCGCCTCGATACTGCTTGTGTTACCTTGAGCGAACAGCAGATGACCGGTGAGATTCGGGTAAGAATTTAGCCTTTCTGAAATCTGTCCGGTATCGATATGATCGAACAGGAACGGTAAAATATTCGGCTCGCCGGCGAGCATTTCTTCCTGCCATTCGGGAAGCGCTGTGATCGCGACGCCCGCCTTAAACAAATCGGGCGCGGCGAACATCGCAACTGTTGCGTCGTATCCGCCGAAATGCGCTCCGAGAATGCCCGCGCGATTGATGTTGGCAAAGTCATATTTGCTGATTTCATTTAGAACCGTTTTCATGTCGGAAATCGAATATCCGATCGAGTCGGCGTCTATCAACCGAACGGTCATTTCTGCGACGATGAATTTCTGGTCGCAAAGCCATTGATTTACTAAACCGTTGACGCTCCACGCGTTGCGAATTTTGTGCGATCGGGTTTCTTCGGAAACATTAAGGATGACCGGATATTTGGATGAGACGAGATCTTTTTCAGGCAACCACAGATGATAATAGATCAAACGTCCGGTTTGCGGATTACGGACGGATTTGGTCAGCGGCAATTTCAACCGATAATCTTCCATCTCCGTTGAAGTCGATTGGGTAACGGTGAACATTTTGCTATTCGGTGAAGCGCTCGACCAAAATAATTCCGGAATCTGTTGAAGACTCGAAAAAACCTCAGCGAGTTTTTCGCCGGAATTGGATGGCGTGAACGAATGAATACCTTTCCGGAATGTCAGTTTTTCTGACTTGTCCGTCGTCGGATCGACGCTGAAGACGTGCGTTTCGGTCGCAACTTCATCCGAAGTGTAAAATATCTTTTGTTTTTGGTTTTCGGCGCAATAATCGATCACGTTGAACTGACCGCGTGTCAATGCCTCGACGATATGAGATTCAATTTTAACGGTGTACAAATGGTCGTATCCGTTAGTCGCCGAACCGAACAGCAGGCGTTGTCCGCCGTCGATCCAGAAAATCTTTCCACCGAACGCTCCCACGCATTTCGGGTTGGTTTCACGATATAATGTATCGGCGACGCCGCGCCAGACATCGAGCCGTAAAAGGAACCGCTTGCTCAGGTCGGCGGCTATTTTATCGACGGCAATGGATTGATTGTTCGGCGCCCACCGAAAATCCCGAACGATCGATTGCGGATCGATAGGGAAGCGAACATCAGCGATTCGCACTTGACTCATTTCTATCTGTCGAATAATCAAACAAGGCGTTTGTTTATCTTTGGTTTCGATGAATGCAATCGATTTCCCGTCAGAAGACCACCGAAAATGAGGCGTCCCGGCAAAAAACGGATGGTTCGTCAGTGTGTTTTCCGCGGGCAAAGCGCCGGTCAATCGCGCGGTTTTTCCCGAGGAAATTTCCTGTATCCAGTAATCGGCGTTCTTTTCGTAAACGATATATTTACGGTTCGGAGAAAATGCAGGGCGCGAAGCGGAAGGAATCCAGATCGCCGGTTTATCATCTCTTCGGATGCCGCTTTGATAGATGTTGTTCTGAAATTCAAAAACAACGGTCTTTCCATCCGGCGACCAGACAAGGTCTCGGATCAAGTCTGTCGGCGGAAGCGAAGGATTCTTTCCAAATGAAGTGATCCGTTGAACGCCGATCGCATCGATGTCTTTGATATAAATGTCACGAAATCGTCCGCCTTTTTCATTCCAAAGAAACGCCATTTTTGAGTCGTCCGGCGACCATTTTGCAGAGATCGGAACTGTTCCGTATCTCAATGGTTGCTGAAAAATAAAGGGCAGATCGATCGGTTCGGCCGCCTGAAGTGAGAAAACTACCGCAAAAAATAAAATCAGTCTCTTCATATTTTTCCTCGAAGTGAAATCAAGTTCAATATCGATGGAGGCATTACGGTTGTCATTGCCAACATCCGCTCATGCCCGTTTTTCCAGCAGGAAAATTTTATGTGCGTGGAAAAACCGCAAAACCCACCATGAATCCGCGATTCTCATGCCCGATTCGCGCACCTCATTTTCCCAGTTTTCGATAGATGCCATTGTCATTTTTCTCGGACGCGAAGAGATCTTTTGATTCAATTGGTGAAGCGAAGATTCCAGATAGACGGAAACGACCGCCCATCGTTTGGTCACACGACAAAGTTCCGTGAGTGTGGAGCGACGCTCGGCGCCGGTTTTGAAATGCTGGAGCAGGCGAAAATTAAAAACGACGTCGAATTCGTTTTTCCGAAAAGGCGTCGCGTTGACGTCCGATACGACAACGCGCGTCGAACCGTGATGACGTTTTCGCTGATACTGAAGTGCGTAGAGATTCAGATCGCCGTTTGTCACGGAAAAACCGTTTTCCAGAAATAGTTCGGTAAAACGTCCATATCCGGTCGGAATGTCCAAAAGCGTCCGGTTTTCGGATTTGAGACGATTCAATATCCTGCCGACGATCCGTTTTTCACGCCAGCTGATCCAGCGTTGATCAAAATGTTTGTAGCGGTTTTGGGAGTATTTTTCCACCGATTCCACGCTTTTCCACGTGATCGAGTACCGTTTCGGTTTGTCCGATAGGTTATTTTCGCTCAAAATATTCTCTCATTTCTACTTTTCCGACGACCGATTTTACGGCCTTCCCGAATAAATGTCAACCCATTTCATATTGCAGAAAATCGGCTGAACGTATAATAAAAAAGAGGCGACCTATTCGATCGCCTCTTTTAAGTGTCTGAGTTACGAAACTTAGTTCGTCTTGATCTTGAAAATAACCGGAATTGAAATATAGACGCCGATATTCTGGTCTCTCTGTTTCGCCGGTTTGAACTTTGTCTTCTTGATCGCGGTGCAAGCGGCTTCGTCGAGTCCGGTGTTCGGAACGCCTTTGAGAACTACGGTTTCTTGTACAACTCCGAATTCATTGACGAATGCTTGAACAATCACAGTGCCTTCAATGCCTGCTTCCTGAGCAATCTCCGGGTAAATGACCCTCGCTTGAATCGCGGCAAATCCGCCAATCGGCTCCGGAGCTTTTTCATACGGAATGAACCGAATTCTAGGACCGGAGGATTCATCCTGTTGTTCCGGCGGCGGCGGCGGCGCTTCCCATGCCTGATATTCGCTCAGGTCGGTCGTTTCATCGATCGTGATGTCTTCGGAGAAGTCTTCTTTGTCTGATTCGATTGGGATCGCCGGACGTGACGGAGCGGCTGCTTGATCGATCTTCTGTTCGACAATCGGTACGTCGGTGGTTTCCATGACGAATTCCACTTTTTTCACGACAGATGCCGATTCCTGAAATCTCGGGAATGCAACCAGCGTCACGATCGTTAAAAACAAAGCGCCGACCATTCCAACTTTGAGAATAAAATTGTACCGTAACTTTAAACTTTTTTCCGGATTGACTCTAATTATCATTTTGACTATCCTTAAATCGCTCTATTCGCCGAGTAATTGACCTTTAAAGCATCCGCTAATCTTAATTCTTTATGCACCTTGTGCATCATTTCCATCGTAACCTGTGCGTCGGCGCGAATCGAGACCGTCAATTGCGGATCGGCGGTTCGTTTTTCGTAAAAGATTGTCCGAATGGAATTGATGTCTATCAGTTTTCCATCAACGGATAACATGCCTTCCTTGGAGACCCAGAGCGTGGAAACGTGAACATCGGAACTGAGTTTTTCGATCTGTTTGGCAAAAGGTAAAACGAGGTTCAATCCCTCATAATCTCTCATCGTAGTAGCCGACATGAAAAAGAAGAGAAGCATGAAGACGATATCCGGCAACGACGTTTGGGGGATAGTCATTTTGGCTTTTGTTTTTCTGA
Organism: Fidelibacterota bacterium; assembly: GCA_041645495.1. Lineage (GTDB taxonomy): Bacteria > Fidelibacterota > UBA2242 > UBA2242 > UBA2242 > 0-14-0-20-45-22. Next base: position 5,162 of record JBAZPZ010000043.1, on the reverse strand, counting down.
TTAATTTCATCGGATATATTCCTATTCTGCGATTGAAATCCTTCGGGCGTCCGCCATTTTCAACTGATCCAGTACCTTGACATAGACGCTATACTTTGTCAATGGATGGGATTTGACGGAAATGATCATTTTCGGATTCTGGGAAGTCAGTGCTTGAACTGTTTTTTTGATGTCCGCAATCTCGATCTCTCTATTGTCCAAAAGTACTTTGCCGCGAGGATCGATGACCAAATTCGTAATGTTCTTCTTGGCGACTTCTATGGTTCCACCTTCCGGCGGTAAAATGATGCCAAGTCCCTTTTCAGTATCCATCGTCGATGTAGCCATAAAGAAAAGAAGAAGAAGAAATGCGATGTCTGCCTGCGAGACAGTCGGAATCTCGGCTTCGGGGATTTTTTTCTTTTTTATGAGGGCCATAGTGAACGACTCTTATTTATTCGTGTTTGTATCGATGGTTGTTTTCAGCGTTTCGAGAAAGGTGATTGAACTTTCTTCCATTTCAACGCTAATGGCATCGATGCGCGACATGAAGATGTTGTAAAAAATCTGCATCGGCATGGCGACGGCCAGACCGAAAATGGTGGTCAACAGGGCTTCGGCGATACCGTCTGCGACAATGGCGGGAGAAATGTCGTTGGCTTTGGCGATAGCGTCGAAGGCTCCGATCATTCCGGACACCGTTCCGGTGAATCCGAACATCGGTGCGAGGGTAATGACCGTCGATAGCCAGATCATTCCTTTTTCCAGAAATGCCAGTTCGACCACACCGGTCGCCTCGAGAGCTTTTTCGACCTCAGGAAGGCCTTGATCGGCTTTTTCGAGTCCGGCGGCGAAGATTTCAGCGATTGGGCTGGATGTTTCTTGGCAGACTTTCTTCGCGGCGTCAACACCTTCATCTTTCAGCGCATTGGTTAATTTTGGGATGAATTTCTTCGTAATGATCGAGGATTTGGTCAGCGTGTAAAATCTCTCAAAGGAGATCATAAAGCCCCAGATCATCAGAATCAAAATAGGCCACATGAAATATCCGCCACGTATAAATGTTGCAACCATGAGTTTAAATCCTCCATTTCATTGTTTCAAATTCCAAATAAATGCCAAGTATTTTAAGCCAAATTTTGCTAAAAGTCAATAATCAATTCGGCAATAATTGACGATATTTTCGACGCACGGCTTATCATTTCAACGTCATTTTCTCGGCTTCTTTAAAATATTGTTTGGCCGCAATAACCTGATTGTCTTTCAATCGAACCGTCTTGTAGTACTCGTCGTAGCTCCAGTAATCTTTGGCGATTTCCGCCTTCAACATCATCTTGAGATACTCGGCATCCTTGTCGATATTCGTCAGGCTGACGTCGATCTTTTTATCCTTTACGGTCTGTTTGAAAGATTCCCATGTCTTCGCACCGATTTCATATTTTTCAATGAACCAGTCTTTTTGGGATTCGGCCTGATACTGTGGATTTTTCTTGGCAAAATCTGCGCTGAATTCAAACAGTATCCGGGACGGATGTCTGAGCAGTTTGTAAGTGTCGCCGGAGAGATTTTGCTCAAATTTTACGTGATGATCCGGTGTAATTCCGCCGCCGCCGTAAACAGTTCTGCCGCTCAGTGTTTTGAATTCCGGGCGTTGTTTGACCGTATCTTCGGCCGCGAGGACAGAATCCCGGTCTTCTTCGCCAAATGTCTCATAGTAGTCGGCGAGATTGCCGTCGTATGGGCGCTGGATGAGTCTTCCGCTCGGTGTGTAATAGCGGGCGACGGTAACGCGAATCGCTCCGCCGTCGCGCAGAGGGAATTGACGTTGCACGAGTCCTTTGCCGAAACTTGTTTCGCCGACAACAACACCGCGGTCGAGGTCCTGAACCGCGCCCGCAACGATCTCGCTGGCGCTTGCCGAACCGCGATTGATCAACACGACAAGCGGAAACGTGCTGTGATTTTCATCGCGTCCGGAATAAAATTCTTCGTTGGAATTCTTGATCCTGCCTTTGGTATAGACGATCATTTGCTTTCCGGAGATGAATTTGTCGGCGATCTTCACGGCCTGATCCAGAAATCCGCCGCTGTTGTTCCGCAGGTCGAAGATCAATTGCTTCATTCCCATTCCTTCGAGTTTGGTAAGCGCCTTTTCGACTTCCTCTTCCGTCGTTTCGCTGAAGCGGTTCAGGAAAATATAGCCGGTGGTTTCATCCAGCATAAACGTTGCCGAAACGCTGTACAGCGGGATTTCGTCCCGGATGATGACGACGTCGAAATCTTCCGTTCCTTCGCGGCGAACGGTGACGGTGACCTTGGAACCCTTCGGTCCGCGCAGTTTTTTAACAACGTCTTCGCGTTTGATTTTGTAAGCGGATTCGCCGTCGATTTTTACAAACTTGTCGCCAATTGTAATGCCGGCTTTTTCCGCGGGCGCACCTGCAATAGGTGAAATGACCGTGATGAAGCCGTCGAGCACGTCGAATTCGATGCCCACGCCTTCGAATTTTCCTGAAAAGTCTTCCTGCACTTTGGACATTTGTTTCTGTTCGATATAGACCGAATGCGGATCGAGGCTCTCGAGCAATCCGGTATAAGCGCCGTCCATTGCCTTGTCCCAATCGGGATTTTCGACATAGTTTTCGTTCACGATACCGACGATGTCGTTAAGTATTTTGAGTTTCAGATAGAGATCGCTGCCGGTGGCGCAAATGACTTTTCCCAGCGGCGAGATCACTAAAAATATGGTCAGAACGACCAGTATGATGACCGGTACTGTTAATTTCTCTCGTATTTTCACTTTTTCATCCTTCTTTAAAAAACCTGTTCAGATTTTAACATGCAATTGACAGAAAAACAAGTGCAACTCCGATAATTGGCATCCGACGAATTCCGAAGATGAAGTCCGTCGGCTTCCCGTTTAAAAACCGCCGATGGAAAAAGTTTCAGAATAATAAAGACGCGATGCGACAGACTTCTTCCAGAAACGCGCGGTCTTTCGCTTTGAACGGAGACGGAACGTGCGAATCGATGTCCAACTCTGCGACGAAGCGGCCGTTTTTGAAAACCGGCACGATAATCTCGCTCCGAACGTCGATACCGCACGACAAGTAATTTTCTTCTCCGGTAACATCCTGAACGATGACCGTTTCCAGTTCGTCCGCCGCGCGTCCGCAGATTCCTTTGCCGAACGGAATCCGAATGTGCTCGGTTGGCGTGCCGATGAACGGGCCAAGAACCAATTCCCGTTTTGCGTCGTCGGCAATATAAAAGCCGACCCAGTTGAAATAAGAAACCGTGCGGTTCAACGCCAGACAGATCGCCGATAGTTTTTTGTTTCGCGTCATCGGTGATGCGACGATTTTTTGAATTTCCTGTAATTCCGGAAACGGCATTCTACATTTTCCCGAACGAATCGCCGCCGGGACGTTTAATTTATATCTTGATAAAAATCTTCCGTCGATATAGAATCCACGTGAAAACAAACCAGATCAGCACATAGCCCAGTGCAAAAAAAAGCGATGCGTTGTACGGACTCGCCCACGATTCGAAATACTTCTGAAACAGAAAAGTTTTCAATGCCACCGATGTTCCGTCGGCCTGCGGAACTTTCCACCAGAAGACAAGCGCGCGCGCCGTCAGGCTGGACAATGCGTAAACCGCGATGGCGTTCGACCCGAAAATCACGAACGGCTTCGTCCATTTTTGGTAGCCTTTGATGTCGATCGCCCAATAACACATCGCCAGAAAGATCAGCGCCATTCCGCCCATGAATACCGTATAAGACGGCGACCAGAGATTTTTGTTGATCGGGAACCAGATTCCCATGATTTCGCCGAGAACCAGTCCGATGATTCCGAACACGAACAGCATGACGACTTTTTCGAGGTCGCTTTTTTTCGCCTTGAGCCAGTGAGCCGTCAGCACGCCGAATAAAACAGTCGAAATCGCCGGGATCGTGCTGAGAATTCCTTCGGGATCGAAACCGGCCGCGGGCGCGCCGCTCCATGTGTGACCTTTCAACAAAATGCTGTCAACGTACCATGCCAGATTTCCCATCTTGTTGCCGATCGGATCGTCGATCAGAGCCAGTATTCCGGCGCCATAACCGGGAACGGGAATTAGTTTCATCGCCAACCAATAAATAACCAAAAAGGCGACGGCGAGAATCGCTTGCCATTTGACGTTCGTATTGAGGACGATGATCGAGGCGATGGCATACGTCACGGCGATTCGTTGTAAAACGCCGGGGATTCGCAAAGTGGACAAATCCACGCCCATGACGCCGGCAAAAGCCAACAGAATGACAAGGAAGGTCAAGGCGATTTTGATGCATTTCAGATACTGATCTTTTCGTTCGGCGGGAATGGTAAGTCTGCGGACGACATAAAATCCCAGAATTCCGAGAATCAGCAATCCGTCCAAAACTATGAGTTCGGGCGTCGGGATGCCGCGAAACGCGCTCAGATACAGACCGATGCCGAATAGCCACGCGGTTCTTTTGGCGATTTTCAAATAGATCGATTTACGCGGCGCACCGACTTCCATGCGATTGGAAAAGGCATAGACGATTGTAACGCCGACGATGAACAGGAAAAACGGGAAGATAAAATCGGTCGGCGTCCACCCATGCCATTTCGCATGTTCCAGCGGCGGATAAATCTTGCCCCAGTTTCCGGGATTGTTCACCAGGATCATCCCGGCAATGGTAATTCCTCTGAAAGCATCGAGAGAAATCAGTCTTTTCGGTTTTTCTGTCAATAATTCGCCCATGATCCACTCCAGTTGTTAAAGTTTTCCGAGATTTTTTATCACGCCTTCCGCGGCAAACATGCCGGTCACCGCCGAATAGACGATTCCGCGGCTGTGTCCGCTCGCGTCGCCGGCGACGAAGAAATTCCTGACGGAGGTTTCCATAAACGGCGTGACGTTGTATTTCGTGTCGTAAAATTTGATTTCCGGCGCGTAGAGCAAAGTGTTGTTCGAGACCAATCCGGAGATGATGGCGTTCAAAACGTTCAGACCTTCCATCAGATTTGTGGCAATTCGCTGGGGAAATGCCATGGCGATGTCTCCTGGCGTCGCGTCTTTCAATGTCGGAACGATCGACGAGCGTGCGATTCGATCCCATGTCGAACGTCGGCCGGATAGAAAATCGGTCAGTCGCTGGATGATCGGTTTGC
>JBAZPZ010000042.1:0-16841 GCA_041645495.1 Fidelibacterota bacterium | reverse complement strand
ACTGTTTTCATGATCATCAACTACTATAATTTTTTGCATCATTAAGCCTTACTCTCTATGGGTATGGTTATAGTAAAAACGGTACCTCGTTCAAGTTCGCTTTCAACATCTATAAACCAATCGTGTTTTTCAATAATCCTTTTAACAATTGACAAACCCAAACCAAGTCCTCTGGATTTAGAAGAATGAAACCGTTGAAATATTTTTTTCAAATCTTCTTTGGGAATTCCTTTCCCATTATCCTTTATGATGATTTTTACTTCACTATTATCAATTTCAGATATAACCTCAATTATACCGTTACTGGAAATTGACTGTACTGAATTAATCAATAAATTCCATAATACCTGTTTAATGGAGTCTTTATCAAACTTAAGTTTGGGAATATCCCTTTTGCTAAATTGAGTCAATATTTGAATATCTTCACTGACATTTTTATCCATTTTTAATAAGAGCACTACCTCTTCAATGGTTTTCTGTAAATCATTTTGAATTATGTTTAAGTCATGATTATGATCCAGATTTAAATAGTTGTAAATAATTTTATCCAGCCTATTCGTTTCTTCCTTAACAATATTCATCAATTTTTCATCGTCTCCGGAAAGAACAAGGTCATATTGCAACGCTCCAATTGCTGTTGAAATCGCATTAAGTGGATTTCGGATTTCATGAGCTATACTGGAAGTCAATTCACCTATAACTGCCATATTCTGGAATTTATTTAATCGTTCTTTGGTAACATCTAACTTTTTACGCAGACACATGTTTTCCGTGACATCATCAATCACCTCTAATATCTGTTTTACTTTTCCTTCGTCATCCTTTATGGGTGCGGAAATAGCCGAATAGTACCGCCTGTTTTTTTTGGTAGTGATGATGTGACGACGTATTTCTCCGTCTTGAAATATCTTATCTGCCGGACATCCTAAACACGGCTCGCTTTTCCCAAACATTCGATAACATGTCTGTTTTTGTGCATTATACTCAGAGTAAACCATTTTTTTATATGTTTCATTCACCCATTCAATTTGGAAGTTTTTATTGATTAACAATATTCCCTGCCCCATTGACGAAACAATATCATAAAGTCTTTGAGTATTCTTCTCAAGTTTATCATACAATCTTGAGTTTTGTATAGAGACTCCTATCCTGTTTGCCAGTACCTCTAACGAATTTAAATCATCCTCATCGAAATTCATTATCTTGGTACTTTCTATATTCAGAACACCGATGATTTTATCTTTGATTCGAATGGGTACACATAATTCCGATTTCGTTGGAGTTACATTTGGAGTAATGTTATAAAAGTGAGTATTGTACGAAACATCATTAGAAAGAACCGTTTTACCGGTTCTCACAACATTTCCAACAATGCCTTGATCAATATTTAACGTTTGATGGGATGGAACTATGTCTTGATAAATACCCGCTAAAGAGAACAAAACGATACTATTCGTGTTATAATCAACTAAATAGAGCGCAACGTGATCATAGCCTAAATATTCACAAATAACCTGAACTACTTTGGAGTAAAGTACTTCTACATCCATAATAGAATCCAAATGCTGGCAAATATCATTAATGCATTTAAGTAGATCTGTTTTTTTCTTGATTCTGTTGTCAGAAGGTTTCATGTTTGTTTCACCTTACTGTTACCTGGTTACCGGTAGAGTAAAAAATGCTGCACATACCATTTCGCTTGGATATTTTTTAAATCATTTTCTCATTTAATACATCTAAAGCTTTTTGCATTTCCAGAATCGGAATAAAATTCCATTGGATTTTCTTCAGTAAAGTAATTTATAGAAAAAGTTAGCAATCATTTCCAGCATACCAACATTAAAAAAAACAACCTTTATCCTTTGATTTTAGCATTTCTTTTCATAGGGTGCAATGTTTTTCCCATTGCGTTGAAAGTAACAAATTTCATATCAATTTTGGAAACCAATTGGTTGAAATTTATTACGGATAAAATTGTGTAGTTCCTGGTTCAATGTGAAATGAAATTTTCGACCTTCTTGCTTAAGGATAGTTTTTACACTATTCTAATCTAAGGCCTGATCCAGTTTTTTTGTCGTTCTGATAACCTTTAATTCATTTTTCCTTCAAAGGCATCTTTGGGAATCAGATAAAACAAAGCGCTGTGCGGACATTCCTCATTGTAACACTGAACAAACTGGTCGATCTGCCTTAAGACATCACACACGCAAGGTTCGGGGGAACCAATCGAAGATTAGTTGCGCCAACATAAGTGCCTCGAATCCATCGGAACCATGGAAGAAGGTGAACGGGTGGCCGGAGTCGTCTAATGAACATGCACGATGCTTTGAACGTGAAATACAAAGAATATCACGACGATAAAATAATAGAGATCAAGTCCTCTGTAGCTGGTCGGGAAAGACAATGTTGGCTTCGTACGGCAATCTTAGATCATGGAACGGGAATCCGGGATGATGCTTCCGGAAATGTCTTTGATCCGTTTTTCACGACGAAGTTGCAGACGGACAGTGCCGAGATGGGTTTATCGGTTTGCTACAGCATTATCAAGGAGTACCGCGGCGAAATCTATGTCGAAACCGAGTCGGAAAAATGGACGCAGGTCTGTTTCGACCTGCCGTGTTTTAAATAGCCCGTGCAATACACGGACGGAAGGGCCAAATCGGCGGCAGATTTCCCCGAATCGCCGATCCAAAAGCCGAACGACGCAATAAAATTGTTGACTTGCAAACCGGAAATGCTTTATATTAAGGCCGATTTTGTTTGAAGATTATGATTCAGTTTAAAAACATATTAAGCATCGTACTAACCCTGGGCATTATTATCCTTATAGGAGGAGCGAAGGGGTAATTTAGACGAGGACAATAAATAATTTCTAAAACCCCTTCCCAAAAAGAAGGGGTTTTTTTATGACTAAAAATGAAAACAGAACAGGACAAAATGCAAAGCAATCAGGTTAAAAAAGGAATCGAACGAGCTCCGCACAGGTCGCTCCTGCGGGCGGTCGGCGTGGCGGAAAAGGATTTCGATAAACCCTTTATCGGGATCGCTAACTCTTATACCGACATCATACCCGGTCATGTCAAACTGAACGCCGTCGGTGAATTAGTCAAGAAGGCCGTTTATCAGGCCGGCGGCGTGCCTTTTGTTTTTAATACCATCGGCGTCTGTGACGGCATTGCAATGGGACACGCCGGTATGCGCTATAGCCTGCAAAGCCGCGAGCTGATCGCCGATTCGGTCGAAACCATGGTAAAAGCGCACTGTTTCGACGGGCTGGTCTGCATCCCGAACTGTGATAAAATCATTCCCGGTATGCTAATGGCCGCCGTGCGGCTTGACATTCCGACGATCTTCGTATCCGGCGGCCCGATGAAAGCCGGCCGCACATCCGGCGGGAAGGTGGTCGATCTGATCTCGGTTTTCGAAGGGATCGGCGCATACCAGGAAGGTAAGATTTCAGAAGCGGAACTGACCGAGATCGAAAAATGCGCCTGCCCTGGTTGGGGCAGTTGTTCCGGCCTGTTCACGGCCAATTCCATGAATTGCCTATGCGAAGCGCTGGGAATCGCTCTGCCGGGCAACGGCACGATTTTGGCGGTCGATAAACGGCGCCGGGCATTGTATCGTTCCGCCGGGAAAAGGATCGTGGAATTGGTACGTGACGACCTCCGTCCGTCGCAAATCATTACGCGTGCGTCAATCGACAACGCCATTGTCCTCGATATGGCTATGGGTGGTTCTTCGAACACTGTATTACATCTGATGGCGGTTGCTAACGAGGCCGGGATCGACTATTCAATGGCGCGTATGGATGAAATTTCGCGGCAGACGCCAACGCTATGTAAAGTCTCGCCCTCTTCACCTTTTCACATGGAAGATGTCGATGCGGCCGGCGGCATAAGCGCCTTGCTGAACGAACTTTTCCGTCAATCGGCATACACCGATAAAAATTGCCCGACCGTGACCGGTAAGACGCTCGGCGAGAATGTTGCCGGAGCGCAGATCCGCAACCGGGACGTTATCCGTACAATGGATAATCCATATTCGCCGACCGGCGGGCTGGCGATCCTGACCGGTAATCTGGCGCCGGAAGGCAGTGTCGTCAAATATGCCGGAGTCTCGGAAAACATGAAGGTTTTCGAAGGTCCGGCGGTCATTTTTGAAAGTCAGGAAGAAGCCTGTGAAGGCATTTTGGCCGGCGATGTCAAGGCCGGCAACGTCGTGGTGATTCGCTACGAAGGTCCGCGCGGCGGACCGGGCATGCAGGAAATGCTTTCGCCGACTTCCTACATTATGGGACGCGGACTGGGCGAGAGCGTCGCTCTGATTACCGACGGTCGTTTCTCCGGCGGCACGCGCGGTGCCTGCATCGGGCACATCGCCCCGGAAGCCGCAGTCGGCGGGCCGATCGGTTTGCTGAAAAACGGCGATCGCATCCGCATTGATATTCCTAATAAAACCCTGGATGTCCTTCTCAGCGCCGGGGAATTGCAGAATCGCCGTGCTCAGTGGCAGGCGCGCCCACCGCGCGTCACTCACGGCGCATTGGCCCGTTATGCCGAAATGGTTTCGTCGGCCAGCGAAGGCGCAGTGTTGAAATTTAATTCACGAAAAAAATCAGGAGACGCTCAATGAATGGCGCCGAAATATTGATTGATGCTTTGATAAATGAAGGAGTCGATACCGTTTTCGGCTATCCCGGCGGCGTGGTCATCCCGATCTTTGACGTGCTTTATCGGACGGAAAAGATCAAGTTTATCCTGACCCGGCACGAGCAGGGCGCGACGCATGCCGCGGACGGTTATGCTCGTGCCACCGGCAAGGTCGGCGTCTGTTTGGTTACCTCCGGCCCGGGAGCCACAAATACAATCACCGGCATCGCCAATGCCAAAATGGATTCGGTGCCGATCGTCGTCATCAGCGGGCAGGTCGCTTCTGCGAACATCGGCACCGACGCTTTTCAGGAAACCGATATGGTCGGATTGACGCGCTCGATCTGCAAGCATAATTATTTGGTGAAAAGCGTTGAGGAACTGCCGAGCATTCTAAAAGAGGCTTTTTTCATCGCCCGCACCGGCAGACCCGGCCCGGTTGCGGTGGACATTCCGGTCAATGTTTCCAATGGTATTCTCGAAGACTACCAATATCCGCAGGATGTTTCTTTACCCGGTTATAAACCGGTCACGAACGGCAATCAGAAGCAGATCGAAAGACTGGCGCAAGCCATAAATGAAGCCAAACGGCCCCTGCTTTACACCGGCGGCGGAATCGTCATCGCGGAGGCGTCCCGTGAATTGACCGATCTGCTCGACAAAACCTCTATTCCGATCGTGATTACTCTGATGGGGCTGGGCTCTATTCCGTCCGATTATCCGACCTTTCTGGGAATGCCCGGTATGCACGGTACGATGGCGGCCAACCTGGCCCTGACCGAATGTGATCTGCTGATCGGTGTCGGCGTGCGATTCGACGACCGGATCACCGGCCCGCGCGAATTATTTGCGACACAGGCGACCATCGCCCATATCGACATCGATCCGGCGGAAATCGGGAAGATCGTCAAACCGCAGATTCCGGTTGTGGGGGATGCGAAACAAGTCCTCAGGGAATTGGTGAAAAGAGTCAGCCCGCGCCGGCCGAATGAGTGGAATCGCCACACCGAATCCTGGAAATGTCAGTTCCCGATGACCTACGACCAGAACGCCGAGCCGTGCATTTTACCACAGTATGTGATCGATCGCGTCAGCGCACTGGCCCCACCGGACACGATTATCGTCACGGATGTCGGTCAGCATCAAATGTGGGCGGCGCATTTTTACCAACATAAGAAGCCGCGCGCTTTTCTGACTTCCGGCGGATTGGGTACGATGGGATTCGGCCTGCCGGCCGCCATGGGCGCGGCAGTCGGTCGGCCCGGCCAAACCGTGATTTCTATTTCCGGCGACGGCAGTATTCAGATGAACATCCAGGAATTCGCGACCTGCGCGATCAACAATATTCCGGTCAAAACGGTTATTTTGAACAATTCTTACCTCGGAATGGTGCGGCAGTGGCAGGAATTATTCTGGGACGAACATTACTCGCAAACCTGTTTGAAGCGCGTCAGCGATTGTCCGCCGGTGTGCGCCGGTCCGGGTGCAAACTGTCCGCCGCATTACATTCCCGATTTTGTCAAGATCGCCGAAGCCAACCGGATTCCCGGCTACCGCGCTACACAACCGTCGGAAGTGGATGCGGTTTTAAAGGAAGGCCTCGGCCAGCCCGGCCCGGTCATCATGGAATTCGTCGTGAAAAGCCTCGAAAATGTCTATCCGATGATTCCGCCGGGCAAACCGATTTCCGCGATTATTCCAGGGAGGTCCGTATGATTGAGAAACACACGATCATCGTCACCGTCACCAACCGGGTTGGGATTCTGGCCCGCATTGCCGGACTGCTGGCTCAGCGCGGCTACAATATCGAAAGTGCCATCGCCGCCCCGACGGAAGACCCGGACGTTTACAAGATCATTTTGGTCGTGATGGAAACCGACGAGCACGTCGAGCAAATCACCAAACAACTCAACAAGTTGATCGACACGATCAAAGTCACCGACATTTCTCACAGGGACAATTATATCGTCCGCGAATATATCATTTTGAAAATTGGGATCACCGCCCGTAGCCGCTCCGAAGTTCTGGATCTGGTGAGGGTTTTCGAAGCCCGACCGATCGATCTGGCAACCGACCATTTGATCGTGGAATTGACCGGGCATGTACGCAAGATCGACCGTTTTATCGAACTGCTCAAGCCATTCGGAATAAAGGAATTCGTCCGCAGTGGCGAGTTTGCCATGACAGAATATAATTAAAAAAAGGAGTTTCAAATGTCAGTCAAATTGTACTATGACAAAGATGTTAAAAGCGATGTCCTGAAGGGTAAAACCATTGCCGTGATCGGTTACGGCAGTCAGGGACACGCCCAGGCTCAGAACCTGCGCGACAGCGGTTTTAAAGTCATCGTGGCCGAGCGACCGGAATCGCCGAATTATCAGCTGGCCGTTCAGCACGGTTTTCAGCCGGTTACGGCCGCCGAATCCAGCCAGCAGGCGGACGTCATCCAAATTCTGACGCCCGACGAAGTACAGAAAAAAGTCTATGAACAGGAGGTCAAGACGCACCTGAGCCGGGGCAAGGCCCTGGTTTTTTCGCACGGCTTCAACATTCATTTCAAACAGATCGTCCCGCCCGCCGATGTGGACGTTTACATGGTTGCGCCGAAAGGTCCCGGCCATCTCGTCCGGCGGCAATATGAGATCGGAGCCGGCGTGCCGTCGCTCTTCGCCGTCTATCAGGATGTCAGCGGAAAAGCCCGTGAAATGGCCTTGGCGCACGCCTGCGGCATCGGCGCCGGACGGGCCGGTATTATCGAGACCACTTTCCGCGAAGAGACCGAGACCGATCTGTTCGGCGAGCAAGCTGTGCTGTGCGGCGGTGTTTCCGAACTGATCAAAGCCGGATTCCAGACGTTGGTCAATGCCGGTTATCAGCCGGAAATCGCTTACTTCGAATGTTCACATGAGTTGAAACTGATCGTCGATCTGATCTATGAAGGCGGCCTGGCCGGGATGTATTATTCGGTCAGCGACACGGCTGAATACGGCGGCATGACGCGCGGCCCGCAGATCATCGACTGTGACACCAAAAAGCACATGCAGGCCATTCTGCGCGCCATCCAGACCGGCGAATTCGCCAAAGACTGGATTCTGGAAAACCAGGCCGGGCGTCCGACGCTGAACGCTCATCGGCAGGAACACCAGGAATTGTTACTGGAAAAAGTCGGCCGGGAATTGCGCAGTATGATGCCCTGGCTGAAGAAAAAGGGATAAGAGCATGTCACAGAAGATCCTGATTTTCGACACGACTTTGCGCGACGGCACGCAGGCCGAGACCATCAGTTTTTCGGCCGAGGATAAATTGCATATCGCCCGGCGTTTGGACGAATTCGGGATCGATTATATCGAAGGCGGTTGGCCGGGCTCGAATCCGAAAGACCTGATGTTTTTCAAAATGGCCCGCCAGACACAATTCAAACATGCCTGCATCGTGGCTTTCGGTTCCACCAAACGCGCTAAAAACTCCGTCGAGAACGATCCGAATATCCGGGCTTTGCTGGATGCCGAAACCCCGGCGGTGGCGCTTTTCGGAAAATCCTGGCTGTTGCATGTCGCGAAAGCCCTGCGCATTACGCCGGAAGAAAACCTCGCCCTGATCGGTGAGAGCATCGCTTATCTGAAAAGCAAAGGCAAAGAGCTGATCTACGACGCCGAGCATTTTTTCGACGGGTACAAGGACAACGCCGGCTATGCCATGCAGACTCTGCTGGCCGCACAGGCGGTCGGCACCGACCTGATTACTTTATGCGATACGAACGGCGGAACTCTCCCGTCGGAAATTTCCCGGATCGTTTCGGAAGTGCGCCGCGCAGTCACGACGCCGCTTGGTATTCATACTCACAACGACGGCGGTTTGGCCGTGGCGAACAGTCTGGCGGCCGTCGAAGCCGGATGCGTCCTGGTGCAGGGCACGATCAACGGCTACGGCGAGCGCACCGGCAATGCCGATTTGTGTTCGGTCATTCCGAATCTGCAACTGAAGACCGGTTTTCAGTGTGTTCCGCCGGAAAACATGGCGAAATTGACCTCGCTTTCCCATTACATTAGTGAAATCGCCAACCTCGCCCATCCGAACGACCTGCCGTTTACCGGCCGAAGCGCTTTTGCCCACAAGGGCGGAGTGCATGTCAGTGCCGTGATGAAAGACCCGCGCAGTTACGAACACATCGAACCGGAAACCGTCGGCAATCATCGTCGTGTGCTGGTTTCCGATCTTTCCGGTCAGAGCAATATCGTTTTCAAGGCCAAAGAACTCAACATCGACCTGGAACAGCATCAGGCGAAAATCCCGGAAATCGTCGCCCGGTTGAAGGAACTCGAGCATCTCGGCTACCAATACGAAGCCGCCGAAGGCTCGCTGGAATTGTTGATCCGTAAAATTAAATCCGAATATCACAATTACTTCAACCTGAAAGGCTTCCGGATTCTGATCGAAAAAAACGAAAGCGGCGATCTGCGCTCGGAAGCCACGGTCCGTATGGAAGTCGATAACACCGTCGAACACACGGCCGCCGAAGGCGACGGGCCGGTCAATGCGCTGGACAATGCCCTGCGCAAAGCCCTGACCAAATTCTACCCGGAGATTAGCGAAATGAAGTTATCGGATTATAAAGTCCGGGTACTTGATCCATTGGCCGCGACGGCCGCCAAAGTCCGGGTTTTGATCGAGTCCACCGCAGATGGCAATACCTGGGGCACGATCGGTGTATCGGAAAATATCATCGAAGCCAGCTGGCAGGCACTGACCGAAAGCATCTCATATTATCTGATGCGCCAGCATGAAAAAAAATCCAAAACCGAGGAGTAGAATCATGTCTCTTAAAAGAATCGTAATTTTCGATACAACCTTGCGGGACGGCGAACAGAGTCCCGGCGCTTCCCTGACTGTCGCCGAGAAGCTAATAATTGCCCGGCAACTGGCGCGCCTCGGAGTAGATGTGATCGAGGCTGGCTTTCCGATCGCCTCCGAGGGCGATTTCGAAGCCGTCAGGCAGATTGCGCAAAGCGTCACAGGCCCGGTCATTTGTGGTCTGGCACGCACCAATCCGGCCGATATCGACCGTTGCTGGGAGGCCGTCAAGTATGCTGCCAAGCCGCGCATTCACACTTTCATCGCGACGTCGAGCATTCACTTAGAAAAGAAACTGCGCAAGACGCAGGATGAGGTGATCGAACTGGCCCGCAACGCCGTGCGGCACGCCAAACAATATTGTCAGGACGTGGAATTTTCACCGGAAGACGCCGCGCGCACTAATCTCGATTATATGTGCACAGTGGTACAGGCCGCGCTGGAAGCTGGTGCGACGACCATCAACATTCCGGACACGGTCGGCTATGCCGAGCCGGAGGAGTTCGCCGGACGGATTCGCTACCTGATCGAAAAGGTCCCCGAAATCCGGCAGGCGGTCATCAGCGTGCATTGTCATAATGATCTCGGCAATGCGGTAGCCAATTCCCTGGCCGCCATTCAGGCCGGTGCGACGCAGGTCGAAGGCTGTCTCAACGGGATCGGCGAGCGCGCTGGCAATGCCGCGCTGGAAGAGGTCATTATGAACCTGACCACCCGTAAGGACTATTTCAATGTCGATACCGGCATCGATACGCGCGAGATTTACAAGACCAGCCGCTTGGTTTCCAATCTGACCGGTTTAAGTGTTCAGCGCAATAAAGCCATCGTCGGGCAAAATGCCTTTTCGCACGAAGCCGGAATTCACCAGCACGGTGTCCTGAGCAGCCGTAATACCTATGAAATTATGACGCCGGAAGAGGTCGGCTGGGAAGGCGAAAACCTGGTAATCGGCAAACATTCCGGCAAACACGCCGTTTCCGCTCTGCTGGAGGAAGAAGGTTTCAAACTCGACCCCGATCAACTTAACCAGATCACCAGTAAAGTCAAGGATCTGGCCGACAAACAGAAACAGGTTGCGGCGGAGGATATTCTGGCGATTGCCCGCGACATCACGATGCAGTTGCCGGTAAAGGAACAGCGCATTCATCTCGAAGAATTTACGGTGACAACCGGCAGTGGTCTGACGCCGACTGCCTCGGTACGCCTGACCGTTGACGGCGAAAAGAAGATCGGAGCGGCGATTGGCGACGGGCCGATCGACGCCATCAGCAATGCCATCTGGAACATCATCGGGCCGTCTTTGCAATTGGTCGAGTATAATTTGAAGGCCATTACCGGCGGTACGAACGCCCTGGCGGACGTTTCGATCAAATTAGCCGACCGCAAGGGTAATATCTTCGCGGCCCGGGCGGTTGACGAAGACGTCATCAAAGCCAGTGCGCTGGGCATCGTCAAAGGCATCAACAAGGCCTTTTGTTTTGAACAGAAAATTCATCCGCACGCGGTTTAACTTTTAACATTCAGGAGCAGAAATTGGGTGCGACTATAACCGAAAAAATCCTCGCCGTACACAGCGCCCGCGAAAAAGTTACGCCGGGCGATCTGGTCAATTGCGAGATCGACACGATCATGTGTCATGACGTAACGACCACCCCGGCCATCGATATGCTGGAAAAATACGGCATCAAGGATGTCTGCGACCCGGAGCGGATTGTCATCATGCCCGATCATTTCGTGCCGAACAAGGATATCAAGTCGGCGGAAATGGTAGCCAAGATCCGGCGCTGGGCGAAAGCGCAGAACATCCGGCAATTTTTTGATCTGGGGCGACACGGCGTCTGCCATGCGCTTCTGCCGGAGCAGGGCTTTGTGACGCCGGGAAAAACGATCATCTGCGGCGACAGCCACACCTGCACGCATGGCGCGCTGGGCGCTTTTTCGACCGGCGTCGGCAGTACCGATCTGGCCGCGACGTTGGCGACCGGCAAACTCTGGTTCAAGGTGCCGGAAAGCCAACGCTTTATCGTCAGTGGCCATCTGCCGGAAGGCGTTTACGCCAAAGACATTATCCTGCAAATTATCGGGCAAATCGGCGTGGACGGCGCGCTCTATAAAGCCATGGAATTCTGCGGGGAAGTCATCGACGAACTTTCGGTCGAAGGGCGCATGACGATCTGCAACATGGCGATCGAGGCCGGCGGCAAGTCCGGCGTTATCAATCCCGACGCTAAAACGCTGGAATATGTGCGCACCCGGACGGACACTAAATTCACCGTTTATCGCAGTGACGCGGATGCGCAATACGCTCAGACTTTCGAGATTAATGTCAGCGACCTGGAGCCGGTCGTGGCCTTTCCACATCTGCCGGGAAATGTCAAACCGGTACGCCTGGCCGCGGGCATTCCAGTTGATCAGGCCTATCTCGGCAGTTGCACCAACGGCCGCATCGAAGACCTGCGCGTCGCGGCGCAAATCTTAAAGGGTCGCGTGGTGGCAGTTGGAACACGGATGATCGTCGTCCCGGCCACGACCGAAATCTGGAAACAGGCCAACCGCGAAGGTCTGCTCGATATTTTCATGGCGGCCGGTGCGACGGTCAGTACACCAACCTGCGGCGCCTGCCTCGGCGGACACATGGGTATTCTGGCCGCCGGTGAACGCTGTATCAGTTCGACCAACCGCAACTTTGTCGGGCGTATGGGTAGTCCCAAATCGGAAGTCTATTTGGCCAGCCCGGCGACGGTGGCCGCATCGGCGATGGCCGGAAAAATCGCTGACCCGCGTCAATATTTATAGGAGTTTATCGTGGAAGGCAATGCTCACGTTTATCAAAATAATCACATCAATACCGATGAAATTATCCCGGCGCGCTATTTAAATTGCGATCAGGAAGCCGAATTGGCCGGGCATGCCATGGAAGACATCGATGTTGATTTCCTGAAGAAAGTCAAGACCGGTGATTTTATCGTCAGCGGTGACGATTTCGGGTGCGGCAGTTCGCGCGAACACGCAGTCTGGGCGTTGCGCGGAGCGGGCATCCGGGCGGTGATCGCCAATTCCTTCGCCCGCATTTTTTACCGGAATTGCATCAACAACGGTTTTCCGGCAATCGAATGTCCGGGCGCGGCGCAGGCGATCCGTGACGGCGACCGCCTCGAGATCGATCTGGCCGCCGGACAGATCGTCAACCTTTCACAAAATCAAACCGTGCAGTTCCGGCCATTACCGGATTTTGCGCGTGAAATGATAGCCGCGGGCGGTTTGATGGCGCAGATCAAAAAGGAGTTGAAGTAGATGGAAGTCAGGAAAATTGCGGTTCTGGCCGGGGATGGCATCGGCCCGGAAATCATGCACGCGGCGCTGAAAGTGCTTGACGTCGTTCAGGAGAAATTCGCCGTCCGTTTCGAATATCGCCCGGCATTGGTCGGCGGCGCGGCCTGGGACGAATATCATCAGCATTTGCCGGAGGAAACCCTGCGCATTTGCCGCGAGAGTGACGCTATTCTGTTCGGCGCGGTCGGCGGCCCGGTGCAGGAGCAACTCAGCCCGAAGTGGCGGGGCGTCGAAGTCAATGCCCTGCTCGGTCTGCGTAAAGCCTTTGAACTGTATGCCAACCTGCGCCCGGCGAAATTGTATCCGGCGCTGGTTTTCACCTCGCCTCTGCGGGCCGACATTGCCGCGAAAGGATTTGATATCCTGGTGGTGCGCGAACTGACCGGCGGGATTTACTTCGGCCAGCCGAAAGGGCGGAAAGGCGCGGGCGTGGAGGAAGCCGCATTCGATACGATGATCTATTCCCGGCGCGAGATCGAACGCATCGCGCACGTCGCTTTCAAAGCCGCGCGCCTGAGACGCCGCAAAGTCACCTGCATCGACAAGGCCAACGTTCTGACGACGATGGTCTTCTGGCGCGAAGTGGTGACCGAAGTTGCCAATCTTTACCCGGACGTTGCCTGGGAACCGATGTACGTCGATAACGCCGCCATGCAATTGGTGAAAAATCCGGGACAATTCGACGTTATGCTATGCGGCAACATGTTCGGTGATATTTTGTCCGACGAAGCCGCGGCCGTCGCTGGTAGTTTGGGAATGTTACCCAGCGCCAGTTTAGCGGATGGCCGGTTCGGATTGTACGAACCGGGCGGCGGTTCGGCCCCGGACATTGCCGGTCGGAATATTGCCAATCCGATTGCCCAGATTCTGAGCGCGGCCATGATGCTGAATTATTCTTTCGGTCTGGCTGATGCGGCCGTCGCCATCGAACAGGCCGTCGCGAATGTCTTGCAAGCCGGTTATCGTACGGCGGACATCTGGCAGGAAGGTTGCCAAAAGATCGGCACGGACGAGATGGGCGACCGCATTGCCGCCGAGTTGCGGAATATCGTTATCATACAACTTCCATCCGCCAGCTCTCGGTTGCTGACAGCGAAAGTGACGAACCATGGCTAATACAATCTCTTCTTCCTGCTGACGTTGCTCTACCAACTGTTTATGCTGGTAATATCCCTGACGGAACTATACCAAGAACACCACTGATCAGTAATGAACTGGTAATATATATCGTACCTAAAAAAGAGCCGATTGGCTCTTTTGAATTATTGGGTCTCACACTGCTTTTCCAGGGTTTCCCGGATCAGTTGGGTAATCGGTTATGTCCACCAGAGCATAATCATGCGAATGAACTCGACTCCGAACCGCTTTCAGATGGGCGGGAATAAATCGCTCGTGTTTTTCAGCAACTTTTAGACATTGCACCCTATAAAATCATGGGGTGGTCAACGCTTTTTATTTTTTAGTATCCCGATAAAATTTTTGTTTTCCCGCTGGAGTGATAATAAATTCCCCGCGTCATTTTAGAGAAAGAGGACTATGTCAACGATTGTCAAACCTTTTGAAGAAAAATATACCGAGTTATGGGAAAAACTCGTCGGTGAAAGCGTCAACGGCACGATTTTCCACACCCGGAAATTCCTGTCCTACCATCCAGCCGGACGGTTTACCGACGCATCTCTGATGTTCGCGAAAGGCGATGATATTTTCGCGCTCTTTCCCGCAGTTCGCGGCGTCTGGAACGATGTCGATACGCTTTGGTCGCACCGCGGCGCCAGCTATGGCGGATTCGTGCATCGGGAAGGATTAGGAATTTCAACCGCATTCGAACTGGTCGAATCGCTCGTTCATCGCGCAAAAAAGGAAGGCGTGCGGCGGATCGTCATTACTCTTCCGCCGGTGATTTACAACCATCGACTTTCCAATTATCTCGATTTCGCCATGGTGAAAAGCGGTTTCACTTACCTGAAACGCGAGGTCTCCAGCGTCGTCTATCTGGAAAATGACATCGAGAAAAATGTCGCCAAGTTCAGGCAAACCAACCGCACGGCTTTTCGCAGAGCCATGAAACTCGGCGTCGATGTCCGCGAATCCGACGACTTCGCCACTTTCTACGAAATCCTGAAGAAGAATCTGAAAATCCGGCACGGCGTTCAACCGACGCACACACTGGAAGAACTCGTTCTACTGAAGAAACTCTTCCCGGATAAAATTTTCCTCTACGCGGCTTTCGCGGGTGACGAGATGGTTGCGGGCGTCGTGATGTTCGACTGCAATCCGGACGTGTCGCTCGCCTTTTACATCAGCCATAACGAGGCGCGGCAGGAATTCCGAGGCGTGAATATCCTGTTTTACAACATCATCAATCGATGTATCCAAAAGGGCTTCCGCTGGCTGGATTTCGGGATTTTCACCGTCAATATGGATCCGAACTTCGGTTTGGCGCATTTCAAGGAAGGTTTCGGCAGTAGCGGCATTCTCCGCGATTCGCTGATCCTCGATTTATAACGGGAGAAACCGCCGTTGCTCATGACAGTGATTTTCTCTTTTCGATAAAACCGGTTTGCATTTTCTGAAAATGTCATAGATTTATCCGGAATTTTTTATGTCAGCGAATATTCGTTCACTCACCAAACAGACCCTGATATACGGCGTCGGCACGATTCTCGCCCGGTTCGTCACCTTTTTACTCTTGCCGGTTTACACGAACCGACTTTCACCGGCGGATTACGGACTCGCCTCGCTGGTCTTTGCCTTTCTCGGCTTCATGAATGTCATGTATAATTACGGACTGGATTCGGCACTGATGCGTTATTACAGCGAAACGAAAGAACCGGCGGTACGTACGTCGATCTTTTCGACCACCATCTGGTTGACCCTTGCCACGAGCGCGATTTTTAGTCTGGTCATTTTTTCGATGAACGGCTTCTTCAGCCGGTGGTTACTTGAAGATATCAAATATGCTCAGTTGATGAAATATACCGCGGCAATTTTGTGCCTCGATTGCATCTGCCATGTTCCGTTTGCGCTTCTCCGACTCGAAGAAAAGCCGTATCAATTCATGGTAATCCGACTATTAAATGTCATCGTCGTTTTTTCCTTAAATATCTACTTCGTCGTGATGTTAAAGCGCGGCGTCGTGGGAATTTTTCAGAGCAATCTCATCACGTCGGCTTTGACCGCGACGGTTCTTTATGCCGTCACACTTTCGCGGGTGCGATTCACATTTTCCGGAAAGACAGCCAAAGAACTGACGATGTTCGGATTGCCGTTCATTCCCGCCGGATTGGCGACGGTTTGCATGGAAATGCTCAATCGGTACATTTTGCAAGATTTGATTGGACTCGATGCGGTCGGCATTTTCAGCGCAGGATTCAAACTCGGCATTTTTATGCTGCTTTTAACAACGGCTTTTTATTACGCGTGGCAACCGTTTTTCCTGAAAGCCGGGCCGCAGGATTCGTCGAGAATTTTGTTCTCGCGCATTTTTACTTATTTCGTGCTGGTCGAACTCTCTTTCTGGCTGGTTTTGACGGCATTCATGCATGAGATCGTCCATTTTCACGTCGGAAACATGTATCTCATCGGAAAGGGATATCAGTCTTGTGAAGCAATGATACCGTTCATCTTGCTCGGCTATGTTTTTCTCGGCATGAATCAGGTTTTTCTACCGGGAATATATTTCGAGAAGAAGACGCGTTATCTGGCGTATATGACAATTTTTGCCGCGACTGTCAACGTCGGCGCAAACTACATTCTCATTCCATTGTTCGGGATGATCGGGTCGGCTTATTCTTCGCTTATCGGTTATTTTGCGCTGGCGGTTTCCGGTTATTTCGTTTCCCAGCGGCTTTTCCGCGTTCCGTACGAACTGCGCCGCGTGGCATTTCTGTTCGTTCTGGCGCTGGGCGGCGGTATTCCGATCATCGTTTTCGATTTGCCGCTGACGGTTCGACTGTTCATCGCGCTGGCATTTCCCGTTTGCCTAAAATTCTTTGGCTTTTTCAG
>JBAZPZ010000041.1:0-17050 GCA_041645495.1 Fidelibacterota bacterium | reverse complement strand
GTCATGCCTTTTCCGGTTAACGTCGCCGCATCGAACTGATTGACGATGCGTTTGTACTGACCGAAAAGATAGCCGACTTCTCTTCCGCCGACGCCCACGTCGCCGGCCGGAACATCAAGATGCGGTCCAATGTGGCGATACAGTTCCGTCATGAAACTCTGGCAGAACTTCATGATCTCGTTTTCGGATTTGCCGGTCGGATTGAAATCGGAACCGCCTTTTCCGCCGCCCATCGGCAGAGTCGTCAGAGAATTTTTAAACGTCTGCTCGAAGCTTAAAAACTTCAACATGCTCAACGTTACTGCCGGATGAAACCGCAGACCGCCTTTATACGGACCGATCGCGCTGTTGAATTGAACGCGATAGCCGACATTGACCTGAACTTCGCCACGATCGTCTACCCATGGAACGCGAAAAATGATGACGCGTTCGGGCTCTACGATGCGTTCGAGTATTTTCGCACGTTTGTATTTCGGATTTTTATCGACAACCTCTTCGAGAGATTCGAGCACCTCGGTCGCCGCCTGCAGGAATTCTTTTTCCCACGGGTATTTGGCGCGTAAATTCTCAAGAACGGTTTGAACGTAACTCATGATTACCTCCAGATATGTTTATTGTGTTGATTCCATGATATATTTAGCAATTGTTTCGAAACCGATAAAAAAGACCTATGCATCGTACCTCTTTATTCCACTTCAAACAACGGTCAAATTCACGGCCAAAACTTAATAAATATTTTAAACATTCGTGAATATATTTTTTAAAGTTCTTTCCTCTTCACTCACATTTCTGAATCAATCTATCTTGGCATTTGTCAATATTTCAATTATTCATCAAAGGAATAATAAAATATTATCTTCCAATTCACCGTGATCTTCGGAATTATGTTAATTAAAATAATTTAACCGAATTATTCATTCTCCCGGCTTTCGGTTCTTTTTATCGTTCTGAACGATGATGTAAATACCTATAACGACCAGCGCCGCCGGAATGAAAAAGTCCTTCATAAAATACCGGATTTCATCAAAAACACGATCGAAGTACCAGATTTGTTTCATTCCAAAGAATACGCCCAATAAAATGAGCAGGATTCCCCAGAAAATCCGCGCGTTATTTCCCGAACGCGGCTTGACAGTTTCTTCCTCTTTTTTCACTTCAGCCGTTTCGATGGAATCGTTCGGATTCCTCGGAATGATGATCATCGCTATGATATAAGCGACCACTCCGACACCGCCGAGAAGAACCAAAATCAGCCACAACAAACGGAGAAGAGACGAATCAACATCAAAATACTCACCGATGCCGCCGCAAACGCCGGCGATTTTACGGTCACGTTCACTACGATATAATTTCTTCATTTTTTACACTCCTTTTTCATTCATTTTAATTTCATTCTGCTGATTGCTTTGACGTTTGGCGCCGCAATTCTTTCGATATCGCATCCACCTGACGAAGCGGTTCCGGAATCCGGTATTTCGAACAGAATCGAAGGATGATCTCCGATGATGTTCGGATGTCGGTCAAATGACCCGGTGAAACAAACAATGGACGAACTTTGTCCTTGCTTCGCAGAACGGCACCAACCTGTTTTCCTTTCACATTCAGCGTGGCAAAGGTTCCTTTTCGATAAGACGGTTCCTGAAACTCGCCGATGAGCCGGGACTTGGCGCAACCGATCGCCGGAATATCGAAAATAACGCCGATGTGCGAAGCCAGGCCCAATTCCCGCGGATGCGCGATGCCCGCACCGTCCACTAAAATCAAATCCGGAGGATTTTCAACTTGTTCAAACAATGGGATCAGCATCGGGATTTCCCGAAAACTCAGATAGCCGGGAATATACGGAAACCCAACCGTTCCGGTTCTTTTGAGAAATAGCGCGTCTTGGATAATGTACGAACCGGTTGCGTTGTCATAGGCGCACATAAACTCACCCAGAACCGCAAAACCGAGTTTGTCAAATCGGGAATACGAAACATCGACCGCTACGACACGCCGAACCGGCCGGGAAAAAGGTTGGAGAACGACCTGTTTCCTTAGTGATTGCTGAATTTCCCGCGCTTCCGGTATTGTCACATCCCAGCGATGATCGCGTCCGGCAACGATTTTCATTTCGACTCGCTGACGATAGTGATGAAATTGTCCAAAATTTTTCGGCTCTTTTGCAGGTCGCGGTTTCGGTTGAGGATTTCCTGCGGCGGCAGACTATTAAGCGGATTCCGTAAATGATCCGCTTTGATCCGGTTGAATTCGCGCCGGATGTACATTTCCATGATTTCCCGGTTATATTCGGGATGGAACTGAACGGTAAAAATGCACCGTCCGTACCGCGTCGCCTGATATTGCGTGCGGTCGCTTTTGGCAAGCGGAACGACGCCGTCGGCAATTTTGGAGACGATATCGTTGTGAGACGAATAGACTTCGGTTTTCGCCGGTAAAAGTCCCTCGAATAGCGGATCGGTCAGTCCGTGAAGCGTGAACTGGAGTTTGGTAATTCCCATCTCGATTCCCAGCGGATTGGTAATTACTTCTCCGCCGAGGATTTTATTGATCAACTGATGTCCGAAGCAGATGCCGAGCGTCGGAACCTGATTCTTGAGAATGTTATCGACAAGCCGCTTCATTCCTTCCAGATACGGATAAGGTTGCGTCAGCGACAAATGAGCGCCCGTCAAGATCACGCCGTCGTACGAATGAATCTTGTCCGGTTCGACTTTTTCAACCGGTTTCACTTTCCAGACAACTTCCGGATGATTGGTTGCGTTCTGAATCCAGACATCAAAATCGCCTGTCGTAGTCCGCACGTCGCGGTACGTCGAGCCGGTTTTGATGATCAGTATCGTCGGATTCTTCATGTCGTCATAATCAATATACGAAATGGCAAAATAAAGATTTGGAAAAATATCAAAAAACGGTCGTCGAGCGATTCGACGAAGGTCAGTTCACAATGCGTTTGACCTTTTGGAGACCATTTTTACGGTAATCACTGTAGTTCTTTGCGTTGGGATCGAAACTATCGATTCGGACCCGCCCCGAACAGTGAATGAATTCATACCCGCCGAGATACAATCCGACATGCGTAATTTTTTCATTGCTACGTCCAAAGAAAAGCAGATCGCTCGGTTGGAGATTTTTAAAAAAGCCGGACGTATCAACTTCGGTTCCTTCGTTCGCCTGCATGTTGGCGTCGCGCGGTAAAATGCAGCCGTTGTTGCGGAAAACCGTTTGGACAAATCCGCTACAGTCCATTTCCTTCGTCGAAGCGGTGCCCCAGAGATACGGACGACCCAGCAGACTTTTTGCCGTTTTCATGATTTTTCCGGGTTCTAATTTTCTTGCAAGATAGACATCGGCCGCTACCAACTGTTTGGTCGGGATAAATCCGATTCGATCGTCGAGATAAGCGACCTTTGTCCACGATCCGGACTTTCCGATATTGATGAACCAGTTCCCCATCACGCAATCGCTCACCGGATCGGATTCGAAAGATGGCTCCGAATGAACGACTCCTTCGACATCCGTGAAAACGACTTTTTCAGAATTATCCCAGAGAAGTTTGAGCGAATCACTTCCCTGAATGATCTGGTCTTTATCGATCCAGCCCAAATATCCGTCGTCGCTTCGAACGAGAAAACAATCGTCCTCTTCTTTAAGGATTTCCAGCGGCAAGCCCATGAGCGTCTCGCTGACGACGTCTTTGAAAATCGATGAGCCACTTCGCATTTTTGCTGTCGAGGTTCGCAGAATTCCGAAATGCAATTGCCCGACCGTATCGTCGGGAAGAAGTTTGATCGCGAATGTGATCGTCTTCTTCGGCAACGCTTCTTTCACCTTTTTCTGGAAGACTTCCCGCGCTGTCGAATGATCGGTTTCGCCGGAAACGATAAAATCGCCGCGGTCGCGTTTGACGGAAATATTCCAGATGGAAATGCGTTTATCGGGACAATATTCGGCTTTTACGCTTTGCGAAATATTGTTGATGGTTCTGCCGATTCGCCCCGACGAACCGCAACTCGCGATGAATAAAACGGTCAAGATCATGATCGGTAAAAATTTGCTCTTCATCTCACTCTCCTCTTATTTCATGGAAAAACCCAACGTCGATCGATACGCCACCTGATCGTTCAGGATCATCAGCGCCTGTTTAACGACGTTGTCGGTATTCAGTTCGGACTTCGCACGACCGGTCAGACCGCCTTCCAGCGTCGCAAATTCGCTGGTCAGCCCTTTGACGATCAGATCGCGGTTTTTCTCGAAATCCTTTTCTTTCGCCGCATCGAAAACGGTGTAGTAGCGGTTAAAATCAATGTCGCTCGTCTTGAATTCCTGATCGGATTTCAACATCTTTTCAAGGTCGCGCATTTGCTTTTCGCTTTTCGTTGCATACGCGAATCCGGTATTCTTGAGATATTGCCGGAATTCCAAGAGAATCTTTCCATCGACTTCCTCTACTTTTCCATGTTCGGTATGATAGTGAATAGCGAAGGAGTAAAACATATTTTGCCGCCAGAGTTCCCGCACCAAAAGCGGAACATCCGTGAGTGAAACGAGAACGTCCGGCGCAATTCCGCCGCCGCCTTTCAACAGCCGCCCATTCTTCGAATGAAAAACGGAATCTCCGGCTGTCATTCCTTCGATGATTTTCGGATTGTTCAGATAATCGGGCTTCTGGATCAATCGTCCGCTGGGCGTAAAATATTTGGCCGTCGTCATTTTGATGGCGTGTTTGGAATCCAGCGTATAAACCGTCTGGACCAATCCTTTCCCGAAACTGGTCGTTCCGATAACGACGCCGCGGTCCAGATCTTGAATAATCCCTGCGACGATTTCGCTTGCCGAAGCGCTTCCGCCGTCGATTAAAACGGCAAGATGAATGGATGAATCGACCAACGGTTTTCGCTTGGAAACGAATGTTTTATTGGTCATCGCCGCCCGGCCTTTAGTAAACAGCAAAGTATCGCCCTGCGAGCAGAAAAATTCCGAGATTTTCAACGCTTCTTCCAGAAGGCCGCCGGGATTGCCGCGCAAATCGAGAATAATGGCGTTCAAATCGCCGGAGTCGGTCAAATTCGTCACCGCCTTCTTCACTTCATCCGAAGCGCCATTGGAAAAGCCGGTTAGTTTGATATAGCCGACGCCGTCATCAACCATTCCGGTATAAGTCACGTCCGCGACGTCGATATTCTCGCGTACCAGCGAATAAACCATTTCTCCACCGATTCCGGGTCTGCGTATCGTCAACTGTACTTTCGTGCCCGGTTTTCCGCGAATCAGTTTCGTGCTCCGGTCAATTTTCATACCAATCGTCGAGACGGAATCGACTTTGAGAACCTGATCGCCCGGCAAAATATTGGCGCGTTTGGCGGGCGAACCTTCCATCGGGGAAATCACTGTCAGTGTGTCGTTTCGCAGGCTGATCCGCAATCCGACACCGCCGTATTCGCCGCGCGCCATCGTTTCGAGCGGATCTTTCTCATCACCCGTTAGAAAAACGGAATACGGATCGAGTTCGTTGACCATGTTCCGGATGCTGAGTTCGGTAAATTCGTCCGTTTTCACCGCATCGGCGTAGTTCAGGATCACATGCCGATAGACTTCGTTGAAAAGGCGCATGGAAGTCGAGATGTCGCGATAAACATCGCTCGTCGTTACGGCGAAAACGATCGTTCCGGCGACCAATAGGAGAATGCAAATTGTATAAAACCTTTTATTCAGAAACCGCATATTCTTTCCTTTTGCAGAGATTTAAAAAGTGAGTCCAGATTTCAGCCGAGATGATGTCAACCGCCCGTGAACCGTTCAAAACGACAAACCGGTCGGGAGTATCTTTGGCAATTTGTAAAAAACCGTCGCGGACGCGCCTTTGAAAATCGGCGTCTTCGCTTTCCAACCGATCCAGTTCCTTCGCACCGATCCGGTTCGTTCGTTCCGATAAATCAATATCCAAAATGAATGTCAAATCGGGAACAAGCCAGTCCGTCGCGACCGAATTCAGCCGCTGAATGAATGACAGATCGATGCCGCGTCCGAATCCCTGATAGGCGGTCGTCGAATCGTAAAAACGGTCGCAGATGACGACTTTTCCGGATTCCAGCGCCGGAATGATCGATTCTCGTGACAGTTGGTGGCGGCTGGCGGAATAAAGCAGAAGTTCCGCGATTGTGCTCATCCGCGTATTTTTTTTATCGAGCAGAATGTCTCGGATTTTCTCGCCGATTGCCGTTCCGCCCGGTTCGCGAAACAAAACGTTGGAAACGGACGCGCGGTTCAGGCAGTCGATGAACGCGGCGATCTGGGTCGTTTTTCCCGATCCGTCAATGCCTTCAAATGTGATGAATAATCCATTCTTCATGGTTGTAAGTTAAACACGGTTGCATTCTCGAATCAACCGAAATTTTTAACCTTTCTTTCCAGTCAAATGTTTAAGGATGTCGATCGCGATCTCTTTACTCTTTTCGCCAACCTCTTTCGACGGACCAACGCACGACGGGCAACCGTCCTTGCAGGGACAGTTCATGATCAATTCCAGTGCGCCAGTCAGCAATTCTTCATGCGAGTCGAAAAGACGCGAACTGAATCCGATCCCGCCCGGATAATTATCGTAAATAAATATCGTCGGTTGAAAATGCGAAAGGTCGTCCGGATCGAGTTTTATCGACGGCTCGGAATTGGTCGCCGGCGTGTAAATCCCGCGTTCGGTGATCGTATTCATCGCAAACCATTCGGACGATTTATCACCGACACTGCGATGAATGTCATACGGTTCGCTAATGATTTTCAGCGTCGCCAACGAATGAAGCGCCTTGCTGACGCCGAGAATTCCATCGACAACGTCCGCCCGCGAATAGTTCATCGCATCCAAAAGCGCCTGCGGAATCGTGAACCAATACGCCGTCGTCGCCATTTCCAGATCGGGCAGGTTGATCTTCCCGTAACCAACGTTTTCCAGCGTATAGAATTTGATCTTTTTGTATCCGACGACGCGCGTCACGACCTGCACTTCGCCCTGAAAAACACTCAATCCGCCGGACGACCGTTTTTCATCTTCGACGAGAACTTTCACATTCGTGTAATCGATCGAGTCCGTATAATAATCCGAATCGGTCTTCCGAACATACGCTTTTCGCCCGTCCCAATCCAGTTGATCGACTACATGCTGAGCGCCGTCCGTCATGTAAATCGCGTCGGGATAGATCGTCATCGCCGCCGAACTGTAATCGACTTCCGCAATGACTTTGTGATGATTGTCCGTATCGACCACGACGAAATTTCCCTCCGGGATTCGACGCAGATTGACGGCGATCGCCGGGTAAACGTCTTCCGACCAGTACCAGCGATTCCCGCTTTGATGAAGAATTCCGCCGTCCTGCAGAAACTTCAAAATCTCTTTCAAATCCTTCCACTCGACGTTTCCGAACCGGCTTCTATCTTCAAACGGCAATTCAAAAGCGGCACACTTGATATGATCGACCAATATCATCAGATTGTCCGGATTAATGCGCGCATGCTCCGGCGATTTTGAAAAAAAGTACTCCGGATGTTGCATCAAATACTGGTCGATCGGCGTCGAACGCGCGACGAAAATTCCAATCGCCGACTTCCCGCGTCTTCCGGCGCGTCCGAACTGTTGCCACGTGCTGGAAATGCTGCCCGGATAACCGGCGATCTTTTCCGGTTGACTCATCGCCGATCTTCCGGACTCGAAATCGTCTTTCAGATATTTCGTCAGGACTTCGACATTGAGCCGCGACAACGCAAATATGATCGTCTGAATCCCTTTAAGCGCTTCTACTGCTACTTTGGATTTGAATTCTTTGCTAAATCGTCGCTTGTTCATCGCTCTCCCTTTCTGCTGTTAAGTTATGCATTTTCCACTTATGCACCCTTTCCAGTTTTTGGGGGGAAGCTCAAGTATTCAGTCAGTATCTTTCGGCAGGAGGAACAATATAACCGGTAAACCGGAAGTTCAATAAAAACCTGTTTGCCTGACATCGGAAAATCTTCGACAACTCGCCGGTTTGAATCGTAACCGGATAGCGTATGTTGTTTACATTTCGGGCAACAATATGTCTGTTCCCTTTTCTCGCAATGAATCCGAATAGCTACATCAGTGATTGATATTTTTTCAACAGTTCCGACTATTCGGGAGCATTTCTAAAATCTGCTCGATAATATCCAATGACATCTTTTTCTCCTTCTATTTTAAAGAACAATCTCAATTTAAAATTGCCTGCCCGACGCAGGCGGGGAGAAAAGGATGTCTATTTTCCTAATCATTTATGCCTTACCCACACTTAACCGTGATGAACCTTAAAAGATTACAAATGCAACTCCAATATTAAATACAATATATTTCAAATGAATATACTGATCTTCATAGTCAATTCTCTTATATTTCAGGATGTTACTCCCATCGGAATACTCGTAATTCACTTGAGCATACCGTTTGGATATCTTTGGTGTTGAAACGATATATTTAATTTCAGGAGATATTAAAATAGGTCCTATTTTATATCTGAAACCTATTCCGAATTTGCTTCCCAAACTATAATCTGTTTCAATTAATGATTTTCCGTAAAAAATAGGATCAGGCTCTTCAAAGTAATCATTTGGCATTCTATCTGTATTGGCAACAAGCTGGGTTGACGACCGGAATTTACCATAATTTACTGCATAACTGAAATAGGGCTTCACATTTTTCAAGCTACTCTTAAATTCATGAATAAAGCCTATACTATATCCATTATACTTATGTTTCTTTTCTCTTTCTTTAAACTCAGTTATGAAATCTGTATAGTAATTTGGAAATATGATCGACCAAAAATAATAAGGTTGCCGATCACTTTGATTAAAACTATCTGAATAATAACCTAATATTAAGAAAAAACCGTATAATCTGCCAATCTCGACCGAAAAATCGATTCCCTGACCTCCCCTCATCTCAGTAAGCCAGTGGTCAACAAATCCAGGCTCTTTCTGTATATACGGATCAAGCGCTTCCGGATTTAGTATGCTGTATCCTGTTCGTAAACCCACAGAAACAGTAAAATGGTTGGAACTCCTAATTCTCTTATATTTTTCCAGACTGACCGGGACGTTGTATTGGAATCCCAATTTCATTTCAAAATGGCTTAGATCAATATCTGATTCTTCCGGAATATCCGCCAAAAAGAAAAGACCATCTGAAGGAATAGCGCCTTCCGGATATATAAATTGACTTGCAGAGGTGTAGGCTTCAACATTTGCTTTTGAATTAATATAACTCGTAGAAAACAATAGAGACAAATTGGAAATGGGGTATTCTATTCCCAAGCCAATTGAGTATCCTGAGTTAAATTTTGTCTTCAGCTTTGAATAACCCCAAAAATTCGCGGTTTCACTCGGTGCGTCGAGCGGTAAATTAATGTATTGACCATTCAAGTAAGTGCTGGCTTTAAAAACATGATATAATTTTTCAAAATTTGCATGGAACCTGATAGGAAGATTAAGAAATCCGGGACTATATCGTAATCCGAAGGAATGTCCGATGATAGAATATTTAGTAGTAAAATCGTCTTTATTAAAATCATACCTCTCAATCACTGCAGGATAGAGGGTTTCCCAGAATAATGGATTACTGATTGCATCTTTAAAGGAATTATTACTTATTGAAAAATACGGTTGAAATCCAAAAGGAAGTTTTATAAGGATTTTAAAATCGGAAGAAACTGCACCAACTGCTTGCCCAATCCATCCGTAATCTTTGTAAGTAATACGCTTGTCTATCTGGAATTTATCATCTTGAACAATATTTAAGCCGGAATTGAACTCATAGCTGATTCCAAATAGATTATTATCCGCATAAAGAGAACATCCGAAAAATAATACTATAGATATTCCAACGATAAGTTTCTTCATGAAATTTCCCTTTCTTTTTTTAACCCATTCGGTGACAGCGAGGGAGCAAAACTCCCCCGCCACTTATACCTTTTTCAACTAATAGACATTCACAGAATGTATATCTTCGGCAGTACTGCCGCCTTTATATACTCTACATTTCAACGAAAAGTCATATCCAGCCCTAGTTAGAATTTCATTTTGCCCTTCCCAATCGGTCATTTCATACCATATACCTACGTTGGGAGCCAATGGGCTTATTTTTCCGAGTAACGGCTCCGGCTCCTCGTATACTTCATCGTTTCGTTTCCACCATTTATAATTGGTAATAGTCCCACTTCCACCGGAAACGTGCGCAAGAAATGTATATGATTGGTTGCTTGGTATTGAAGTAGGCCCGGAAATGGATACTGATAATGGAGTTACTACATATAAATGAAAGTTTACACGTAAAAAATCAGGCCATAACTCTACTTCAACCCATTTATTTATGTTATTATTCCAATATTTATAAATAAATAATGAACTCCAAACATCTTTACTATAATTTGGTGGTTCGTAATACCATACTAAAGCGCCTGTATATTCTGGATCCGGATCTTCGTAAACACCTCCTTGCCATTTGTTCCATTCTACACGCCATTCCTTTCCATTATTCTCATCAGTCCCCTCTAAAAATTTGAAAGATTTAGGCTTATCAGTACTGTAATAACGGTAAGGAGTCCAATAATCTCCTGGTTCAGTCACAGTGATAGATTGCCAACTATGAATTAGAGTAGAGTACCATGTATATTTGTAAATGTCCGCGATATTCTTTGTATAGGAAGCTGTCTTGGAAAGGTTTCTATCATTTTCAATACTGTTGATTTGTGTTCCTATTACCCATTGATCAGATTGCTTAGAAAACTTAAATGTTTCTATTTGACTAATATCAATATATGAAATAAGACATTCAAATTCTTCACGCGCACTGTCTAAGATACATAATATGGTATGTGATGAAAAATAATTTGGTTGCTGATCAAATGCAGCATCAGCAATAATCTCATTTTCATCTTTTTCATGGAAGGTAACTGATCCAGATATAACCTCATTTTCTACAACTTCATTTGGAACGTTCACCGACGTATCACTACAGTTTGAAACTAACAATATTATTGATAAGATCAATATAAAATTCTTCTTCATTTTTAACTCATAAAATTTTGATTTCAAAGAATTTTTCATTACAATTGTTTGGGACTTGTGTAATCCCTTTTGAAATTACTTTTAATCCTGCCCAAAGCAAATGCCCATTCATCTGCTTCGGGCTTAAGTTTTAAAAACATACATATCTCAACTCCTACAATAAATTCTACAAACATCTTAATTTCAACAGGTTTAATATTGAATTTGTTATTATGTTACCCCCTCCCAATGAAATTGTCAAGGATTTTTTTACAATAATCTTGTCTGATATGGGGACAAATTATTCGTATAGGAAAGTAAAATATTGCTCTTGAGAACTTCATTTTTTCCTTTGGGAAGTCGTTGTTTCTTTTTGGGAACAAAAAAATCTTTTGGGAAGAAATAATTCGGCTTTGGGAAGAAATATTTTTGTTGTGAAGGTTAATGATTCGGTTGAGTCGGTCAGTGATTCGGTAGATTATGTTATTAATTCGGTTGAATAGGGAAATCGTTTGTACCGGGAATCAAATATCTAAACCCGAACAGAAAATATTTCTCCGTAAAATGGATTTCCTTTGCCGGTGGGAAGATTTTTCATCCGATTGGTATTCAGTTTAAAATAGATAATCAGTTATTGAAGTAGTTTTTGCCGTAATAGTAATTTGGATTGTGTTTTGTTTTTGATGGATGCAAACAAGGCAATTTTGCCTGTTTCTCTTCTCCCGGACAATTCTAAGCATTCACCCGCAATGTCAAAGAACGGAAAAGCGATTCGATTGTCAATTTTTTGAAAGCCTCTAAATCAATTGCGGTTTAGTTTAAAGAGTGATTTCGTAATTGCAAGGAATTATTTCAACCGCAGATTAACACGGATGAACACAGATAAGACATAAATATTAACTACAAATTAACACGAAACCCCGCCAAAGGCGGGGAATAAACGCAAATAAGAAGCCATTTCATAATAAATCAGAGTCTATCTGCGTCCGTTGTCTTCTTTACCTATTCCCTTACCTTTGCCTTTTCTTCGTGTCTTCGAGTCTTCGTGGTTATCCTTTTTGCACTTCCCAAATTTCCGCGCCGAAATGATCCCACGGTAGGCGATATTCGTCGCACTGTTTCGGATCATCCGTAAAATTTTTATCCATGAAATAGACGATTCGGGAAGTTTTCCCGGAAATATTACGGCAACCGTGCGCGACGCCCGGCGGGATCATCACGAGTTTGGAATTTCCGTCGCCTAAAACGAGCTTCATCATCGCGTCTTTCGTTGCAGATTCTTCCCGGACATCGACGAGGATCAGGACGACTTTATCGCTGGGCGGAACGTACCAGACATCCGTCTGTTGAAGATGAACATGGAAAGCCTTGATTGCGCCCGGATTCATTTCGCTGTAATTGATCTGAGCGACTGATACTTCCGGTAAATCGTTCAGAGTTCCGTTTGTGAGACGTCCCAGTTCGGTAAACGAACCGCCGTCATCATTAAATCGCCGTAACTGAAGGATTTTTACGCCGTCGATTGCCGGTTTCTTGGAATAATCCTGGAGTTTTAATGTATCTTGAATCGTTTTGCTAATCTTCATCATTCACCATCCGTTAATCTTATTGTTCATGCGGGAGAAACTTACGTCGCTGGAAAATAAAAGACAACAACCATGCTGACAGATTTTCTTTGGGGAACCAAGCGCGCTTTCTTGACATTCCTACCGATTGCTGGTAAATTCGCTTTGGCTTTTTGTGATAAGTATAAACGAAATAAGGATCGCGCACCGTATTCCGGCCGCCTGAAATCAAAGTTTTTATGAAAATTCTCGACCGAACGCTCAATTTCCCCAGTTCTCACTATAAAATTCACTACACGGTTCAGATTGAAAAGGACAAAATCGTCGGCTTATCAGCCGGAAATGATTCAGACAGTTCGTACTTAAAACCGACTATTGAGATTACTGACGATTCAAACGACTATTTCTCTCAACATATTTTTTCTTCTTCCGATAGACATTTCTGCCGCGCCCTCGCTATTGAGAAAACCAATCAAATTCAGACGCCACTCGTCGAAGATCTTGCTCGAGTCGTCGTCGTTGAATTTCAGCGGATCGTCGCACATCTCTATTTTTTCGCCACGCTCGCCTACAACGTCGGCATTCCACGTCTATACCACGCATCTTTTCGGGACATTGACACATTACACGATTTATTTCACCTAATCGATCCCCAATTATACGATTTCATTCAAATTGGCGGAATCCGACACGACTTCCCGACGCGCGCTATCGAAACGATCAACGTTTTTATCAGACAATTTTCCCAAAAAATCCGATACTACGAAAACGTATTGAACACCGATCCGATTTTCATCCATCGAAGCGCCAATGTAGGAACCATTTCTCCCGAATCGGTCAAAACGCTCGATCTTACCGGTGCGAATTTAAGAGCCAGCGGCATCTCGAACGACGTTCGGAAAGCGAATCCTTATTCTGCTTACCGGTCGCTCGACTTCGATGTTCCAATCGGCAAAGGCTTGAAAGGTTCGGTGGGCGATTCGTGGGATCGTTGTTACGTTCGCTTAAAGGAAATCCACGAAAGTTGCCGCATTGTCTCGCAAGCGATTATGCAAATCTCGCGCGATCAATCCCACGTCACCGAAAAGTCGGAGGTTGAATCTTTAAATTGTCCAATTGATATTGCCGTCGAATCTCCGGGCGGCGAATTAGTCTGCCGGATCGACACAAATAATTCGGCAACTTTCAACCAACCCTGTCTCGCCGTCTCCGCCGTCAACGATATTGTTACCGGCCAATCCATTTCAGATATCGACATGGTCCTCGCCAGCCTGAATATCTTCACGAACGGAGAAGCCATCCTATGATTACATCGACTTTTGAATATTATCAGACGATTTCATGGTTATCCTGGGTTCCGGACATCATTTTAATCATCGTTGCTTTTTTCCAGTATGCCATTCCGTTGTTTCTCCTCGCCATCGCATTGTTTCTCATGTCATACCAGATGGAAAAACGTCTTTTCGGCGAGATCACGCTGAAAATCTTCGCGCCGGAAAATCCGGAAACCAACATCGTCGAACGAATCATCAACCGGATAAAATCCTTTTTCGGATCAAAATTCCTCCTGGCGACAAAAAAAGATAAGAAAATCGCCGTCGCCTCGACATTTCTCTTCACGCTGAATTTCGTTCCGTTTCTGATCATCCCGTTCAGCGGAAAAATCTTCGGCATTTCGTCGAATATCAATCTGTACATCATCCTCTTCATCTTGTTTATCGACGCGATGGTTTTCTTCATTATCGGAAAACAAGACCGGCGCATCGATTCCGTCTATTATTCGACCAAAACCGGATTCCAGTTTCTCATTTCCTGCATCGTTCTTTTTCTGTCGGCACTGACCGTACTCCCGCTCGTCGGCAAAACGGATTTTCTCGTCATCGTGGAATCGCAGTCGGTATTCACGGAAGGTGCATTTCCGGCATGGTACATGTTTCGATCGCTGTTCGCATTCATCGGTTTCTTTTGTTACTTTATCACGACAGTCATTGCGATGCAAATCCTTCAAAAAAATAACGGGCTGGATCTGCCCTCGGAAAAAAACACTCTTTTGCCGCTTCAATATCAACTGATCATCGCCGCCAAGACGACCGCGCTGTTTTCCATTTTCATCGTCGGCGTCATTTTCTTCCTCGGCGGATGGCTTTCTCCTTTTCAGGATATGCATGTGATGATTTCGAGCGGCTGGGAAGCGTTCTGGTTAATAGTGAAAATCGCGCTGATCTATTTCGCGATTCTTCTTTTTCGGTATAACTTCGCGAATCTTTCCTTCAAACAAATGGAACACATCAACTTCGACGTTCTCCTTCCGCTCGCCTTCTTTTCAGCGCTCGGAACGATCGTCTGGACTGTCATTCAAAAACTCTGAGTTCCGATGATATTTCAAAATCTCAGGACGAGAATCAAACCCCCTTTTATGCTTCTGATTTTACTCGTCCTTTTTCTGCAATCCTGCCCGCCGACAAAAACTAACGCCGAAGATTTCGCTTCCAAACGGAACGCTATGGTCGCGAATCAACTCATTCGTCGTGGGATCAGCGATCCGGCGGTCATTCGCGCGATGAAAAAAGTCGAACGCCATCAATTCGTCCCGGAAAAATACCGAATCGAAGCCTACGAAGATTATCCTCTGCCGATCGGTTTCGATCAAACGATTTCACAGCCATATATCGTCGCGTTGATGACTGAAACGTTGGGATTGAAAGGAAACGAAAAAATCCTGGAAATCGGAACCGGCTCCGGTTATCAGGCGGCGATTCTCGCAGAGATTTGTCACAGCGTCTTTACGGTCGAAATACTCGACGAACTCGGCGAAAACGCCGATATGACGTTGAAGCGACTCGGATATAAAAATGTTCGGGTGAAAATCGGCGACGGGTATCAAGGCTGGGAAGAACATGCGCCCTACGACGCCATCATCGTCACCTGCGCACCGACGCACATACCGCCCGAACTGATTCGTCAACTGAAAGAAAATGGAAAAATGATCATTCCGGTCGGCGAATCGAGAAAGCAGGAACTCATTTTGTTGGTTAAAACGAGAAACGGTTTGAATGCGAAATCCGTCATTCCGGTTCGCTTTGTCCCGATGACGCGCCCAAACGGAAAAACGTACTGAGGTTAACATGAGAAAGAATACGTTTTGAATTTTTCGCTGACGATTTTATATTGAACCGTTTCCAGTTGAAAAAGAGTTGAATAGGAGTAGAAAATGGTCGAACAACATAAAAATTTCATCAGAACTCTGCAGGAAAAGATCGAAAACTGGCTCAAGACCGAAATCGGGCAAACCAACCGATGGGGTGAATATATCAGAAAAGCCCCGGACATCTTTCGCGTATTGGTAAAGTTGTCCGCTGACAATGAAGTGCCGATCACCGAAAAAGCCAAAATCACGACCGCAATCACCTATTTTGTTTCCCCGATGGATTTGATCCCCGAAACGTTCTGGGGCGCCTTCGGATTTGTAGATGATATCGCCTTAGCGGCTTATGTACTCGATTCCGTTTCATCCGCCATCAACCCGAAAATCTACGAGAAATATTGGAAAGGTTCCGGCATGTTGACGGATGCCGTTCAGGAAATCCTTCAGGTCGCGGAAAAAATGGTCGGCACGGAATACTGGGAAAAACTAAAAACGCTTATTAAAGACTAAGCAACAGGATTTGGTCGATTATGGCAGAATATGTCGATTATGTTGGATTCTGTCTGATTCAGTTGATTAGTTTCTATCCGCATCTGGCAGATTCTTAAGTTCGATTAGGAATGTTAAAAGATCCAATGCCGAACTTCGCCAACGGCGCGGGTAATGCCCAATGACCTAATGCCCAATGACCGTTTTCGTGTTTTCCACTCTTCCGATTTCTATTTGCTCATAAAAAGCGCGAATCTCCGGAACGATCTCCGTAAAATTCGTCAGCGTATGTCCGCCGGTTTTCAATATTCTCATCGTACAATCAGAAGACTGAAAATACCGTTCCGCTTTTCGGTAATCCAGCACAGTATCGTCTTCGGCTAAATAAACCGTAAGTGCGCTTTTCGTCGGTATGACGGGAGTCGGGGAAATTCTTTCTAATTGGCGGAGATATTTTACTTTCCACTCGAATGATTCACCATTACCAAAATAGCGGTGCGTTCCGACGGCATTTTTCATATCGCTGACCGGATCGGCTGTCGGATTCAACAGCACGGCAGGAATATCGCATCTCGTATGAAAATAATGCGCATAAAATCCGCCCAGACTACTGCCGACCATGAGTATTTTTTCACCGTCACGTTTCTTGAGAATAGAATCGATTACCGCGATGACTTTCATCGGCTCGATCGGCAAATCGGGCGAGAGTATTTCGATTTCGGGCAGATATTTCTTCAGCAACTGTGCCTTCATGGCATTTCCCGAACTTGCAAATCCGTGAAGATAACAAATCATTCAGCCTCCAAAA
>JBAZPZ010000040.1:0-17096 GCA_041645495.1 Fidelibacterota bacterium | reverse complement strand
ACCTATGATCTGGAAGATACCGAACCCGCCGATAAAAGGATTTTTCTATCGTCCGGTCCCTTTAATCTGGCTTATGGTGATTCAACAAAATTTGTAGTAGCCATCTGTTTTGCATGGCCGATGTGGTACTACGATTCTTCTGTTAAAAACGAACCGGAACATTATGCCGATTATCTCAAACTGGTCGCTGAAAATGCCCAGTTTGTGTACGATAATAATTATAAGTTTCCTCAGCCGCCGGACATGCCGAAAATTGAGTTGTTTCCGGTCGATCAGAAAATTGTGATTAAATGGGATGACATTGCCGAAAATACGGTAGAGAGAATCCTGTCCTTACCGGATTTTTCCGATTCGTTGGATTTTGAGGGTTATAAACTGTGGAAGAGTTTAACCGGTCAAGAGGGAGATTTTGAGTTATTGGGGCAATGGGATAAGATTAGTTACGATGATCTGGGCAATCCGATAGGCAAGAATACCGGCTTGACGCATAATTATATCGATACCGAGCTGATTAATGGGAAGACCTATTTTTATGCAATCACGGCTTATGATAAAGGTGAATATCTGGCGGGCGGATATGGCGTTTCTGAATTTGAGGTAGTACCACCACAGGAAACCGGTATGGTATTCGGTGTAAATCTAAATGCGGCTGTTCCTAACACACCGCCCTCGAATTATACGAATCCGGTGATGGAAGGATTACAAGTAATCAGTGAAAATAGTGAAGAGATAGATTTTAGTATCAGTCCCGAGTATTTAATAGCGGATAGCGTTAAAGATAAAACATTCCGGATTCAGTTCTCGAATGTACCAAGTTTTCGGTACGACAAGGATGTGACCCAGTACGGGCCGGATATATACCTCGTTGATCAATTAACCGGGGATACGATCGTTACAACACGGAATTTCCCGGTAGGTAATCCGACGAGCACAGTCCTAACGGAATTATTCGATGGTATGCGGTTGTCATATACGGGTCCGAATCTATTAAAGAATAAAATTGATACAGTCTATTTTGAAACACCAAAATCGACGGTAATGGTTCGTGCGACAACTGAATATGATGATTTTACAACCGCTCAGACAAGTATTCCTTACGATTACCCTTTTGGGTCTTACTTCTTACCCCATCTGTACAAGATCGAATTCTATGAGTTGAGCGGCAGTCGAAGGATAAATGTTTATGATCTCGATACACCGGATACACTTGAATACGTAATGCGATCGTTTGGTCGTACATTCTCGATTGCAAACTATGAGAGATCCGTAAGTTCCGTAAATTCGACAACCAATGATACCACATGGACGTGGTATAATTATCCGACAGGATTCAAGAATAAAGTAGATAATACCGCCGACGGTTATAAAATCTATATCCCCGGAGCATTCATTTTTATTGAGGATCCTAACAGAGAGATTGTGGACGGAGACGTGATGTACGTCCGACTTTCCGGAGTACGCGCCCCAATCGTCGGCGAATCCTACCAATTTTCTACAGTCAGCAGACAGGTCGATTATCATGCTGATATCGATGTCAAGGTTGTTCCGAATCCGTACTTAGTTCGCGCCTCCTGGGACATTGATAACGACTATCAAAGGATCCAGTTTATCAATCTTCCAACGGAATGTACGCTGAGAATTTATACGGTTGCAGGTGATTTGGTGAAGACGATTCGTCACAAGGAACCCTACGCCACCGGTTTTA
This sequence comes from Fidelibacterota bacterium, assembly GCA_041645495.1. Lineage (GTDB taxonomy): Bacteria > Fidelibacterota > UBA2242 > UBA2242 > UBA2242 > 0-14-0-20-45-22. Next base: position 15,391 of record JBAZPZ010000040.1, on the reverse strand, counting down.
CCAGCCAAACAGGAGGCACGGCCTTCTGGAATTTGATGACCGATAACAATCAAAAAGTTTCCACGGGAGTATATGTGTTTTATCTTGATTCTCCCTTTGGGAAAGATGTCGGAAAATTTGCGGTGATAAGGTAGAAATCGTAAGTATGTCGATGAGGTATTCAATGAGAAAAAATATTACTATCATGGTTTTAATTCTATCCTTATTCCCGGTTTCATTTGCTAAACAAATTGACAATAAGGTAGGAACGACGAGTTTTCAGTTTTTAAAGATCGGGGTGGGTGCAAGAGGTAATGCCCTTGGCGGTGCCAACATTTCCACACCAAGCGGGCCATATTCCATGTATTGGAATCCGGCTGGTATTTGTGCCAGCAATAAAATGGAAGTGACCGTTTTTAACAATAACTGGATAGCAAATATCAAACACGGTTTTATCGGAGCTACTGTACCTGTTTCCAATAATGATTATCTTGGAGCCGCGCTGATCTTCGTTAATATGGGTGAAATGGAAGAAACAACGATCACTGAACCGCAAGGAACAGGTAAATATTTTTCAGCCGCTGACTATGCGCTCACAATGACTTATGGACGCCGGATCACCGATCGGTTCATGACCGCTATTTCCGTGAAATATATCAATGAACAAATCTGGGACCTTGTTTCAGATGGTTGGGCTTTTGACGTTGGTTTGATATACAATTTTAACAAATTCCATGTAGGGATGTCTTTTTCGAATTTTGGGATGAAACAAGATATTTCGGGTAAGCAATTGGAATTTGAGTATCAGATATATCCGGAAGAGAAGGTTGATGAAGTTTTACTGGGATATATTCCTAAAAAACTGGCATTGCCGATGAGTTTTCGATTCGGAGCGGCATACGATCTCGTTAGGGTGAATTATCATAAATTAGCCGCAATGAGCAGTATTTATTATTCGAACGATATTGGTGAGAGTGAGAATGTCGGACTGGAATACAGTTTTATGGAAAACTATATTCTTCGCGGAGGCTATCAATTTAATCATGAAGGATATGATTGGAGTGCAGGGCTCGGAGTTCGTTTCCATATTAAAAATATCCGATTTGAGTTTGATTATGCCACGTTAAACCTGAGAGACTTCGATCTTCAGCACCAGACTGGTTTATCGGTTTCATTTTAATGACACCGCCAGTGTAATGAGTTTAACAGATTAATTGTATATGTAAAAAGGAGGGCTGAAAAATTACTATATCTACACAAATAATGAACCAGATTGCTATCTCTGGCACAGAGTACCCGTACCGGCCAATTGAAGAGATTTATGATATTGCAAAATATGTGGGTGTATCTAATTTAGAATTATGGATTCCCCATAACTTCGAATATGAACATGTTGGAAAAATAAGGACGGACTTAGAGAAACAGAAACTACATGCGGTCTGCGTCTCTACTTGGACGCAACTAAACCTCCCTGGGAATGTGGGCCAAAGACAGGCTTTGATAATACGCAGTATCAAAGCCGCGAAAGAGCTCGGAGCCTCTATCGTCAATACTTATTTCGGTGCCCATCCGGATAGAACGCCGCAACGGGCAATTCAGTTATACAAAGAGAATATTGCTCTGTGTGTAGAATTTGCCGAGAAGGAAAATATCACCATTGTACTCGAGAATGAGTTTGATATTACAGGCGTAGATCCTACCCGCAAGGCCGAATATGTATTGGAACTTGTAGAAACAGTGAACTCACCATGTTTCCGATTAACTTTCGATGCCTGTAATTTTTATTTTGCAGGCGAGGAACCCTATCCGTACGCATATAATCTGCTGAAAAAATATATCGCTTATGTCCATATCAAAGACGGTACGAAATATCACAAGAGTTTGTACGATTATCCCGGCGATGGATTTCTTTGGCAAGATAAATCGGCGAATTATATTTGCTGTGAATTAGGAAAAGGAGCGATCCCGTATTCATCGCTGATAGAACACCTAAGAAAAGACGGATATAACGGATATTTTACAATGGAACCGCATGTTCATCCGAATCATCTGAAAGAGATCTTCAAGAAAAATGTGCGTAATACAATTCAAGCATTAAAACAAGGAGAATGTAAATGAGAGCTGCTGTCCTGCACAAACCGATGCAATTGTCAATCGAAAATGTTCCGGAACCGAAATGCGGTTCGAATGAATTACTAATAAAAGTCCATCGTTCTGCAATATGCAACACCACTGATACCCATATTTGGCAAGGCAATTTTCGACCCAGAGCCACTCCGCCGCTACCTCATATTTTAGGACATGAATGCTGTGGAGAGGTCATTGAAGTAGGTGAAAAATGTGCGAAGGCATATAATGTAGGGGATCGAGTCGGTTTTTGGGTTAAAATGACAGGAGGATTTGCGGAATATAATGCCATTAAGCCCAACGCACTTGGAGTCTGTAAACTAAAGAATGGTATGAGTTACGATGAAGGGGCGCTGTTAGAATTGGCGTGTGGTACGATTCGATTGATCTATGATTCCGGTTTACGCATAGGAGATAAAGTTTTAATATTTGGGCAAGGCCCCGCCGGACTGTTTTTAGCGCAAGAAGCGAGATTGGCCGGTGCCGCTGAAATTTACGCAGTGGATTTGTATGATAACCGTCTTGCAAAGTCCAGAGAATTGGCGTCCGATTATACCCTGAATTTATCCTGTAAAAATTATGAAGAAGCACTTGATATTCTTCAACAGAGAGTTGGGCAAATCGACATTGTAATCGATGCTATGGGTGACAATCGCTGGGCTAAGGGGAATTCGGTCGAAATGGGATTAAACCTGTTAAAACGACACGGAAGGTATATCATTTTCGGCCATCGCCGACTGAATGACTTCGTAAACACTTATTTAGTGAGCAACGAAGATATTACTATGAGAGGATTTGAACCTGGGATCGACAGGACAAAAAATCTCGCTAATTTTGTGGTTGAGTTAGTTGCATCCGGAAGATTAAAAGCCGGTGAACTAATTACGCATCATTTTCCTCTGGAGGACATAGAGAAGGGTTTGAATAAATGTCTGAACGATTTACATGAAACTCTCAAGGTAATTATCGATATTGCCTAATCTTGGAGCCAAAAAAATCCGGACAGATATGGTTGAAAATCGTAAATCATTTCTAAATTACAAATTAAGTGAAAAACAAATTGTTTAGATTGAACTATATTCAAAAAGAGAAAATTACCGGCTATTGTTTTCTATCTCCCAATTTAATGGGATTCCTGATCTTTAGTTTATTGCCGATAATTGCCAGTATATTTCTCACATTTACAAGTTGGAATCTGGCTACCAATCCTAAGTTTGTAGGATTTGATAATTTTTCGACTGTTCTGAAAGACGAACTGTTCTGGAAATATCTCTGGAATACGATTTATTATGCCATCGGTACGATACCGCTGACGGTCATTCTGGCCTTTTTTTTGGCGTACTTGTTAAATAAAAAAATTCGCGGAGTCGTATTCTTTCGAACTCTGTATTTTTTACCGAGTGTCACTCTACTGGTCGCCATTGCGATAGTTTGGTCGTGGTTGTATAATGCCGACTTCGGATTGTTCAATTATTTTCTGGGGAAAATCGGTATAACCGGCCCACGCTGGTTACAAAGCAAGGAGTGGGCAATGCCGGCGATTATAATAATGGGCATCTGGAAAGGTACCGGATATTCCATGCTGATCTTTTTGGCCGGACTGCAAGGTATACCGGAACGATATTACGAAGCGGCCGAAATCGACGGTGCCAATTGGTGGCATAAAATTGTTCACATCACGATTCCGTTGATCTCGCCCACGACATTCTTTGTGATTGTAACGACGACGATTGGCTCCATTCAGGGTTTTGACCAATTTTACATCATGACCCGTGGCGGCCCCTCCGGCGCAACGACGACTCTAGTATATTATATTTTCCAGAACGCCTTTGAGTGGTTCAAAATGGGATATGCCGCAACCATTGCGATGATGCTGTTCATTATCGTTCTCATATTAACTCTTATCCAGTGGCATTTTTCAAATAAATGGGTTTTCGATGAAGGGGTGGAATGATCCGTCATGTTGAATAAAAATACCCAAAACTATATTGCTAATTTTATCACATATACAATATTGATAATTTCTAGTATGGCGGTAATTCTGCCGTTTGTTTGGATGATATTTTCGTCCTTTAAGACGGCCGGAGAAATCTGGACATTTCCACCGGTGTTCATGCCCAAGAAATTTCAGTGGTCTAACTATATAGATGCATGGAATGCGCTTCCGTTCGATCGGTTTTTATTTAATTCGATTTTCGTGACGGTTTGCGTGACAGTCGGGCAGTTGTTTACATGTTCGTTTGGCGGATATGCCTTTGCCCGTCTACGGTTTCCCGGACGGGATAAATTATTCCTCATGTATCTGGCAACGTTGATGATTCCTTTCCCGGTGTTGATGATCCCGTTATTCATTATCATGCAGTCGCTCGGGTGGACGGACACGCTCAAATCCTTAATTGTTCCCTGCCTGTTTAGCGCCTGGGGTACTTTTTTAATGCGTCAATTTATGATGGGAATTCCAAGGGCGCTTGAAGATGCGGCTAAAATTGATGGTTGCAGTTATTGGCAGCTGTATTGGAAGATTATCGTGCCGCAATGCAAACCGGTTTTTGCGACTTTAGGCATCTTTACATTCATGGGGACTTGGAACAATTTCTTTTGGCCTTTGATTATGATAAATACAATCGGCAAGAAGACATTGCCGCTGGGGCTGGTAATGTTTCAGACGCGCATCGCGGCGGAGACGCCGTGGCATCTGATAATGGCAGCTTCCTGTGTAACTGTATTGCCGATCCTCATACTTTTCGTCATCGGCCAAAAATACTATGTAAAAGGTGTTGTCACCTCAGGACTCAAAGGCTGATCGCGTAACCTATATATGAAGGAAAATTGATATGATCAGAAGAGAATTTTTAAAGAAACTTGGTCAATTAGGTATTGGAGCGTACGGTCTGTCTTACTTGCGTTTTTGTGGAAATGCCGGAAAAACCGTATCTCCCAATCTACTGTCGTTTAGTGTGAAGTATCCTCAAACAGCGTGGACGATGGGCGTAGTCGATCCGAATATCACCGGTACATTTAAAATAATGAGTTGGGAAAGCGCCTTTCAGTTTGAAAAGTGGAATCTTATCATCGATAAGTTTTTCAAAACATATTATCCGAAAATTAAGGTTCAACTGGATTGGGGTATCAGTTTCGCGAATTATAATATGAAGTTGCCGGTTTTGTTAGCCGGCGGTTCGCCGCCAGACCTGGTCTGGATGCACGATACCCGCGTTAAATCTTTTTCATCCATCGACTTATTGCAAAAACTAGATCCGTTTATCGAATTTTTTAAACCAGATGGCTGGCCAAATGAGTATTATGCAACCCAGGTAGAAGAATTTCAATACGATAATTGTCAATACGGTTTTCCGTACGATTACGCGACCGGCGGACTGTACGTCAACCTGGACATGTATAAAAAGATCGACGAGGAGTTGCCGACCGAAAACTGGACGTTTGACGATTTATTACGGGTCGGGAAAAAGCTCACCAAAGGGAATCGGCAATTCGGACTCAATCTGGGCAGTGAGGCCAGTGCTGAATATCAGTACTGGGTCTTACGCTCGTTCGGCGGAGACTGGTTCAATGCAGATCTGACGGAGTCAAAATTCAATTTGCCCGAGACGATTGAGGCCTATCAGTGGATGAGCGATCTTCGTTGGAAACATAAGGTAGCACCGGTGCCGGAACTAACTCAGGGCAGACCCCAGCCTTTCGTCGATGGTGTGATAGCGATTAATTTTGATTTGGGAGCTACGGAGTTCAGTGATTTATTGGAAACCAAGTTTAACTGGACAATTGCGCCGACTCCCAGAGGCAACAAGGGACGATTCCAATTTATCGGCGGTTCGGCATTATCCATTCCGCAAAAAGCCGCTCATAAACATATCGCTTATGAACTGATTCGCTACATGCTCAGCAATCCCGAAAATCTAAAGATTATCGGCAAGATGGGCAGAATGTTTGTCAGCCGGATGTCGCTGTATGAATACGGATTGCCACAAGGTAAATCAGCACAAAAATTGAGCAATTATAAAAAAGTGTTTTATGATTTAGCCCGTAGGGATGGCATCGCTGTGCCGTTTATCAGTAAGTATCAGGAATGGGAAGATATTTACCGTAGAAATACCGAATTACTCTATTTCGGTGAGGAACTCAACGCTAAGAAAGTCTGCCTGAAATTGCACGATGCGACAAACAGATTCCTTGAAAGCGCGAATTCAAAGAAGAAAGTATAACCCTTGTGATTTTAATGGAATCGGAATGAAAAATAAAAAAGTTCCATGTGTTTTAATGGTGTTTATGACAATGTCATGTTTATTGATGAATGAAGCGGATGCGGGTAATGCAAACGGCGAAATCCGGGGAGTATTTTTCGAGAATGACAAACCGTGCAGTTTGCGCATAAACGTTCATAATGCCGTTACCGGCTTGTATTTCGGCAAAACGGATTCGGACACGAACGGTATTTTCGTGGTTTCTAATTTGCCGAACGGCGAGTACTATCTGATCACTCACCCGGCGGATGTCGGTGTTCGGATGCCACTCCAGTGGCGGACTGAAAATCTCAAGATCGATGTAACAAACCCGCAGAAAATCCTCCGGCAGGTTGATGGATTTGCAGTGAAAACTCTCTATCCGCAAGACGGCGAGAGCATTGATCTGGTTAAAGTTAACGATCAAAATCAGCTGACCTTTCGATGGAACCCATATGACACTGTTGCCGGTTATGAAATCGAAATCTACAGCACCGATAAGACTCAGTACTATAAATCGGGGCGATTCGACACGTGTAGTTTTTCCTTTAATGGTATTTTTCAGGACGGCTCACGTTTTAGAAAACGTTTGTATCGTTGGGAACTTCGGGTGTTTCCGGCAGGGACAGAATGGATCGGCACAAGTAAGCCGCAGGATCTTACCGATACTGATTTAGGGAAAATACATCGCTACGAAGGAACGTATATACAGATGGATTTTCCGAAGTGGTATGAATCCACGATCGACACGATGGGTTTGATCCATCTTTTAGACACTGGTTATTTGATAGAGAAGGAACTCTCGGCCGATCAAGTCCCTTCGTTGGGGCCGCTTCCCGGAGAAAAACAGGCCTTTTTATATGATCCGACAATCACTTTTGCCTATAGCGGTAATCCCATTCATTTTGGGAAGAATCACCTCAATGAAAACAAATTTTCACTTTTTATCACATTTCACGAAATGGGGCACAATTTCCAGTTTGGAGGATTGCCGGGATTTGCTTACCTGCTGGGAGATGAGTATTATGAGAAAACCGCAATATTCTTTGGCTTTAGCGAGGGACTAGCTTCTCTGGCCAGTCTTTACATTACCGAAACGATTGATAAAAATGACTTAAGACCGCTGATGAAGAAGTTGGTCGAGGAAGAGAACAGATCAATGCGGGAAAAATTCCTGACCGCTTTAGAATTCTATGAAAATCAAAAACTGGATAGAACTCGAATGACTCCTGATATTTTCGACGGTATTTGTATTCGTTTGGGCGATCGGTATGGCTGGCACATATTTCCCAAATTCTTCCGTATCTTTTTGAAAAATGAAACTACAGATCAAATATACAAATTAGCTGGCACCGATGATACGAAACGAGTGACTATTTTTGTGGCGGCATTTAGCGTGGCAGGTGGAGATGATTTGCGGGATCAGTTCAAAAAATGGGATTTTCCCATAGATGATGATTTTTTCGAGACAATCAGACCTATGATCAAAAAGTGTATTTATAAGGATTAAATTCCTAAGGAGGATAAGGTGCTTCGAACTAATAAAGACAAGCTCGTAATGCAATCATTGTTAGGCGAGATTTCGCATCCCACCCCGGGAAGCGGCATTTCTTACATCGTGACTCACGATGGTAAACCGGTAGTGCTGCCCAGCGTTGGTGGAATCAACTACAATGTCAGAATCGGCGATTTGATCTATGATTTGGCTGGAGATCATACGGAGCCGGCTGTGAGCATTAAGTATGTAGGTGAAGAAAAATCTGCCAAAGATTTCAATGCAGCGCTAAACATCTATGCCTGTATCGGGAATGAAGTGCGAGTCGTTTCCGGGGAGGCTAAAGGTGAAAAAGGGCATGTGACAGGTAAACATGGTGGTATCGAACATGTGATTGTAGATTTTAATCGAGAAGTGATGGATAAAATGGTGGTGGGAGATAAGATGCAGGTAATCGGATTGGGTACCGGTCTCAAGCTCCTCGATTATCCAGAGATAATCGTGATGAACATTGATCCTAATCTATTAGAAAAAATAGAAATCACTGAACTGAAGGATCACTGCCTTGAATTTCCAGTTACTCATGAGATTCCAGCCAAAATCATGGGTTCAGGTCTCGGTGCCATGCAGACGTATAGCGGCGATTACGATATTCAACTATTTGACGAGGCAATGGTGAGAGAGTATGGACTCGAGGATTTGCGATTTGGAGATTTTATATCTATTATGGACGCAGATAGTTCCTACGGGAGGATTTATAAACCTGGCGCTGTAACTATTGGTGTCATTGTGCATGGAACCTGTGTATGCTCTGGACACGGACCAGGTGTGGTGACGGTAATGACCTCCACTAAAGGTAAAATTATTCCCAAAATTCAATCGGATTCTAATCTCCAGAAATATTTTTCGCTTTGATAATGGAAATTTTTTTTAAGTACGGAGGATGTAAGGTGACAAATTGTACTAAACTTCTTGAGCGGGTACATTCAGCAATTAATAATATTCCAGTCATAGATTCCCATGAGCACTTGGGGCCTGATCCGGATGGCTCCTGGCCCCAATTTGATCTGTGTGATTTAATTTTTCATAACTTGAATTCCGATTTGACGGCGTCTGGAATGCCCGGTATCGGAACCCATGCTGAAACGCCCTGGCCGCAGGGCACGCGAGACACGGCTAAAAAATGGAGCGTCGTTGCTCCCTATATGCGGAATATCGAGAACATGGTGTCTTATCAAGCCCTGTTGCGCGGATTCAAGGCCATTTATGATTTCCCATATGGGAATATCAACGATGATAATTGGGCGGTGCTGAATGAACAGATCGTCGCCGCGTATCAACGGGAAGATTGGATTGACTACGTCTTACGCGAGAAAGCGAATATCCGGGCCGCCGTTGTGGATATGGATACGCTCTCTACGGGCAAAGATTACTTGTTCCCGGCTATGAAGATGGATTTTTTAATGATGCAGGGCGTCGATCCCGAAGGGATAAAAAAGCTGGAGCAGAGATTTGACGTCAGCCTGAGTACATTTCGAGATCTGCTGGACTTGATTCGCTCAGTTTTTCGGCAATTCAAGGAAGGTGGTGCGGTTGCTATCAAGTCCGTCGCGGCCTATTACCGGACGATTGATTATACGGATGTGACTGAAGCGACGGCAAGAGGTATTTTTGATAAAGGCTTGCAGAATATCTCGAAGGATGAAAAAAAGATATTACAGGATTTTGTGATGAATGAAATCTGCCGCTTGACGGCAGAGAGCGGTTTGCCAATCCAGTTTCATACCGGTAAACTGGCCTGGAATTTCCAGTTCATCGAAAATACCAATCCTGTTCATCTGACGGTTTTGATGAAGAAATATCCAGGATTGAGATTCGACATCTTCCATGGCGGTATTCCATATACAGGTGAATTTGGCGTTCTGGCGAATAATTACCCCAATGTCTATCTCGACATTAACGGCATGCAATGGACTTCTTTGGAGATATCCCGGCGTTGCTTGAGCGAATGGCTGGAAATGGTGCCGCAGAATAAAATCTTGTGGGGCGCCGATAGTTATCGGGTTTATGAAGGTGCGCTCGGGCAGGTGCTTTATTTCCGGGAAATGCTATCCGAAGTCCTGGCTGAAAAGGTCAACAGAGGCCTGTACGATTTTGATTTCGCTGTTGGACTGGCTAAAAAGATCATGTATGAAAATGCATCAGATTTCTTTTCGCTTCAGGGACGGATAAGTGGAAATACCACTGGAAATACTTGCACTAAATAGAGATGAATAAATTTAAAATAATCGGAATTGGAGTTCTTCTTATGTTTTCCTCACTTTTTGCTAAAGAAAATATTACATATATCGACCTTATTAATAACCTTACTGATTTGGAAGGACTGGCGACACTGCCAGTTCCGGGTGAAAAGTGTGCACAATGGTCTAGCTATGACCGTAGAAGTAGGTATGATGAAGTAGCCAATCAATATATCGATTGGGCTGCGAATGGCGACGGTAATGGAATTATCCGTGAGGAAAACGGAGAATTCGTGTTTGCCGAGATGGAAGGGCCCGGCGTGATCTGGCGAATTTGGTCAGCGAAAGCAGGCGATGGACATGTAAAAATATACATTGACGGAAATGAAACGCCGGTCGTCGATTTGCCGTTTAAAGAGTATTTTAATTGTCAAAACGAACCGTTCACGCGCCTGGCGCTTGTGCACCAGACCGGTAGCGGACTGAACAGTTACATCCCGATTCCCTATCAAAAATCCTGTAAGATCACTGCCGAAAAAGATTGGGGAGCATATTACCATTTCACTTATGCGACCTATCCGAAAGGAACCATCCTGCCGACATTTAAGCGTGAACTTTCGCTTTCTGAAGCCAAAGCTCTTGATAGAGCTAATGAGAAACTTTTAAACTGCGGGGATAGTCCTGTTAATAGACATATTGGTAAGATTACCGAACAAAGGAGTATGAGGGTTTCTCCTGGAAGCACCCAAAGGGTTATTCAGTTGAAGGGGAAACGCGCCATTACATCTCTTAAAGTCAAAATTGATTTACCCGAATCTCCGCTGGATCGCGATTTGCTTCGTGAACTCGCCATTCGGATATATTGGGATGATGAATCGAAGCCAAGTGTTTGGGCGCCATTGGGTGACTTTTTTGGAACCGCTCCCGGTGAAAACAAATATAAATCTCTTCCAATGGGAATGACGGAAGATGGATTTTATTGTAATTGGTATATGCCGTTTGATTCAAATGCAGTAATCGAATTGACAAATGATGGCTCTAAAGAGCGAGAGGTGTTTTTAACGATTACACATGCTCCGCTTACACGTCCTATCGAAGAACTCGGTCGTTTTCATGTAAAATGGCATCGCGATGCTTTCTTGCCCGATAGAAAAGATCGATGGCCTGATTGGACACTTTTAACTACAAAAGGTCGTGGACGATTCTGTGGGGTAATGCTCCATGTATGGAATCCAAAAGGGGAATGGTGGGGCGAAGGGGATGAAAAATTTTTCGTAGATGGTGAGAAATTTCCTTCCACGTTCGGAACGGGATCTGAAGATTATTTTGGTTATGCTTGGTGTTGTCCAACACTGTTTAGTAACTGTTACCACAATCAGACTATCAGTATGGAAAACTGCGGACATATATCGGTGAACCGCTGGCATATCACAGATAATGTGCCGTTTATCAAGTCCTTTGAAGGAATAATTGAAAAGTATTTTGGCAACAGTATTCCGACACTTTATGCCAGCATTGTTTACTGGTATCTCGCTCCGGGAGGTGTTGACCCTTATGAGCCGGTTCCGATTGAGCAACGCATCGGATATTGTACGGTACCACCGATTTATAGAGTCGATGGTGTTTTAGAAGGAGAAAACCTCACGGTTCTCGGAACAACAAACGGAAAAGTCAGACCGCAGAAGCTGCATATGTTTGGTGCGGGATGGAGTGGTGAAGCGCAACTTTGGTGGACTGACGCGCTCCCCGAAGACGTGTTAAATTTATCGGTGCCAGTAGAAAAAGCCGGGAAATACCGGTTGGAGATGCAATTGACCAAAGCGGGAGACTATGGTATTTTTCAACTTCGTTTGGATGGGAAAAAACTGGGCGGTCCGATTGATTTGTATAGTGAAAAAGTAATTCCGTATAAAATTCAGGACATGGGTATTCATCAGTTGACGAGAGGTGAGCATAAACTAAGTGTGGAGATTATTGGCGCAAATCCTAAAGCAGCGAAAAGTTACATGTTTGGGATTGATTACTTAATGTTTAAAGAAATTGAATAGCCACTCTATTAAAAAAAGTGTATGAATAAGAGAGCAAATAAACATTTAGACGGGAAGAAAATAATGGTATATCAATCTGGCCTGGATAGTATGCTAAGATCGGGTGCGTTAATCTGGTTCTTCAGAATCAGTCTAATGATACCTTGTATCCTGTTTTCTGTCTTAAAAGCTGCTGATCTTAAGGTTTCGGGAAATACTGTATCCAAAGAAAAAGAAACTCCGGCGTTACGATTCACAAATATTGAACCGACGATCCTATTTGTATGGGAACAAGAACACCTTATGCAACTATTGAAGATATCTTTATCTAATCAACTTAAGGCAACAGAAGTTCATCTGGAGGTTTCAGTCGGTACCTGGAAACAATCTCTGGATATAGGGAAAGTATCAAAGGGTGAATCGGATTTTGATATTTATGTTCCTGATATCAGCACTCCAACCGCAGCAGAGTTCTTAATTAAAACCGGCAATAAAATATGGGATCGTTATCAATTTGAAATGCAACCTCAGCGCCATTGGGAAGTATTCATGGTCCCTATTTCACACCATGATTTAGGATACACGGATGCGATTGAAAATGTGTTACTCAAGCACGACGACTATTACGACGACGTCTTACGCTTCTGTGAGGAAACTGCGGATTTCCCGAATGAATCAAAATATCGCTACACCGCAGAAGTTGCATGGTCTCTTAAGCATTTCATCGAAAACCGGCCAAAAGAAGTCGTGGAGAAAATTCAAAAGTACATTAAAGAAGACCGAATTGAAACTCACGCCTTTTTCGGCAATGAGATAACCGGATTATGCGGCCATGAAGAGTTAATCCGATTGATGTATCCATCATTCCAATTAAAGCGGAAATATGACATCCCTGTCGAGGTCGGTTCAGTAACTGATATTCCCGGTTTAAGTTGGGGTATCCCGACTATATTAGCCGGTGCAGGTATAAAATATTTCTATGGTGGCATGCCAAATTATGGGATTTTCTTTAAGGATAACGAATCTGCCTACTATTTGGATAAAGATGGGAACGATATGCACCAGTTTTGGGATGAATCAGCCGTATTAGGACATGACCGCCAGCCTGAAGCATTCCGCTGGGAAGGACCCGATGGTGAATCGGTGCTGTTTTATTATGGCAGTACGGGCGGGGTTGGATGCTATGGCTGTTGGCGTCCGGAATCTTATGATGACGCACTTAAAAATCTTCCCGCCATGCTAAAAAAAATGGAGGATAATGGCAGCCAATTCTCCGTGGTGCGATATGGCACTTACGGTTGTTATGATAATGCGGCTCCGGACATCCGCCCCAGCCTTATTGCAAGAGAATGGAATAGTAAGTGGGCTTATCCCAAACTTATCGTAGCGACAAGCTCTATGTTCTTTAAAGAACTGGAAAAACAATGTCAGGATGTTCGTGTGTTCCGTGGGGAATTGCCGCATACCGACTACGTTCGCGGAGTCATGTCAACAGCCCGGGAGACGAGTATCAATCGGATCACCCATGATAAATTACTAACTGCGGAAAAATTCGCTTCTATCGCTTCGGTTGTTAGTGATTATTCTTACCCCCGGGAAAAAATCCAGCAGGCTTATGAAAATATGCTTCTCTATGACGAACATACCTGGGGTATGGCAAATCCATTCGGGACGATCCAGGATTGGGATTGGAATGATAAAAGCCACTTTGCCATGAAAGCGGCCGGGCTGACCGAATTAATTTTGAACTCAAGTCTCGATAAAATTGCTCACTCAATCAAAATTAATGACGAAGATTCTCGCATCGTGGTATTTAATCCGCTTTCTTTTTCGCGAACCGATGTAGTCCGGTTGATTGGTTTTAATAGAAAAGAACCATTTGAAATCATCGACGAAGCAACCGGGCAGAAAATCCCTTATCAAACTTATGAAATAAACAACCCGCGCACACTTGTTCCGTATGCTGGTCAACGATATGCGGTGGGCCAGATATTTCATTCCGAACTTTTTGATTTAGTGTTTTTAGCAGAAAATGTACCGCCGTTAGGTTATAAAACATATCGACTGTTACCGACCGAAAAAGCCGCCGACTATACCGGTAGTGTGGTCGCGGATGATACGACCATGGAGAATCGTTTTTACAAAGTGGTGATTAATCCGCGCACTGGCGGGATTAAAAGTATTTATGACAAAGAGCTTGGGCGAGAGATGGTCGATACGGAGACGCCGTATGGTTTGAATCAATTTGTAGCCCGGTCGGCCAAAACTTTGGAACAACGAACCATCGAAAAGGTAAAAATTAGCCAGGGACAAAAAGGACCTGTTTGCAGTAGTATAGTCATCTCTGGCGAAGGTGTAGGCTGCCCGCAGATAACCCAGGAAATTACCCTTTATGATAAGACTAAACGGATTGATATTGCGAATAGAATTTTAAAGGACTATACGCCGCTCTGGGAGATATATTTTGCTTTTCCGTTTAAAATGGACGATCCTCATTTTCGGTATGAAGGTTCCGATGCAGTTATCGAGCCTTTGGTGGACCAATTTCCCGGTTCAAATACCTGCTACTATTCGGTGCAACATTGGGCAGAAGTCGGTGACGGAAAGATTGGCATCACCCTGTCACCTATCGAGTCACACCTGTTAGAATTTGGCGGGCTGTGGCCTTGTTACATTTCTCCGGGTATGCATATCGGCGTGATGCCGGTAGATCACAAATGGATAAATTCCATACCAAGTAAATTTACCAAGGGACATATGTATGCCTATGTTTTAGATAGCAACTTTCGCACGAACTTTTCATCCGCTCAGCAGGGTGATGTGTTATTCCGTTATTCCATCACAACGCATAAAGGCGACTTAAAATCGGGCAAATCACGAGATTTTGGCTGGGCGATTGGTAATCCACTGATCCCGATAATTGTAGATGGCAGAAACGAAGGACTGCTCGAAGGAAAAAGTTCTTTTGCTCAGGTTGACAAGCCGAATGTCCTGATCTTAACAGTGAAACGGGCCGAAGACGAAGATGGAATTATCATCCGGCTAATCGAAACAGAGGGGCAAGCGGTCGAATCTACAATCACGTTACCTCTTCTTTCCATTAAGAAGACTTATTTGACAAATTTAGTGGAGGAAAATATAAAAGAAGTAACCTTCAGTGAGCATGAAATCACAGTTCCAGTCAAAGCTTTCGGGATAACTACGATTCGCCTGCAAACACAATAATGAATAGGGCTCTCTTTTGTTGAAAAGTGAAATCTGGAATAGTTAAAATGGATGTAG